>NZ_QTPW01000015.1:0-168936 GCF_003857965.1 Burkholderia sp. Bp9031
TCGGGACCGCGAGACCGGCTTTGGGCAGAAACGGCGGGCTGATAATCATGATCGTTATTGTGTGTGGCTGTATTTGGAGCTGGGCTGGTAGTCGCTCACCGGCAATTACGGCAGGCTGATGGACGTATTGCCGGGCTCTTCGAACGTGAACGAGGCCGCCCTGATACGGAATTCACCCAGACAGTCGAAAACGACGTTGCCGTTCTCGATGGTCATCGACGCGTCGCCGCTGGCCACCATCGCACTAGTTTTGGCGTTCACGAGCACATCCATATCGGGAAAACCGTGCCGTCGGATGTTCGCGAGTGAAACAGACCGGCAGAGAAACGTCTATGGGCCGGACGCCGATATGACGCGACGCTCCCATGCCGTCCGCGAGCAGCCGGTCATACGTATATGGGCAATCGTTATAGAAGGTTTCAGAATGATCGCGGCCACCGCAAAGCGGTGGCCGCGGCACGCGGGATCAAACGCGAAGTCTGTAGACGCGTCGATGGATTTCGTGCGCAGCGAGCACGCGACGTCGATCATCCGGCGGCCGGCGCAGCGGAAGGAAATCGCGAATCTGGTGGTGTACGTGTGCTCGCCGCAGGCTTCGGCGACGACGGACGCCGCGCAGTGCGCCGACGGCGGCGTGCTCGATACGATCGCTTGATGGCGCGGATGGCCCGAATGACGAGCACGGCAGGCGCGGCGACGCGCCTGCCGTGCTATCGGGAAGCGGCCTTGTCCGGCTGGAGCGTGCCCTTGCGATCGGCGTCCATGCAGGTATCGAAGCCGTGTTGCGTGACGACCCCGGCGTTGTCGAATACGACGAAGAAAGTGCGGTGATCGTTGTCGTGCTCGATGAAGTAGTTGTAGCAGACGCCGCTGCCGTTGCGGACCATCCATACGCTGCGCGGGTTGCCGCCCGCGCGGACGACGTCGGCACGGGTTGCACCGTGCCGCGACGCGGCCCTCGCCAGCGGCGTGCGCGAATACGAGAACGGCAGCCACGAGTCGAACCATGCGCAGCCATGCAGCATCAGGCAACTGGCGGCCAGCGACAGCGTCGCTGCGGGACGGGACATCGAAATCAATCGCATGCTTGGAGAAATCTGCTGCGCCCTGCCGGCGTGATCGAAAGCCTCATGCTACTCGACCTTTGGGTCCGGATCGAAAAGAAATGTTGAGACTTGTGTCCGATGCGCCGCATCGCGCCGGTCCGCCCGATTTCGATCGTCACGAATCGTTGGGCTACCGGGCGGATTCGCGCGCACGTGCGCATCGTTGCGCCGATGTGCCGAATCGGTGCAACGGCCGTCATCGTCATGCGACCCATTCGGCCCACAGCATCGTCAGCACCGTCATCAGCGCGGGGCCGACGAACAACCCGATCAGCCCGAACGTCTCGGCACCGCCCAGAATGCCGAACAGCACGAGCAGGAACGGCAAGCGGGTCGAACTGCCGATCAGCACCGGCCGCACGAAATGCTCGGCGACGAACACGACCACGAAGCCGACCGCCAGCACCACGACGGCCCACGCGGTCGCCCCCTGCACGAACAGCCAGAGCGCCGCGCCGCAGAATACGATCGGCGCGCAGAACGGTAGCATCGCGGCGACCGCCGTGACGAGACCGAGCAGCGTCGCGTGCGGCACGCCCGCGAGCGCATACGCGACGCCGAGAATGGCGCCCTCGCCCAACCCGACGACGACCAGTCCTGTCACCGTGCCGTACACGGCCGCGACCATCCGTTCGATCAGATCCGCACCACCGCGGCCGAACGCGCGCCGCGCGCCCTGCAGCAACGCGCCCGACAACTTGTGGCCGGCCCTCAGGATCACGAACAGCGTGACCAGCATGAAGCCAAACTCGAACAACGCATGCGCGAGCTTCGAGCCGAACTGCCGCCCGAATGCGATGAACTTCTCGCCGCTCGCACCGTGCATCGCGGTAGCCGCATGCAGCGGATGACCGAGATTGGCTTGCCACCAATCGGTGATCTGCGCGGCACCGTACGGCAGCCGACTGACGACGTCCGGCAACGGAATGCCGTTGTCCTGGATCGAGTGCAGCCACATGCGCAGGTCGTGCTCCTGCGAGATCGCCTGGCCGAGCGCGAGCGCGACCGGCAGCACGACCAGCAGCGAAACGCCCGCGGTAATCACGGTCGCGATCAGGGTCGGCCGGTCGCGAAACCAGCGGTCCGCTTCGAAACGTTTCAGCAACGGCCACAGCGCAATCGCAATCACGCAGGCCCACGCGATGGCGGGAAGGAAGTCGCGGATCACCCACAGCGCGAGCACCAGCAGCGCCGCATACAGCACGACGCGGGCGATCTGCTGCGCGCGCGGCCGCGCGGCGGAATCCTGGGACGGGGAGACATGTGCGCGCATGGCACCTCGGTCGAAATGAAAAAATGGCGGCTCGCGCAGGCCGGAAGCCTGTACGAACCGCCATTCTATCCATCGGCACCGCAACGGCATGCGCACGCCATGTCATGCATCGTCAAATGCGTGCCGCGAACGCCGCGCCGCCGCGCGATGCAACGCGGGCTCAGGCCACCTTGTCGGCGACGCGATAGCGTTCGAGCCAGTGCGCGTACGGCGCGGGCAGCGTCCACGACGGACGCTCGACGCCGAGCTGCCTGGCCGCGTAGTACGGCCAGTGCGGATCGGCCAGATGCGCGCGGCCGACCATCACGAGATCGAGCTGCTGCTCGGCGACAACGCGATTGGCGAGTTGCGGCGTGTCGATCCCCCATGCGGACGACACCGGCAGGCCGGTCTCGCGGCGCACGCGCTCCGCGACCGGTGCAAGGAACGCCGGGCCCCACGGAATCCGCGCGTCGGGCGTCGAGAAACCGACCGACACGCTCAGCATGTCGAGCCCTTCCTGCTTCATCCGCTGCGTGAGCGCGATCGATTCGGCGAGCGTTTCTTCATCGCGACCGTCGTATTCGATCACGCCAAGACGCGCCGTCAGCGGCAGGTGCTCCGGCCAGACCTGGCGGACGGCCTTCAGCGTGTCGACGAGGAAGCGGCCGCGGTTTTCGGCCGAACCGCCGTACGCGTCGTCGCGCTGGTTCGAATGCACGGAGAAGAAGCTCTGGCCGAGATAGCCGTGCGCGAAATGCAGTTCGAGCCATTCGAAGCCGAGGTCGCGGGCGCGCTTCGCCGATGCGACGAAGTCGGCCTGCACGCGGGCGATGTCGTCGAGCGTCATCGCGCGCGGCATCTTCGGCAGGTGCGCGCCGAACGGTACCGCCGACGGTGCGATGGTCTGCCAGCCGCGCGGATCGCCGTCGGCGATATGGTCGTCGCCTTCCCATGGACGGTTCGCGCTTGCCTTGCGGCCCGCATGCGCGATCTGGATGCCCGGCACCGCACCGGCCGCCTTGATCGCCGCGACCGACGGCGCGAACGCGGCGGCCTGCGCATCGGTCCACAGCCCGGCGCAGCCCGGCGTGATTCGGCCTTCCGGCGACACAGCCGTCGCCTCCGCGATCACGAGGCCCGCGCCGCCGCGCGCGATGCCGGCCAGATGCACGTGATGCCAGTCGTTGACGACGCCGTCTTCGGCGACGTACTGGCACATCGGCGGCACCGCGATGCGGTTGCGCAGCGTGACGTCCTTGAGTTTGAACGGTTCGAACAGGGCAGACATCCACCACTCCTTTGCTTGGTTCTACGAAACGACTGGATGAGCCGCCGAGCGGTACGCACGGCGGAGCGATTCAGGCGGTCGCCGGGCCGGTCGCGCCCGGTGACGCAAACGGCCTGGCGCCGGTCGCGCCGGCGCCGGGCCGGCTTACTGACGGCCGAGCTTCGCGAGCAGCGCCTCGGCAGCGGGTTCCGACGACGCGGGGTTCTGCCCCGTGATCAGCAGCCCGTCGGTAACGACGTGCGGCGCCCAGTCGGCGCTGCGCTCGAACTGCGCGCCGTTGGTCTTCAGCATGTCCTCGACGAGGAACGGCACCACTTCCGTCAGCTCGACGGCCGCTTCCTCGCTGTTGGTGAAGCCCGTCGCACGCTTGCCGCGCACGACCGATTCGCCGGTTTTCGGGTCCTTCACGTGGCGCAGTACGCCCGGCGCGTGGCACACGGCCGCGACCGGCTTGCCGGCCGACAGCGCGCGCTCGATCAGGCCGATCGAATGCAGGTCCTCGGCGAGGTCCCACAGCGGGCCGTGCCCGCCCGGGTAGAACACCGCGTCGTAATCGTCGACCGACACGTCGGCCAGCTTGCGCGTGGCGGCCAGTTCGGCCTTGGCCGCCGGATCCGCATCGAAGCGGCGCGTCGCGTCGGTTTGCGCGGTCGGATCGCTGCTTTTCGGGTCGAGCGGCGGCTGGCCGCCCTTCGGCGACGCGAGCGTCAACTCGACGCCCGCATCCTTGAACGCGTAGTACGGCGCGGCCAGTTCCTCGAGCCAGAAGCCGGTTTTCTTGCCGGTGTCGCCGAGCGTGTCGTGCGAGGTCAGGACAACCAGAATCTTCATGATCGGACACTCCTTCGAAATGGGGGAACGGAGCCGCGTCGCGGCAGCGGCCAGCGTGACGCACGCCGCGTGCCGGCGGCGATGACGGCGCGCCTGCCGGTTAGGCTGCTGGCGCGTGTCAATGTGCCGGCCACGTTACCGAAAATGTTGCCCAGAGCCTATTAGACCAGTCGTCTATAACTGGCTCGAAAAAAAGCGGCGTCTCCTGCACGACCAGCATCGCAGCGCGGATGGCAATTTCGCGTCCCACGCCGCGCGTCAGGAACGACGTCGCACTCATGAGGCTGAATGATATCTACTGATTAGACCGGTCGTCTAGTGAATGATCCTTCATCCCTGCAATTGTCATGGCCTTTCGATACCCCTCACTACCCGACTGGCGCTCCATCGCCGTCGATAGCTACTGGTTGATGGCGGAATCACACGTCAACCGACATGACCTGCTGCGATGCGACGAGCTTCGGCGGCGTCGGGCATTTGCAAATACACAGATCGTCGCTCAGCGCGACGCGTCTTCCATCCGGCCCCGTCATTGGAATTCGCTGCCCCTCGCATTGAATCTTGCCGATGGACTTGCAAGCCGGACAAATCACGTCGTCGTCTTCGTGCGCGATATGTTTATTGTCCAATACGAACGGTGTTCCTTTTGCTCGGACCGTTCCGGCCACGGTCGTGTGATCACCGTCGAGGATGAGGTATCGAGTCATGATTTGCGTCGTCTATTCAAAATCAAGCTTCGTCGAGGTAAGCGACGAGTTCCCACGCGACAGATGCAATGTGCTGCCGCGTACCCATCATGCTGTCGAGGACTGCCAGCCGACGCGGTTCATGCACGACGACGGACGGCAACGCATCACCTTTTAGAAACCGGCGTTTCGCATCGCCGACCTGACCAGCATCGAGTTTCGCGCACCATACGCCGTCTTCCGGACACCGCTGACCGGTATGCGCGACGGTGCCCAAGGGCAGACGTGCCGCAACGGTCTGCTGCTGATCGTGTTGCGAAGTCTTTTCTGCAGTAGTTGCCAGAGGCAAGCCGGTTGCCGGGTCGAGATTCTTCTCCTTCGCCATCTGATCGATGACCTCGTACGCCGGCTTTTGCGGCGGCACAGCAACGTCCTGTTCTTTCTGCCACTGGAACGTGCCATCCCACGGCGGAAGCTTTGCGGGTGGAAGGGGCACGATCTTGTCGATGTCCGGAACCTTGGGATTCCGGCCATCGTTACGATCAATGAATTCACCGATTAGCTCATAGCGCCGCGAACGTTCGGGGTCTTTTTCAAGTCCGAGATAATACAATTTATTGGATTCCGGCGGCCCTCTAAAGCCTTTTTCCAGAAAGGACGCAGATTGTGAATCTCCGGCTGCAACGCCTTTCTGAAAGATCTTGATTGCCTCTGCGTAGATTGCATCTTCCATCCGATCCACACCCAACAAATTTGCCGCTTGTCCAAATCCTTGATCAGCAGAGCACGCCAACATCTGGCGCGCGATATCGGGGGCATTATCATTTGGCAATAATTTATCACCAACATAATACTGAGCCTCCGGGCTTCCGAGGTCAGCCGCTTTTCGGAAGTAACGCAGCGCCGATTCGGAATCCTGTTTTAGGCCATAGCCGATTTCGAGATAGTGCCCGACAGCGTAATAGCCGCTGGGAATGTCGCGCTTAACAAGCAACATAGCGAGATCGACCGCCTCTGCCCGTGGGTCAGGTGAATCCACCAACCCTTCCGAAAGGAGCGATTGTAAATTCTGGTTCGCCTTGTAGTGACCATGTGCCGCCGCAATCCGGTAATACCGGGCAATATCGCTGTAATCCTTTGACCCTTCTCTTTTCTCTAGATAGCGGGCATACCGAAACAGACTGTCGGCCTCCGGATCAAGTGACGGCAGATGATCTCCTTGATGCACACATGTAAATGCGAGGTTGGCGCGAACAGCGCTCATGTCAGGGGAAGATGTCACGGGGCTATCCTTTTTGGTACAGGCACATAATGCAAACGCAGTAGCAATGATTAATAGGTTTTTTTTCATATATCAGTCGCTACGATTAATGGCTGTGGACGTTCTCAGAAACCCAACGAGCGAGGCGATTGGAGCTCCGTTGTGATTCTTTCTAACCTTATTCCGGTTAATAATTTCACCCCAAGTTTTGAATGCTTTCGCCGGGTCTTCCTGATCACCCGCGTCGTTGCCCGCATGCAGATTCCACAACTGCAGCCTCAGCGACTTCGCCAAATCCTGCTGCTCTGTACAAATATTCAGTTCGCTATCACCTTCCATACTGCGGGAATTGATGTTCGCAGAACCGATGGTCGTAAACGCGTCATCGACGGTCATCAGCTTGGCATGGACGTACACCGGAACCCAGCCGCCAGCGGGCGAGTCCGGTGCGACTAACGTACACACGTGAACCTTCAGCCCTGTTATGTCCTTTGTCGGAATGTCGATCTTGTTTGTGTCGTCCTTTTCCAGCTTATCTTGGTCGCTCGTCTTATCCGCAATAGTCTGACTTTGACGTTTCAACTCATTGATTTGCTGTTGGAGGTCCTGTTGGCGCAACCTGCTTTGCTGAATGAACGTCATGACACCCTGGACTGCAGAGGACGTATAGTCCACTCCCTGTGTCGCAATCTTCTGCTCGGCAGCTTGCTCGGCTGCAAGTTTCGCTTCGAGTGCCTTCTGCTGTACTTCAAGCGATTGCTTGTCTAGCTCACGTACGACACCCGGAATCGAATTGCTCTGACCAAGCGCGTCAAGCATACGATAGGTGTTGAACGAGCCGGGACCCACGCCCTCATCGCTGGAGTTTGTGATGACAAAAAGATGAATCGGTCCGTGATAGCCGGGATCGCGTCCACCTTTGATTTGCTGTTGCACCGCCTCCTTGATCTGATCAGCAAGCGGCACCCATCGGAAGTATTGGTTCTGGATAAAAACGTACTTCGTCGCGTTATTCGCGGCCTGGAGGTACATGGCTCCGATATCCGTTACCACGCCCTTCGATGTCGATTGCTTCGATTTCGTGCGCACTATCTGCGCCATCACCGTCGCTCCAGCGTCCGGCCCGACGCGCATCGTCAGGCGCTTTTCCATACCGGCACGGGCTTTTCCGAGACTTTGCCCCGTGGCGGCATCCCATGCCTGACAAAAGTTCGCGTTCAAATATTGAAGAACGGGGCCAGTGACGCGACTTGAAATATCCTGCCAGGGAAATGGCCCGCAACGTCCTTGATCAGGTTCGTTGCGCTTGGCGCTGTGATCGTCTTTGTCCCAATACTGATCGAGCATGTTGTGGCCCATCACGAACCCCGTCGCGAGACTCGGGTCTTCGTAATCGATCAGCACCATTTTTTGGTGATGGGTCGGCGTAGCGATAGCCGTTAAGCCGGCGTTCATTACCTTGGTGCGCGTATCTCTCGTAGAATCTTTGCCGCGCATGTAGAGCCGCCACGCGTTTTCGACCCGCGCCTTTAAGTCGAAGTCACGCGTCGCAAATTCAACATTCGAGAAGGTAAGCGGATAGTGGGCCAGCCAGTTGACCTTGCGCTGAAGAGACTCCTGCCACGAACCAGTCATGCTCACGTTGTTCAGGTTGGCACAGTAATACCAAAACGTATCGTAGATCCGCTGAGTGGTGGTCTGATAGTCTCGCGACATCAGCGAGGCTTTTTTGTACACCCAGTCGGGCGTGAGCGCCTTGATCCAGGTTTGCATACTGTATCCGGGCATGTTGTTCTCACCCCACTGAGACACATACCAGTCGTCATGCCAGCACAGCAGGCGGACCCTAACATTTTCTTTGCCCTTCTGTACTAGCAGGCTCCCGATGGTTCTCGCACCGGCCTCGCCACGTCTGAAGTACATCGACGGCTGGAATCCCCAGCAGATGATGTCGACTGAGTGTTTCGCATCGCGGATTGCGTCATACACTGCACCGAATGCCTCTTTACCGTTTACTAGCGGCTTGAACGTGGCCCACGTCGGATTGTATTCCGTGTGTTGCACGAACCAAGGCAGAGTGATGTTGCCGGTGCTCGTGTGGTTCTGCGCAATCGGTGTCGTAATCGTCTTGGTCAGCGTTGCCATGGTTTATGCTTCCGAAGAGGGATTGAGCAGATCGAAATAATTCTGTCGGTGCGCGGCTCGGTCCGGTACGCCCTCGCTGCCAGATAGACCTTCGTGAAACGGGAACCCCTGGTTCGCCAGCTTGCCGTTTACGGCATCGTGATACTCACCGGGAACGGGAATTTCATGCTTGACACCGTTTGCCAACTCAAGCGTGTATTTCTGCGTCGCCACGTGGTGATCGATAGGCAACTGCCCGGACTTATCGAACACACCTTGCTTGACCAGCGCGCCATCGGCATACAGCTTATAGGGCATGCCGGCTGGGACCGAACCAGTCGCCGAAGGCGACGCAAACGTGTTCAGCGACAGTTTCTGAACCGGCGAGTCCTTGAACGCTGGGTTCGTGATATCGACCCGCGCCGGGCCGGCGAACGAATAGCTGGCGGCCTTGAAGTCGATCTTGCCCGGCGAGTGGATATTGATGCTGCCGTCCTGACTGATCTGGATAATTGCACCGCCGCATAAAATCCGGATTTCCTTTCCTGACGCTACCTCGATCACATCGGTAACCGAGCGGATATGCAACGCCAACTGAGCCGCCAGATCGATCACGCCGGCATGCGCCTGAATATCGATGTCGCCCTTGCCAGCGATGGCCTTCATACCGCCGTTCTGCGCAAAGAGGCTGATCAGATTGAGCGCTGCGACGATCAACGACTGCCCCGACGCGACAGTAGTTGTCTGGCCGCTAACGAGATTGATGAGTTGGTCTGCCGCGAGATGAACCGATTGCTGCGTTGACGCCGCAATTCCCGCTGGGCTGTCCAGCAGCATCACGGGTTCTTTGAAAGCGTTCGCGGTGCCTGTGCCACCACCCGCCGTGCGCCCCCCCTTGGCCTCGGGCGTCTGTGGCAATTCCAGTGCGTCCGCGAAATGCTTCAACGCGTCGTGACCGGTCTTGAGGTCTGCTGCCTGATGCCCCTTGCTGGCTTCTGACAACGAATCAACCAAGTTCCCCGCGCGGGACAGTTGCTGACTCGCCTCTCGCACGTCCAATTGTTCGGCGTCCGGCGACTTGTGCTGCGTGCTGATCGCCATCCCCTGATTCGCCCGCATCGCACCGAACGCGTCGGTATGAAGCTTGTAGCCGATCCCACGATATCCGCCCCGCGTATTACCCGTCTGGTCGATTAGATATCCTTGATGGAATAGGTGATACGTGCCTCCCGAATAGCTCGTCAGGCGCTGGCCGCCCTGATGTGTGGAATCGTCGTGAATTAGCGCGTTGTACGCGCCGGTATTGCCGAAGCCGCGCGACTGCTGGCCCGACTTCAGTACATCCGAATGCCACGGCTGCTGAGTGGTCCCACCGGGCAGCCTACCCAGCACGAAGGGACGATCACAATCGCCTTGCCAGTAACCGATAGCGACCCATTCACCTTTGCGGGGAACGTGGACCGCACCGTAGCCGTCACCGGTGTCGCCCTGCATGACGCGCATCCACGGCGACGTGTTGTACTCGTCCGGCTTACTCTGCCGGTCCCATGCGAATCGGCCACGAATCTCGTTGTTCTTGTTCGTCCACGCTTCCTCGCCGTCCGGCGCGCCGACGAGCAGATGCTCAACCTGCATCACCGGCTTCTTGTGTTCGAGCGGACTGCGGTACACGACATCGGCGCGCTGGGCTTCGGTCTTCATCAAGAAGAAGCCGACCGAACCGTCATCCGCATGGGGCCGAGACACCGACGCCTGTTCGTATTCCGCCTGAACGCGGTCGAACTCCGGTTGCATGCTGAACGGAAATGCCCCCGCCTGACGGGCGAACGGTACGTTATTCAGGATGAACCAGTGCGTCTCGACCGCCAGAAACTCCCGGTCCTTCGGATCACGCTCATCGTGACGTGGATGGTCGTTCAGCACGAACCGCGACCCTGCATCGAGCCAACGCACTCCGCCAACGCCGATAAAGCGGCGAGCCATTGCGTCCCATGCCTGCGTCCGAATCCGCGCACGGCGGCCACCGCTGTCGGAGTCCGGATAGCCCAAGGTCGTCGGTTCATACACGGTCGCAGGTACACCCGGAACACTGACGGTTTCCTTGTCCCGGTAATGCTGGACCGTGTATGTCGTCGCCTCCATCAGACTACTCGCAGCGAAGCTGGTGCCCGGTCGATCCTGATCGAACGAGGTGGACTTGAACTCCATTGGCTGTGCAGTCTGCTGCATCACCCACTGCGTCAAGCCATCGATTTCATCGCCCGTGTTGCTTCGGGAATACGTGACATCGTGCGCTTCCGGCAACGCCGAGATGCTGTCCACGATCACCAGCGTGGTGTTCGGTGGTTCGTTACCCTTGACGGGTGCATGCTCCCAATAGAAGTACCACCCTTCGTCTTCCAGCAGACGTTGAACAAAATTCAAATCCGATTCGCTCTGTCGCGTGTATGTGCGTGTACTTGGCTGGCTGCTGAGATTGAACCGGTAGTGCCCGCGCAACTGAGGGTATTTGTCGAATACGGTGCTGATGCTCTGGACAGCGTTCGAGTCCAGCCAGTAATAATCGTCACGACCTTCGCCCAAGAAGAACAGGGTGGACGCGAACTCGATCTGGTAAAGCGATAGCGCACCATCGGCCCCCAATCGCCTGATCTGATGCACGAAGCCGTGAATCGGACGATACTCCGCGTCGGCATAGCGTGTTGTCGATTGCTGAATCAACAACGACACCTGCTGATGCATCAGCGCAAGCAATTCGATGTCGTCGCGCGTGGATACCGCATCAACCGTCCAGCGATAATCACGGCCGATCTTCGACCAGCCTTTCGCGCGAACGGGCGTGAGTACGTTATCGCCCAGCGGGGTGCACAGCATCAGCAAACGGCCATGCTGCATGAGGCCACGGTTAATCGCATCGAAGATGTCGCTGTATCTCAAACTCCCCGAATCTGTCGGTCTGAGTGCCATCTGTTCTTGTCCTTGTCTCTCAGGTTCGACCGTCACAAGGATGCAAGGCAAAAAGGACGGTCCGCGGTCGTGAATACTGCCGCTCGCGCGATTTTATCTGGAATAAGGCAAATACGTGACATGAGGCGAACTCGTCGGCCGTTTGCTTGACGATTTTTTGCGCTTGCTCCGTAAGTAATTCACCAAGTAACAAGGAGCGCGTTATTTTTTTCGTTTTTCTTTCATATTTGCGCGAAACCTCCCAACTGCCTATGCGTGAGCAAGCGGCCCAGCGACCAAGTTGCCGATGCTCGCGCTGGAATGAACAATCAAGATGCCGTGGCTCGCGTTCCGACACGGCGACAGCAAGTCGTTAGCGAGAAATTCGCTCAGTCGCGTTTAGGCGTCTGCAATGACATCTGATGCGGAATTCAGCAATTGCTCATCTTGGAAAACTAGCCGCGCGGCGGCCCGTCCGTATCGCCGGCCTCGATCACCGGCATCTCGAGTCGATGGCCGCGGACGCCGTCCGCGAGCAATCCCAGCATCAGGTCCGCCAGCGAACGTCCGGTCGCATGTCCGGTCGGCTGCACCACTGCCGTCACCCGATGCGGACGCGCGACGTCCGGCGGCACGCCGTCATAGACGATCAACGACATGTCGTGCCCCAGACGCACCCCGTTGTCGACCAGCGCGCGGAACGCGCCGCCGCCGGCGATATTGTTGTCGACGAGCAACGCCGTGGGCCGTTCGGTCCGCGCGAGCAACGTCTGCACGCCCTGCTGCCCACCGTCGCGCGTAAACGGACACTCGACGAGCAGCGCCGGATCGGCCTCGATGCCGGCCTCGCGCAGCGCCGCGAGATAGCCGGCACGACGCTGCATCGCGAAATTGAGCGACAGCGGCGCGCTGATCATCGCGATGCGCCGATGGCCGAAGCCGATCAGGCGCCGCACGGCATCGCGCGCGCCCGCTTCGTTGTCGAAATCGAACCATGCGTAGGGTTCGGCGGTTTGCGTGCGGCCATACGCGATGTACGGAAACGCGTTCGACCGCAGGTAGGCGATGCGCGGATCGTCGACCAGCGTGCGCGCGACGATCAGCCCGTCGACGAGCTTGCCGTCGACGAGCCGTCGATACGTGTCCAGCTCGGCGTTCGGCCGCGCGGCCGCGACGATGAAGTCGAGATTGCGCTCGGCGAGCCGCTCCGTGATGCCCGCGACGACTTCGCCGAAACGCGGATCGCCGAGGTCGCCCGCGCCGAACGGATACACGATGCCGATCGCATCGGAGCGCCCCGTCGCCAGCCGGCGGGCGGTCGGGTCCGCGACATAGCCGAGTTCGCGCGCGGCCTTCATCACGCGTTCGCGGGTCGCCTCGCTCACGTCGTCATAGCCGTTCAGCGCGCGACTGACCGTCGTGCGCGACAGCCCGAGCGCCTCCGACAGCGCCTTCAGATTCACCTTCACGTCGCTCCTCGCGTTGTGTTTTCCATCCGTCCGAGCCACTTTCTGGCAATTATTTCCGAACAGTAGTTATTACCGTCAAATATTTATCTTTTGACGTCCAAACCGGTTTGAAATAGCATCCAAACCGGTTTGGACATCGATGCCGCCGTCAGTCGTTCCCTTTCACCGTCAACGGAAAACAACGCCGACATGACTTACTTTCCTTTTTGCCGCGCGACCGCGGCCAAACGTTTGCTGTTCGCCGGCGCCGCACTGGCCGCCTTCTCGTCCGTTTCGCATGCGCAGACCGCCGGCGCTCCCGCGCCGACGCCTCACACGCAGCAGGCATACGACCCCGAAGGCAACTTCACGATGCGCTGGACCCGCGCGGACATCCGCCAGATCGTCGCGCAGTCGCATACGGCCGGCGCCGACAAGAACTCGCTGCCGCAAGCGCTGACGATGCCGGACATCCCGCAGGATTTCCCGCTGATCAATTCCAACGTGTGGGTGTGGGACACCTGGCCGCTGGCCGACCTGCGCGCGAACCAGCTCAGCTACAAGGGCTGGGAGGTGATCTTCTCGCTCACCGCCGATCCGCACGCGGGCTACACGTTCGATGACCGCCACGTCCACGCGCGCATCGGCTTCTTCTATCGCCGCGCGGGCATTCCCGCGTCGCAGCGGCCCGCGAACGGCGGCTGGACCTGGGGCGGCCATCTGTTCCCGGACGGCGCGAGCGTCAAGGTGTTCGGCACGTCGCCGATGACCAACAACGCCGAATGGTCGGGCTCGGCGCGCCTCACGCACGGCGACAACGTCAGCCTGTATTACACCGCGACGTCGTTCAACCGCTCGGCGCCGGGCGGTGCCGACATCACGCCGCCGCAGGCGATCATCACGCGCGCCGACGGCCATATCCACGCCGACGACAAGCACGTGTGGTTCAGCGGCTTCGACGATCACAAGGCGCTGCTGCAACCGGACGGCAACTACTACCAGACCGGCCAGCAAAATACCTACTTCTCGTTCCGCGATCCGTTCGTGTTCACCGATCCGGCGCACCCGGGCAAGACCTACATGGTGTTCGAAGGCAACACGGGCGGCCAGCGCGGCGCCCGGACCTGCACCGAGGCCGATCTCGGCTACGCGCCGAACGATCCGTACAAGGAAGACCTGAACGCCGTGATGAACTCGGGCGCAGTGTATCAAAAGGCCAATGTCGGCCTGGCGGTCGCGACGAACCCGCAACTCACGGAATGGAAGTTCCTGCCGCCGATCCTGTCGGCCAACTGCGTCGACGACCAGACCGAGCGCCCGCAGATCTATCTGAAGGACGGCAAGTACTACCTGTTCACGATCAGCCACCGCACGACGATGGCCGCGGGCGTCGACGGGCCGGACGGCGTCTACGGCTTCGTCGGCAACGGCATCCGCAGCGACTTCCTGCCGCTGAACGGCGGCAGCGGGCTCGTCCTCGGCAACCCGACCGACTTCTCCGCGCCGGCCGGCGCGCCGTATGCACAGGACCCGAACCAGAACCCGCGCGAATTCCAGTCGTATTCGCACTTCGTGATGCCGGGCGGGCTCGTCGAGTCGTTCATCGATGCGATCGGCCCGCGCCGTGGCGGCACGCTCGCGCCGACGGTGAAGGTCAACATCAATGGCACGTCGACGGCGGTCGACCGCACGTACGGACGCAGCGGCCTCGGCGGCTACGGCGACATCCCGTCGAACCTGCCGGCGACGGGTGACGGTCACAACGGCGGCCCCGGCACCCGGCCGTAACCATCACGGCGGCATAGCCTGTCCGTTTTGCAGGTGCGCATCGCGCGAGTCGCGTGTGCGCCTGTCCTTTTGCTACGCAGACCGCGCATGCCGCCCTTGCCGGCGGCATGCGCCCTTCTTTCCCGCTTCGCGCGGCGAAACGGGCCCCCGCATGAGATCGACGTTTTCCCGCTTTTCCTTCCGGCTCGCCGGACTCGTATTCGCGTGTGCGGCTGGCGCGCAGGCGGCGCACGCGGCATGCGCCGCGCCGCCCGCGAACGCGACGCCGCAATGGCGACCCGCCATCCATTACACGCCGCAACGCAACTGGATGAACGATCCGAACGGCCTCGTCTACGAAAACGGCCGCTATCACCTGTTCTATCAGTACAACCCGCTCGGCCACGACTGGGGCAACATGTCGTGGGGCCATGCGACCAGCACCGATCTCGTCCACTGGCGCGAGCAGCCGGTCGCGATGCACGCGAATGCCACGGAGGAAATCTTCTCCGGCTCGATCGTCGCCGACACGCACAACACGTCCGGCCTCGGCACGCCGGGCAAGACGCCGCTCGTCGCGCTCTATACGAGCGTCTACAAGGCCGGTTCCGGTCACGCACCCGGCACGCAGGCACAGTCGCTCGCGTACAGCCTCGACCACGGCGCGACGTGGCAGCCCTACGCGCACAATCCGGTGCTCACGCTCGACCCGGAGTCGAAGCAGTTCCGCGACCCGAAGGTGTCGTGGTACGCACCGGGACGCTACTGGTTGATGACGACCGTCGTCGCCGACGCGCACGTCGTGAAGCTCTACCGTTCCGACGACCTGGTCCACTGGTCGTTCCTGAGCGACTTCACGCTGCCGGACGTGCCGCATGCAGGCGCGCTGTGGGAAATGCCCGACCTCGTGCCGCTGCCCGTCGACGACGATCCGCGGCACATCAAGTGGGTGATGATCGTCAACGTCAACCCGTGGTCGATCGCCGGCGGTTCCGGCGCGATGTATTTCGTCGGCAACTTCGATGGCCGTACGTTCGTTCCCGATCGCGTCGCGCCGGCCGGTTCCGATCCCGCTCAATTCCGCTGGGTCGATCATGGCGCCGACTTCTATGCAGCCGGCACGTTTTCGGGTGCGCCGGGCGCCCGCCCTGTCGCGATCGCGTGGATGAGCAACTGGGACTACGCGGCGAAAGCGCCGACGGCACCCTGGCGCGGCGCGACGACATTGCCGCGCGAGTTGGCGCTGAAGACGATCGGCGGCGAACCCACGCTCGTCGTGACGCCGGCCGCCGCATTCGATGCGTGGGCCGACGGGCGGCCCGCCGTGCATGAAGGCGATCTGAGCGTCGACTCCGCCACGCGCATGCTGCCGGCCGCGACGCGCGGCGTGGTCCAGCGCATCACGGTGACGATCGCGCCGCAGCGCTCGGCCCGCGCAGGCTTGATCGTGCGCGGCTCGGCGGACGGTGCGATCGGCACCCGGATCGTGTACGACACCGCGAAACGCACGCTGACGCTCGATCGCTCCCGCTCTGGCGCAACGGATTTCGCCGGCACCTTCAGCCACGAGCACATCGTCGATCTGCCGCTCGAGCACGGACGCCTGCAGCTCGAGATCGTCGTCGATCGCGGGTCGGTCGAAGTGTTCGCGAACGGCGGCCGCACGGTGCTGACGGACCTGGTCTTTCCGCCGCTCGATGCGGACCGCGTCGCTGTGTTCGCCGAGCATGGCAGCGCGACGTTCTCGGGGCTGACGGTAACGCAGCTCGATGCGCGCGACCCAGCCCGTGACGCCTGTGCATCGCGCTAGCGATACGGATTGACGGCGGGGGCTGCGCCGCCCGACGTCACGTCAGGCGAGGCAGCCCCCGCCGCTTGTACGCTCAGAGCAGCCCCATCCCGCCCGACGCGATGATTTCCGCGCCGACGATGAATGCGGACTCGGGCGCGCTCAGGTGCAGCACCGTCGACGCGATTTCGTCCGGCGTGCCGAAGCGGCCGATCGGGACGAGGCCCTTGATCTTGTCGGCCGTCTCGTCGAGCGTGGCCGCATCGAGCCCGAGCTTGCCGTACAGCGGCGTCTGGACCGGCCCGGGGCTCACCACGTTCACCCGCACGCCGTGCGGCAGCAATTCCGTCGACAGCGTCTTCGCGAACGAGTTGACGGCCGCCTTGCTCGCCGCATACACGGACGAACCGGGCATCCCGATGTGCGCATTGATCGAGCCGTTGATCACGATCGATGCGCCGCGGTTCAGCAGCGGAACGAGCGCCTGGATCTGGAAATACGCGCCCTTCACGTTGGTGTTGAACACGAGGTCCCACATCGCCTCGTCGCTATCCGCGAACGGCGCGAGTTTCGCGACGCCCGCATTGATGAACACCGCGTCGAGCCGCGCGCCGGACGCCGCGATCGCGTCCGCCAGCGCCCGCGCCGACGCAACGCTGCCGGCCTCGTTGCGGATCGCGAGCGCGCCGTCGCCGAGCGTCTCGCGCGCGGCGGCGAGCGTCCGCTCGTCGCGGCCGGTGATGATGACCCGCGCGCCTTCGGCCGCGAATGCCCGTGCGGCCGCGAGGCCGATGCCGCTGTTGCCGCCCGTGACGAGTACCGTCTTTCCTTCGAAGCGTTGCATGATGTTCTCCTGTGAACCTGTGAGTTGACCGTGAACACAGCATGCGCGCGGCGCCCGGCCATGCCGTACGACCGGCGCGGCAGACATGTTCGAAATCTTCGAACATGTCTGCCGGGGCCTGCCGGTCGCGAGCCCGGCTGACGCTCTCAGCCCGTCACGTCGATCCCGTCGAGCAGCCGCTGCGCGAGCCTCGGTTCGCGCAGTTGCTCGAGCCACCATTGCAGCGCGCGGCCGTCGCGGTCGCCGCGCCACGCAACATACAGCACGTTCGGCTCGCGCGGATCGACCGTTTCCTTCTCCACCAGCTCGCCGCGCGCGAGCAACGACGCGACCCGCCGGCGCGGTACCCAGCCGACGCCGAGCCCGTCGCGCTGCGCGAGGATCTTCGCGCGCATCGACGGCACGGCGAGCACCGCCTGGCCGCCGAGCAGTCCGTACGCACGGCCGGCCGTGCGCCGCGACGAATCGGCGACGACGACTGCGCGATGCGCGCCGATCGCGTCCCGGGTGAGCCGCTCGCTCGCCGATGCCAGCGGATGGCGCGGCGATACCGCGAACACCCATTCCATCACGCCGAGCTCGAACCACTTGAAGCCCGGAATCGCCGGCGGCTCGTTGGTCGCGCCCACGACCAGATCCGCGCGGCCGTCGCGCAGCGCTTCCCAGGTGCCGCCGAGCACTTCGTGCGTGAACCGCAACGACACGCCCGAATCGAGCGCATCGAACGCGTGCACGACCGGCAGCAGCGTGTCGAACTCCAGCACCTCGTCGCTGACGATCCACAGCCGGTCCTCCCAGCCGCTCGCGACCTGCCGCACGCGCTGCGTGAGCCGGGCGACATCGAGCGCGAGGCGCGACGCCTCGTCGGTCAGCAGCTGCCCGGCCGGCGTGAGCTGCAGCCGGTAGCCGCGCCGATCGAACAGCAGCGCGTCGAAACGCGCTTCGAGCTGTCGCGCGGCGTGCGACACAGTCGACGGCGCCTTGCCGAGCCGTGCGGCCGCCCGCGACAGGCTGCCGGTGGCGCGGATCGCATCGAGCAGCGCGAGTTCGTCTTCGGACAGCATGAGTTGCACTCCGGTCGGGGGGTGTGGTGGATCGTAAGGCAGCGGCGGGCGGCGGTCCAATCGAATGACGCTGTGCGCGGGGTGGGGTGGATGCCGGGCCGGCCGGTATTCATCTTGAAGCGGGTCTCGCGAATCCGGACGGCCTTGCGTCCAGCGCTCATCGCTCCGGCAACGGCACGCGCCTTCCCGGGCCGCCCGAAGTCGTTCGCGTGTTCCCGGAGGCCATTCAGGCGACGAACTTCCGGTATGCTGACCGGCATCAAATCCGGACATCCGAGGTAACCACTGCGATGGACATCGCGATCCGCATCGAAGGCCGTCACGACCTGACCGGGCAAATCTTCCGGCAATTGCGCACCGCGATCGTCGACGGACGGCTCGAGGGCGGCGCTCGGCTGCCGTCGACGCGCGATCTCGCGAAGCAGCTCGGCGTGTCGCGTAAAACGACGCTCGACGCGTTCGAGCGGCTCGTCGCCGAGGGCTACCTGAACACGCGCGCGGGCGACGGCACGTTCGTCGCGGACGGCCTCGCGCGGGTTCCGCATGCGGCGGCGGGCTCGACGCCGTCGCTCGTCGAGGACACGCCGCGCGTCCACGCGGTCGACGCACGGGCGCTGTGGGACGACCTGCCCGATGCGCTCGCGATGCCCACGCCGCAGGACTCGCCCGCCTTCGACTTCCGCGGCGGCGTGACCGACAAGGCGCTGTTCCCGTTCGACGCATGGCGCCGCTGCCTGCATCACGCATTGCGCCAGCAGGCGCGCGGCCCCGGCCAGTATCACGACCCGGCCGGCGATCCGCAGTTGCGCGGCGCGATCGCGCGCTACGTCGGGTTCAGCCGCGCGGTTGCCTGCGGCTGGGACGACGTGCTCGTCACGCAGGGCGCGCAACAGGCGCTCGACCTGATCGCGCGCGTGGTCGTGCGGCCCGGCGACGTCGTCGCGGTCGAGAATCCCGGCTATCCGCCGGCTCGCGCGGCGTTCGCGTCGCTCGGTGCGACGGTGATCGGCGTGCCAGTCGACGCACACGGCCTTGTCACCGAGCGGCTGCCCGACGACGCACGGCTCGTCTACGTGACGCCGTCGCACCAGTTCCCGCTCGGGATGCCGATGACGCTGGACCGGCGCGTCGCGCTGCTCGAATGGGCGCAGCGCCGCCGCGCGGTGATCATCGAGGACGACTACGACGGCGAGTTCCGCTTCGAAGGCCGGCCGGTGGAGTCGCTGAAGAGCCTCGACCGCACGAGCCTCGTCGCGTACGTCGGCACATTCTCGAAGACGATCTTTCCCGAACTGCGCATCGGCTACGCGATTCCGCCGCGCGCGCTGCGCGGCGCGCTCGCGAAGGCGAAGCAGATCGTCGACTGGCATACCTGCACGCTGACGCAAGCGGCGCTCGCGCGCTTCATGCTCGAAGGCGATTTCGCGCGGCACCTGCGGCGCGTGCAGAAACACTACGACGCGCGCCGCAAGATGCTGCTCGCGCACCTGCGCGGCGACCTCGCGCCGTGGTTCGATACGATCGTGCCGACCGCCGGCATCCACCTGGCCGCGCACCTGAAACCGGGGCTCGACGAAGCCGCACTGGTCCGCGCGGTCCGCGGGCACGACATCGGCCTGTACGGGATCTCGGCATTCCACGTCGGCTCGGCGGCGCGCGCGGGGCTGCTGTTCGGCTATGGCGGAATCGACGCGCTGCGCATCGACACCGCGCTCGCGAAACTCGCCGAGCTACTGGGTTCGAACAGCTTCGGCAGCTCGCCACTGGTTACCTGAATTTCGCCAGAATTGGTCATTCAAGCGGGCCAGTTGCACGCTTAAAGTGGGTCCTGTCGCGCCACCGTGCGCACCCAACCGAAAAAGGACCTGCCATGCAACCGCGCCTGAACTTCTATACCGCCAGCCCGAACGCGATCAAGGTAATGCGCAACGCCGAGGAATTCATCGCGAAGAGCTCGATCGAGAAGCCGCTCGCCGAGCTCGTCCGGCTGCGCGCGTCGCAGATCAACGGCTGCGCGTTCTGCGTCGACATGCACACCACCGACGCACGCAAGGGCGGCGAGACCGACCGACGCCTGGCGACGGTGGTCGTCTGGCGCGAAACGCCGTTCTTTACCGACCGCGAACGCGCGGCGCTCGAATGGACCGAAGCGCTGACGCTGGTCGCCGACAACCACGTGCCCGATTCCGTCTGGGAAGCCGTGAAGCCGCACTTCAGCGACACGGAACTGTTCGAGCTGTCGATGCTGATCGCGACGATCAACACGTGGAACCGCTTCGCGATCGCGTTCCGCAAGATGCCCGAGTAAGGAGACGACGATGATGCATTCCCGCTCCATGCTCCGCCACGCGCTCCTGTGCACGGCGCTCGCGCTCGGCGCCGCGCTGCCGGCCGCCGCCCACGCGCACGGTGCCGACGACAACGTGCACGCGATCATGCGGCAGGCCGTGCCCGAAGCGCCCGGCAAGCTCGCCGTCGTCGCGACCGTCGACTATGCGCCCGGTCAGTCCTCCGAAGCGCACAAGCACCTCGGTTCGGTGTTCGCGGTCGTGTCGAAAGGCGAAGTGCTGTCGCAGGTGAACGGCGGCCCGGTGCGCCGCTACCGCGCCGGCGAAGGCTGGTACGAGGCGCCCGGCTCGCGCCACCAGGTGTCGCGCAATGCAAGCGCGACCGAGCCCGCGCAGCTCGTCGTGTTCGGGCTGACGGGCGAGCACGAGCCGCTGAAGTCGCCGATCGATCAGTGACGACGTTTCAGGCGCGCGCGCCGGGCACGCGCCTGTTTCATGACCCAGACCGGTTTCCCCGCCGGTTGCGTGCGGATGCCTCACCGGTTTCCGCCGCTTCGCCCGCCATTTCCCCCCGCCGCTTCCTCATTAGCCGCTCCCTACACAGCGCCCCCCGCACGCGGCCGTCCGTCGCGCGACCTCCCCGCTCGTCCGCACCGCCATGCGACGCACGCCCGATCGCGCTCGTCGCGCGCGAAAACCCTTTCTTGAAATTAACTAACTCATCAATTAGCGTCGTCTGCATGAACGCGAAATCCACCGTCGCCAGGCCGCGCGGGCGCCGCCCGTCGGTGGAGGACTTCGACCTGCGCGATCACATGCTCGATGTTGCGATCCAACTGTTCGCCGAGCGCGGCATCGCCGCGACGACGGTCGCACAGATCGCCACGGCCGCCGGCGTCACGTCGGCGATGGTCCATTACTACTTCACGAATCGCGAGCAACTGCTCGATGCGATCGTCGAGGAGCGGCTCGCGCAAGTCATCGCGTTCGTGTGGCGGCCGACCGCGCCGCAGATCGAAGGCGATCCGTTCGCGCTCGTCGCCGAACTCGTCGACCGGTTCTTCGACGTTACGCATCGCATGCCCTGGCTCCCGTCGATCTGGCTGCGCGAGATCGTTCACGAAGGCGGCCTGCTGCGCGAGCGGATGGTCCGCCGCATTCCGCTCGAGCATGTCGGGCGTTTCGCCGAACGCATCCGGGCCGCGCAGCAGGCCGGCACGCTGAACCCATCGCTCGAACCCGCATTCCTGTTCCATTCGATCATCGCACTCGTGATGCTGCCGCTCGCGACCGCGAAGCTGTGGCAAAGCGCGCGCGGCCTGCCACCGATCGATCGCGACGTGCTGCATCGCCACGTCCGCGCGCTGCTCGACTCCGGACTGCAGCGGCCCGCCCCCGCGCCGGATGCGCGTTCTCGCGCGCCACGGAGGCCGTCGTGAGCACCGCCTGCCCGCTGCCGCTCGCGCTGGCCGCCGCCGCGCTGCTCGCCGGTTGCGGACGGCCGGCAGACACCGGCGCGACCTACCAGGGCTACGTCGAAGGCGAATTCGTCTACCTGTCGTCGTCGCAGGCGGGCACGCTGACGCAACTGTCGGTCGAACGCGGCCAGGCCGTCGCGGCCGGCACACCGGTGTTCGCGCTCGAGGCCGTCAGCGAAACGGCCGCGTTGCAGCAGGCGCAGCATCAGCTCGCGGCCGCACGCGCGCAGCTTGCCGACCTGCAGACCGGCAAGCGCGCGCCGGAGGTCGCGGTCACGCGCGCCCAGCTCGCGCAGGCCACCGCACAAGCCGCGCGGGCCGCCGCGCAACTCGCGCGCGACGAACGCCAGTACGCGGCCGGCGGCGTGTCGAAGCAGCAGCTCGACGATACGCGCACGGCCGCGCAGACCGCCGCCGCACAGACGCGCGAGTTGCAGAACCAGGTCGAAGTCGCCCGTTTGCCGGGCCGCACGCAGCAGGTCGCCGCCCAGGCCGCGCAGGTCGACGCCGCGCAGGCGGCAGTGGCCGAAGCACAATGGAAGCTCGACCAGAAGCGCATCGCCGCGCCCGCCGCCGGGCGCGTGTACGACACGCTGTACCGCGTCGGCGAATGGGTGCAGGCCGGCAATCCGGTCGTGCAGATGCTGCCGCCGCAGAACCTGAAGGTACGCTTCTTCGTGCCGGAGGCGGCCGTGGCGTCGCTCGCCCCCGGGCGTACGATCGCGATCCACTGCGACGGCTGCGCGGCCGACGTGCCCGCACGCATCACCTACGTGTCGCGCGAAGCCGAGTACACGCCGCCCGTGATCTACAGCAACGAGAGCCGGGCCAAACTCGTGTTCATGGTCGAGGCGCGTCCGGCGCCCGCCGACGCGCCGAAGCTGCATCCGGGCCAGCCGGTCGCCGTGAGCGTGCGATGAACGTGCCGCCCGCTCCGTACGCGATCGACGTCGACCGCCTGAACAAGCGGTTCGGCGACAAGCATGTCGTGAAGGACGTATCGCTGCGCGTCGCGCGCGGCGAGATCTTCGGCTTTCTCGGGCCGAACGGCAGCGGCAAGACCACGTCGATCCGGATGATGTGCGGCCTGCTCACGCCCGACTCGGGCAGCGGCACCTGCCTCGGCTACGACATCGTGCGCGACAGCGCGCAGATCAAGCGGCGCGTCGGCTACATGACGCAGCGCTTCTCGTACTGGGAAGACCTGTCGATCCGCGAGAACCTCGATTTCGTCGCGCGCGTGTACGGGATGGCCGACCGCCATGCGGCCGTCGCGCGCGCGCTCGACGGGCTCGGCCTCGCGAGCCGCGCGGACCAGCTCACGGGCGCGCTGTCGGGCGGCTGGAAGCAGCGCCTCGCGCTCGCCGCGTGCATGCTGCACGAGCCGGAACTGCTGCTGCTCGACGAACCGACCGCCGGCGTCGATCCCGCCGCGCGCCGCGACTTCTGGGAAGAACTGCACCGGCTGGCCGCGCAAGGAATCTCGGTGCTCGTCAGCACGCACTACATGGACGAAGCCGAGCGCTGCCACAAGCTCGCGTACATCGCGTACGGCGAACTGCTCGCGCAGGGCACGTCGGCGGAGATCGTCGCGTCGCAGCACCTGTCGACGCGCGCGGTGGCCGGCGAGCACCTGGCCGAACTGTCCGCGCGCTTGCGCACGATGCCGGGCGTCGACCAGACGGTCGTGTTCGGCTCGGTGCTGCACGTGAGCGGCCGCGATCGCGCGCGGCTCGACGCGACGCTCGCGCAGGTGTGCGGCAACGCGTCGTTTCAGGTCGCGCCGATCGACACCGGGCTCGAGGACGTGTTTATTTATATGATGGGCCGCGCGCCCGGCCCCGCCGGCGGAGCGCCGTCATGAGCGCGCGGGCGAGCATGCGCGGCGCGTTCTCGGTCGCGCGCTGGTGGAGCATCGTGCTGAAGGAATTCCTGCAGCTGCGTCGCGATCGCGTGACGTTCGCGATGATCGTCGGCGTGCCGATCATCCAGCTCGCGCTGTTCGGTTTCGCGATCAACACCGATCCGAAGCATCTGCCGACCGCGGTGATCGTTGCCGATTCGAGCCCCTTCACCCGCAGCTTCATCGCCGCGATGCGCAATTCCGCGTACTTCGACATCGTCGAAACGCTGCCCGACGAAGCGGCCGGCCGACATGCGCTCGCGCGCGGCGACGTGCAGTTCGTGCTGAGCGTGCCGGCCGATTTCTCGAGGCGGCTGCTGCGCGGCGAACACCCGTCGCTGCTCGTCGAGGCGGACGCGACCGATCCCGTCGCGACCGCGTCGGCGATCGGCGCGCTGCCCGGTCTCGTGCAGCCCGTCGCGGACAAGGACCTGACGGGCCCGCTCGCGCGCCTGAACGGCCGCCCGGCCGCGTTCAACGTCGTGCTGCACCGCCTGTACAACCCCGAAGGCATCACGCAGTACAACGTCGTACCGGGCCTGATGGGCGTGATCCTGACGATGACGATGGTGATGATGACGGGCCTCGCGATCACCCGCGAACGCGAGCGCGGCACGATGGAAAACCTGCTCGCGACGCCGGTGCGGCCGATCGAGGTGATGACGGGCAAGATCGTCCCGTACGTGTTCATCGGGCTGATCCAGGTGTCGATCATTCTCGCCGCCGCGCGGTACGTGTTCGAGGTGCCGTTCGTCGGCGGCGTGTTCGCGATCTACCTGTCCGCGCTGCTCTTCATTGCCGCGAACCTGACGGTCGGCATCACGCTGTCGTCGCTCGCGCAGAACCAGTTGCAGGCGATGCAGCTCGCGGTGTTCTATTTCCTGCCGAACATCCTGCTGTCGGGCTTCATGTTCCCGTTCGCCGGAATGCCGAAGTGGGCGCAGTTCATCGGCAACCTGCTGCCGCTCACCTACTTCAACCGCCTCGTGCGCGGCATCCTGCTCAAAGGCAACGACTGGGCCGACCTGTGGCCGTCGGTATGGCCCGTCGCACTATTCACCGTCGTCGTGATGAGCGTCGCGCTGCGCTTCTACCGGCGCACGCTCGATTAGGGGCCGCGCGATGAAACCCGCTTCGCGTCGCCCCTCCCACGCTGCCCGCTGCAGCGCGCTGGCCGCCGTTGCGCTGCTCGCCGGGTGTGCGGTCGGGCCGGATTTCCGCGCGCCCGATCCGCCGGCCACGCAGCAGTACACGCGCGACGCCGCACCCGCTACCACGGCGGCCGCCGGCGGCCCGGCGGGCGACGCGCAGACGTTCGCGTCGTCCGCGCACACGCTGCAACGCTGGTGGACGCAGTTCGGCTCCGAACCGCTGGACCGTCTCGTCGATACCGCATGGCACAACAGCCCGACGCTCGCCGAGGCCCGCGCGCGGCTCGACGAAGCGCGCCAGAACCATGCGGCGCAAGCCGGCGCGACGATGTTGCCGCGCGTCGACGCGAACCTCTCCGCCACGCGCGAGCAGGTCGACATCGCCGCGTTCGGGCTGCCCGCCAACGTGCCGAATCCCGGGCCGTTCACGCTGTATGACGCGTCGGTGAGCGTGTCGTACGCACTCGACGTGTTCGGCGGCAACCGGCGCGCGCTCGAAGCGCTGCGCGCCCAGGTCGACTATCAGGCGTACACGCTCGACGCCGCGCGCCTGACGCTCGCGGGCAACGTCGTCGCGACCGCGATACTGCGCGCGTCGCTCGCGCAGCAAGTCCAGCTCACCCGGCAGCTCGTCGACGCACAGGCGCGGCAGTTGCGCATCGTCGAAGCGCGCTTCGCGGCGGGTGGCGTGTCGCGTGCCGACGTGCATGCGCAGCGCGCGCTGCTCGCGCAGACGCAGGCCTCCTTGCCGCCGCTCGCGGCTCGCTACGCGCAGGCCGGCCACCGGCTCGCGATCCTGCTGGGCGCGCCGCCGTCCGGCGATGCACTGCCCGAGCTCGCGCTCGATGCACTCGCGCTGCCTCGCACGCTGCCGGTCGCGCTGCCGTCGACGCTTGCGCGCGAACGGCCAGACATCCGCGCGGCGGAGGCCGTGCTGCATCAAGCGAGCGCGAACGTCGGCGTGGCCACCGCGAACCTGTATCCGCGTTTTTCGATTTCGGCGGGGATCGGGTCGGAGCGCACGCGCATCGCGGATATCGTCAGCGGGCTCAATGTGTGGAACGTCGGCCTGGGCCTGACGCAGCCGCTCTTTCACGGCGGCGAGCTGCGCGCGAGGAAACGCGCGGCCGAAGCGGCGTACGCCGCCGCGTTCGCAAGCTATCGGGAAACCGTGCTGCTGGCGCTTCAGCAGGTTGCCGACGCGATGCGCGCGGTCGAACACGATGCCGCCGAACTGCAGGCGAGAGACACCGCCGCGCAACAGGCAGCGGCAAGCAACGCCATTGCCGGCGACCGTTATGCGACAGGCGGAATCAGCCTGTTCAACCTGCTCGACACGCAGCGACAGGCCCTGCAGACCGCGCTCGACCGTACCCGCGCGCAAGCCGACCGGCTTGCCGATACGGCGGCGCTGTTCCAGGCGCTGGCGGGAAACTGGGCGGACGATTCGCACCACTGATCGGCACGATGGCTCGGGCATGCTTCGTCAAACCCGCGTGATGGAGAAGCACGCCCGCGCGACGTGCTCCGCGCGAACCCACGAAAAAAACCGGCCCGAAGGCCGGTTTCTTCATACCGCATGCCGTGAGCGGCGCTTGCGCGCCGCGCGACATCAGAAGCGGTGGATCATGCCGACGCCGACTGCAACCTGGTTCTGGTTCGAACCTGCTGCCACGCCGTCGCCGATCTGGGTCGTCGCTGCCTGGATGCCGCCAGCCTTGTTCAGCGTGTTGCCGGTCGCGTGCTGGTAAGCCTCGAGTGCGTACAGGCCCGTGCGCTTCGACAGGCTGTAGTACTGCGACAGCGTGACCTGGTGGTACTTGGCCGCGCTCGAGATGCCGTTCGACTGCGTTGCCGCCGTGTATGCATAGCCTGCCGCGAAGTCCCACTGCGGCGCTGCCTTCCAGTGCAGCACGGCGCCTGCCGTGTTGAAGATCGCCGTGTTGCGGAACGCCGAACCGACGCCCGGCACGTACTGGACGTTCGTGTACGACACGGACACGTCCCATGCCGGCGTGAACTGGTAGCCGGCCGTCACACCGAGGCGCTGCTGCGTTTGCGCCGTCTGGTAGCCGCTGTTGATCGCCGACACGGCCGGCTGGCCGCCGCTCGTGACCGTCGAGTTGTCGCCCCACACGCCGCCGCCGAGCGTCGAGTTGTTGACCTTCTGGAAGCCGACCGCGACGCCTGCCGGGCCGTTCAGGTACTGGATCGCCGCGCTCCACGTCGAGCCGCGGTTCACGCTGCCTGCGACGCCGCCGAACGAGTACGAACCGCCGACCGTGAAGCCGTAGAACTTCGGCGACATGTAGACCAGCGAGTTGTTCGCGCGGTAGCTCGTATCCAGCGAGTCGATATCACCCGGGTGCGCGCCGTATGCGCCCGTCAGCCACGTCGTCGGGCTGTACGGCGACAGCAGCGTGTAGTACGCGGTGTACTGGCGGCCTGCCGTCAGCGTACCGTAGATCGGGTTCGTCATGCCGACCCATGCCTGGCGGGTGAAGATGCCGCCCGCCCATTGCGATGCGCCGTTGTTCGCGTTGAAGCCGGCTTCCAACTGGAAGATCGCCTTCGTGCCGCCGCCGAGGTCCTCGCTGCCCTTCAGGCCGAAACGGCTGCCGGCCCAAATGCCGGTGCCCATCGACACTTTCGAGTGGCCGCCGCTCGTCGCGCCGGTCGACGGCGCTGCGTTGTTCTGGTAAGCGATAGCGTTATCGACGATACCGTACAGGGTCACGCTGCTCTGGGCGTGGGCTGCGGTAGCGGCTGCGAGACCCACTGCCGTCATGGCGAAAGCGACGCGCTTTTTCATTGATTCTCCGTCCTCAAAGAATGATTTCTTTTCTGGTGTGGTTTTATGCACATGTGCGAGTACATGCCGGTGCGATTCTGACGGATTACCAATCGTTTCCCAATACGCACAGTCGGTCATCGTATGATCGACGCAACGCACGGGTTCACCAAATGGTTACATAACACCTGAAAACGCTTACGCGGTGGGGCTCTCCGGCATTTCCCGGTGAAAACCCTAGCTTTACATTTTTACTGGTGCAACACGACCGTCCGATGTTGTCAGACGCCTTCGGCAACGTTGTTCTTACAAATGCACGACCGCGGCCGACGCCGCGATCCACGCCGCCGCGCAGGATCGCTGACGTTCATGACAGCCACATTTCGGGAAGCGAAATTTGAAAACGTTTCAGCCCGTGCGCGGGAGAACGGATGGGAGCGGCCCGGCGAGCGCGGGTCGAAGGAGGATGCCGGCGCATCGCGCCGGCGACATGCGATGCGACGCGGGTCAGGCGATCCGCGCGTTCACGGCGTCGACGAGCGTGTTCATCCGCGCACGGATCGCCGCGTTCGAACCGACCAGCGTGAGCGACGACGCCATGATCCGGTAGATCCGCTTGCGCGGCACCTTCGCCGGCCTCGCCGGATCGAGCCACGCAGCGTGGCCGGCCAGCAGTTCGAGCGTTTCCAGGCCGATCATGATCGGCCACAGGCAGGCGAGCCGCAGCCGCACGAAGCGGCGCGGAATCGCCAGCGTATAGAGGCACGCGTCGCGATACTGCGCGAGCGTCACGCGCAACAGGTCGACCAGCACGCCGCGCGCACGCGCCGACGCGTCGGGTGACATCAGGTCGGCAACGCCCACCCGGTGCGCGGCCAGCACGTCGTCCGGCAGGTAGCAGCGGCCGATCCGCAGGTCCTTCGCGCAGTCGCGCAGGATGTTGGTCATCTGCAGCGCCTTGCCGAACCGGATGCCCTTCTCGCGCATGTCCGCCAGGTCCCAGCCGCGCGCGGCCCGCGTGTGCGCGCCGGTCATGTCGGTCCAGAATTCGCCGACGCAGCCGGCGACCAGGTACGTGTAGCGATCGAGCCTGTCGCGGTTCGGCAGCGACGCGACCTGCCCCGACTGCTCGTCGGGGAACGTGCGCAGATCGAATTCCATCCCCGACGTCAGCGTCGCGACGACCTTGCGGATCGATGCGCGGTCCGCGTCCGGCTGCGCGCGCAGCAACGCGAGCATCGGCTGCATCGAGCCGAGCAGCACGTGCTCGTGCGAATCCGTCTGCATCCGCGTCACGTCCTCGAGCGAGCGCGACAGCATCACGCCATCGCCGAGCCGCTCGATCTCGTCGCGCAGGTCGGTCAGCAGCGCCGCGCGGCGATCGGGCGCGACGAGCGCCGTGTCGGCGATCGTGTCGGCCGCGCGCGCGAGCAGGTAGGCCAGGCCGACCGGGTCGCGCATGCCGTCGGGCAGCACGCGCAGCGTCAGGTAGAAGGAGCGGGAAACGTTCTTCAGCAGGTCGCCGAGCAGGTAGGCGGGATCGGTTCGAGTCGTCATGGGTCGGTAAAAATCGGCCGGCGCGGGCCCCGGACACCCACGGGCGCCGGGCGCCCGCGCCGGCCCGCGAGTCGCCGCATCGTCGTGCGCGGGCGGATGTCGGCCCGGCGCGGCGATGCAAAAGTCCCGCAAGTTTAGTGCATCCGGCGCGCCGGCTCGCGGAGACGGCCGGATCGCACCGCGCGCACCGCCGCGCTTTCCACCATCCCGCGCGCTCGACCTCACAACAAAACAGAAAGGCCTGAGTAATACATATGTAATGCTCCGGTGCGACGATCGCGTCCCATTCGATCCCGCGCGGCCCGGCACGACACACGGCGCGGCCGGATCGACCGCCCTTTCATCGACTTCCGTTTCGAAGGTTCATCGACATGCTCCTCACGCGCCCGACCGCCCAGCGCTGCATCCCGTTCGCCTGTGCCGCCGCCCTCCTGCTTGCCGCCTGCGGCGGCGATGAGGTGTCGGCGTCCGATCCCACGCAGCCGATCTCCGCGAAGGTCCAGGTGGTCGGCCATCGCGGCGCGAGCGCGCTGCGCCCCGAGCACACGCTCGCGTCGTACCGCAAGGCGATCGAGGACGGCGCGGACGTGATCGAGCCCGATCTCGTCGCGACCCGCGACGGGGTTCTCGTCGCGCGCCACGAAAACGAGATCTCGGGCACGACGAACGTGTCGACGCTGCCGCAGTTCGCGAGCCGCAAGGCGACCAAGACGATCGACGGCGCGCAGTTGACCGGCTGGTTCACCGAGGACTTCACGCTCGCCGAGCTGAAGACGCTGCGCGCCCGCGAGCGCATTGCGCAAGTCCGCCCGGCGAACACCACGTACAACGATCAGTTCGAGATTCCGACCTTCGACGAGATCGTCGCGCTCGCGAAGCAGATGTCCGCGCAGACCGGCCGCACGATCCACCTGTATCCGGAAACCAAGCACCCGACCTACTTCCAGTCGATCGACCTGCCGCTGGAGGACCGTCTCGTCGACGCGCTGCTGAAGGATCCGTACACGGCGCGCACGGCGACCGTCTACATCCAGTCGTTCGAGGTCGCGAACCTGAGGGCGATCCGCAACCGGATCAAGTCGAGCCAGCCGAACTGGAAGCTCGTGCAGTTGATGGACGAAGCCGGCCAGCGTCCGTACGACTTCGTGAAGGCGAACGACAAGCGCACCTATGGCGACCTGTCGACGCGCGACGGGATGCGCGAGATCGCGTCCTATGCGAACGGCGTCGGCCCGTACAAGACGTCGATCATCGCGGTCGCCGCGGACGGCACGCTGCAGCAGCCGACGCCGTACGTGCGCTACGCGCACGAAGCCGGCCTCGTCGTGCATCCGTACACGTTCCGCCCGGAAAACAACTTCCTGCCCGCGTCGCTGAAGGACGGCGGCACGCCGGCCACGCGCAACACCGCAGGCTCGGTGCGCGAGATCCAGGCGTACCTGCGCGCAGGCATCGACGGCTTCTTCACCGACGATCCGGCCGTCGGCCGTACAGCCGTCGATACGTTCAAGCGCTGAATCCGCTGAACACGACGAGCCGCTGAACACGCAACCCCCGGGCGCGGCGCGCATCGCGCCGCGCGCCGGTTGCCGCACCGTGGTCAGATCACGCGGAAGTGATGCGTGCCGTCACGCTTCAACTGGTCGACCAGCCCGTATTCCCAGTCGAGATACGCCTGCATCGCGGCGGCCGCGTTGTCGGTGCCTTCGTACGGGCGCCGGTAGCGGTCGACACGCGGCGACGCCAGATGCGTCTCGCCGTGCTCGAGCGGCAGCCCCGCGTCGATCCACGCGGCCGTGCCGCCGGTCAGCACCGAGATTGCAGCGGAAGCCGGCAGCAACGCACGCGCGTCGTCCGCCGCGAATCGCGCGAGCAGGCTCGATCCGCACGTGAATACGTAGCGCTTCGCCGGCGGGATCGCGGCGAGCGCATCGCGCAACTGCGCACGCACGACGAACCACGCGCCGGGGATATGGCGCTTCACGAAGTTCGCGCTGGTCGTCACGTCGACGATCGCGATCTCGCCCGCAGCCGCCTCCTTCAGCCAGCCCGCGAGCGTCGCGGGCGACACCTCGGTCACCTGCGGCGGCACCGGCACGTCGCGCGGCGGCTGGCCGCGCTCGACGAACGCCGCCGTGCCGGCCGGCTCGATCACGCGCACGTCCCATCCCATCTGCGCGAGCCACGACGCGGTCATGTCCGCACGCACGCCGTCGTCGTCGGCGAGCACGATCCGCGCGCCGCGCACGGCCGCGTGATGGTCGGTCTCCTGCACGAGCTGCCCGCCCGGCGTGCTCAGGAAGCCCGGCAGATGGCCGGCCTCGTATTCCTCCGGCGTGCGCACGTCGAAGCGATACAGCGTACGGCCCGGCTCGTCGAGCGCGGCGACGCCCGCGAGCGCAATGCGCGGCACGCCGGCACGCTCGGCCACCGCGCGCGCGGCACGGCGCGCTTCCTCGCGCTGCGTGGTATCGACGTCGTCGGGAAAGCGTCGCGCGGCGCCGCGCTCGAGCGTCTGGCCGGCGAGCGTCCAGCCGATCGTACCGTTGCGCAGCGCGGCGACCGGGTTCGGCAGGCCCGCGTTGATCAGCGACTGCGTGCCGATGATGCTGCGCGTGCGGCCCGCGCAATTCACCACCACCTGCGTGGCCGGATTCGGCGCGAGCGCGCGCACGCGCAGCACGAGTTCCGCGCCCGGCACGCTCGTCGACGTCGGGATGTTCATCGTCTGGTATTCGTCGAAGCGGCGCGCGTCGACGATCACGACGTCGGCCTTCGCATCGATCAGCGCCTGCACTTCCTGCGCGGACAGCGACGGCGTATGGCGCTCGGCCTCGACCCATTCGCCGAACGACTTGCTCGGCACGTTCACGTCGATGAACAGTTCGCCGCCCGCGGCGAGCCAGCCCGCGAGACCGCCGTCGAGCAGCCGCACGTCGGTATAGCCGAGTTGCGCGAGCTTCGCGGCCGCACGCGGCGCGAGATCCTCGCCGCCGGCTTCGCCGAATACGACGATCGGCGTATCGCGGCGCGGAATGCGCGTCCACGCGTCGAGTTCGAGTTTCGACAGCGGAAAGTTGGCGGCCCACAGCGGATGGCCCTGCGCGTACGGATCCTCCTCGCGCACGTCGATCAGCGCGAGTTCATCGCGGGCCAGCAGGCGCGCGCGTACGTCCTGGTACGACGCGACGGGGAAACGGGAAGTGGAATCGGCGGATTGCGTCACGATGTCTCTGTCGGATTCGGTTGAAGTCGGTGAAGAACGATGCAAACGGGAAACGGATGAATCTCGCGCGTGCCGGCGTGCGCCCTCAATGGGCCGTATCGACGGCATGTGGCAACGGGCATTCGGTCACGCGTTCGAATAGCCGGACACGAACGGCTTTACGGTGCCGTCGTCCTGGAACACCGCGCGTTCGACCTTGCCGATGTTCGCGCCGTATACGTGGATGCTGATCGACACCTGGTCCGCGAATGCGTTGGTCACGCGATGGACGTCGCCGATGCGCGGCGACACGGCCTCGACCTCGCCCGGCCGCAGCCGCACTGCGTCGCCGGCCGGCACCGGCTTGCCGGTTTCATCGAACCGGTACGGCTGCGAAAGCTCGCCGCCGCGCAGCATCCCGATCAGCCCCCACACCGTGTGGTTGTGGATCGGCGTCGTCTGGCCGGGCCCCCACACGAAGCTGACGACGGAAAACCGCTCGTCGGGATCGAGATGCAGCAGGTACTGGCGGTAGCGCTCGGGATCGGGCTGCGCGAACGCGTCGGGCAGCCAGTCGTCGTGCGCGACGAGGGCAGCGAGCAGCGCGCCGCCCTCGTCGAGGATGCGCGCCTCGTTCGCGCCGGACGCGAGCAGTGCGCCCAGCCCGTCGACGAACGGACGCAGCGGCGTCTGCTGCAACGAAAGCGTACTCATCGGCTGTCTCCTCGAATATGATGCCGAATATGATGGATCGTCATGATGCACCCGAAATACCATGCAGAACAAACATGAAAATTAGCGATATCGACGCTTTTGCAGCGGTCGTCCGCTGCCAGACGCTGAGCCAGGCCGCGACCGAGCTCGGGATGACGCAGCCCGCGATCACGCGGCGCGTGCAGAATCTCGAGGAAGCGCTCGGCGTCACGCTGCTCGACCGCAACACGAAGCCGCCGCGCCCGACCGACATCGGCAGGCAGGTATTCGAGCAGTGCCGCGCGATCCTGCGCGAAGTCGATGCGTTGCGCGAGCTGACGGCCGGCCAGCGGCCGCCCGCCGGCGAATTCCGCGTGGGCCTCACGCAAGGCCTCGGCGAGCTGATGCTGCCCGGCCTGATCGCGCAGCTCGCCGCGCAGTGGCCTGCGCTCGCCACGCAGGTCACGACCGCCTGGGGCGGCATGCTCGTCGAGCGCATCGCGCGCCGCGAGCTCGATGCGGCACTGGTGTTTCTGGCCCGTGAGATGGTGCTGCCGCCGCAGGTCGACGGCGAAAGGCTGCTGGCCACGCGGCTCGTCGCGGTCGGCCGCAAGGGCGACTGGCCGCGCCGCAGCTACCGCCTCGCCGACTGCCACGCGCGCGGCTGGGTGCTCAATCCCGACGGCTGCGGGTTTCGCGCGGGCCTGCGCCGCGCGCTCGACGCGCAGGGGCTGCCGATGCCGGTCACGCTCGACACTCATGGCCGCGACCTGCAATTGCAGAGCGTCGCGAACGGCTTCGGCATCGGGCTGATGCCGAAGCCGCTGCTCGAAGGCAGCCCGCTGCGCGATGCGCTCGACATCGTGCCGCTCGCCGATTTCAAGCCGCAGATCGATCTGTGGCTGCTGCACCGGCAGGATGCCGCGCGCTTTGCGGCGCCGCTCGCGGCCGTGGCCGCGCATGCGCGCACGGCATTCGCGCTGCCGGCTGATGCCGGCGAGCACGACGAGGCCGCTTGACCGCGATCGACGACGCCTCCACGGTGTCGCCCCGTTTGCACTGACCGCCACACCGCTCGGCTCACGCATCGTTTCGATCGGGTGCCGGCGCATCGTGCGACGTCCGGGCCGTCTCCGCGTTCGCGGTTGCGGTTGCGGTTGCGGTTGCGGTTGCGGTTGCGGTTGCGGTTCGCGCGGGCGCGTCGCGTGACGTTCTCCCAGCGTCCATGTTCATCGTTGCGTTTCGCGCCGCAGCCTCGAGCGCCGCGCGTCCGGCCGCCACCGCGATCGCATCGTCCTGCGGCGTATGCACGCGGCTGCACAGCACGTCGCGATAGTGACGTTCGAGCGGATTATGGCGGCTCAGTCCGTGATTGCCCGACAGCTTCAACGCGTGCTCGACCGTGCGGATCGCCTGTTCCGTCACGGCCCGCTTGACGAGGCCGCTCGTCGTCACCGCCGGCGCATCGTTCGCATCGGTGCGCGCGATGTGCGCGTCGAGCAGCACGCGGTTCGTGTGCAGCCACCCTTCGATCTCGCCGACGGCCTCCTGCACGCGCGGCAGCGTCGCGAGCGGCGCACCGAGCCCGCTCGGCGCGCGCGTCGTCGCGAAATCGAGCAGCCAGTCGCGCGACGCGCGCGCCACCGCATCGTAGAGACTGCCGAGCAGCGCGACCATCCAGGCCTGCTGGTCGGCCTGCGCGTCGACATCCGCATGACTCGCGGCCGACACGGCCCACGCATCGGGCGCGCGCACGTCCACCGCATGATCGGCGGGCAGCCGCACGTCGTCGAACACGACCTCGTGGCTGCCCGATGCGCGCAGGCCCAGGTGATTCCAGCTTTCGATCACGCGAATGCGCGCATCGTCCTCCGCGTCGCGCTCGCGCCGCACGAGGAACACGCCGACACGCGGCTCGCGCTCGTCGGTGCGGGCCCACACGGCCAGCCAGCGCAGCGCCGGGATGCCGGTGCTGTACAGCTTGTGACCTGACAACCGCCAGCCGTCGCCGTCGCGACGCGCAACCGTTTCGGGCAGGCCGCCGCGCGACGGCGACCCGAGCGCCGGCTCGACGCGCAGCGCATTGATCAGCGCGCCTTCGTCGACCGCACTGTCGAACACCGCACGCCGCAGACGCGCGGGCCAGTGGTTGTCCGCTCGGCCGAGCGCGCGATGCTGCAGATACGTCATCGTCAGCACCAGCGCGGTTGCGGGATCGGCGCGCGCGACCGCGGCCACGATGCGGCTCGCCTGCGCGAGCGTCGCACCCGCGCCGCCATGCTCGCGCGGCACGACCTGCGCGATCAGCCCGGCGCGATGCAGGCGCGCGAAGTTCTCGTGCGGAAAGCGACCGTCGACATCGTTGCGCGCCGCGTCGGCGGCGAGTTCGGGCGCGAGACGCTCGAGCAGCGCGGCAACGCGTGCGTCGTCGGCAGGCAGGTGACGCAGCGACGACTGCGGCGGCAGCGGCGAGGAAGCGGCAAGGCTGGCGGACATCGGTACGGATTCCCTCGGTGACTGGGTAGCTGGGTGTCTGGGTAACGTAATAGCGGTAACAGCGGAGATCGATCGGCAACTGGCGCGGCGGCTGGTGAAGCCGGCAGCGGCTGGTGAAGCCGGCAGCGGCCGGCCGTAGATTCGCGGACATGATCGTGAGCATGTGTCGTGCATGCATCCGCATTCGAATCGGCCGCGAATCGCATGCCGATCCGGTTCCTGTCACGCGCACAAGCCCCGCGAACACTCGGGCGGCGCCCTTTCGATCCGATCTCGAGCCCACAGCGTATGCGCAACGCACACGCACCCAAACCATGCAAATCTGATATTCAAATCGGGATTGATTATTTCCATTCCGCATGATCCCGACGGTAATCTGCGCTCCATCCCCGCCCCTGCCGGCCGTCGCTAGCCGTGTCGGGCCGTCCTTGCATCGGAGACCCAGATGAGCGTCGAATTCATCGGCATGATCCAGAGCCAGAAGCAGTCGGAAATCCATCCGCCTGCCGGCCCCGTCGTCGACCCCGACTACGTGCGCGACTTCGCACGTGCCCACGAAACGGCCGGCTTCGACCGGATCCTCGTCCCGCACCACTCGACCGGCCCGTCGGCGACGCTGACGATCGCGTTCGCAGCGGCCGCGACCGAACGCATCCATTTCATGCTCGCGCATCGCCCGGGATTCACCGCGCCGACGCTCGCCGCTCGGCAAATCGCGACGCTCGACCAGTTCAGCCGCGGCCGGCTCGCCGTGCACTTCATCTCCGGCGGCTCGGACAGCGAGCAGCAGCGCGACGGCGATTTCCTCGATCACGACGCGCGCTATGCACGCACCGACGAATACCTCGGCATCCTGCGACGCATCTGGACCGAAACGCAGCCGTTCGACCACGACGGCGCGCACTACCGCTTCAAGCAGGGCTTTTCGGAAGTGAAGCCGTTCCAGCGGCCGCACGTGCCGATCTACTTCGGCGGCGCATCGGAAGCGGCGCTGGAAGTCGCCGGCAAGCACGCGGACGTCTATGCGCTGTGGGGCGAATCGCTCGACCAGGTCCGCGACCTGACGACGCGCGTGCGCGCCGAAGCTGCGCAGCACGGACGGCAGGTGCGCTTCTCCGTGTCGTTCCGGCCGATCCTCGCGGCGACCGAGGACGAAGCGTGGGCGCGCGCACACCGGATCCTCGACGAAACGCGCCGGCTGCGGGAAGCGGCCGGCCTCGGCACCGGCGGCCCGCAGCAGAGCGAAGGCGCGCGGCGCCTGCTTGCCGCGGCCGAACGCGGCTCGCGCGTCGACAAGCGGCTGTGGACCGAGATCGCGAAACTCACCGGCGCGCGCTCGAATTCGACCGCGCTGGTCGGCACGCCCGAACAGGTCGCCGACGCGCTGCTCGACTACTACGACCTCGGCGTGACGACGTTCCTGATTCGCGGTTTCGATCCGCTGGAAGACGCGATCGACTATGGCCGTGAACTGATTCCGCGCGTACGCAGCGCCGTCGCGGCACGCGACGCGGCGCGCCGTGCCGCCTGACGCGAAGGGGAGCCGCCGATCATGTCCGCCGTCCTGTCCTCGTCCTTGCCCGCGCGCACCGCGTCGGGTCTCGTACTCGCCGATACGCCGCGCCAGCATTTCTGGTTCGATCCGCCCGCGCCGCGCGTCGACGTCGCCGCCGAGCGTCGCCACCGGCAGGAGCGGCTCGCGGCCGCGTTCCGCCTGTTCGCGCGCTTTGGCTTCGCATCGGGCCTCGCCGGCCACATCACCGCGCGCGATCCGGAACTGCCCGACCACTTCTGGGTGAATCCGCTCGGCGTGCATTTCTCGCGGATCAGGGTGTCGGACCTGCTGCTCGTCAACGCGCGCGGCGAAACCGCGATCGGCGACCGGCCGCTGAACAAGGCCGCGTTCGCGATCCATGCGGCGATTCACGATGCGCATCCGCACATCGTCGCGGCCGCGCATACGCATTCGACCTACGGCAAGGCATGGTCGACGCTCGGCCGCCCGCTCGATCCGCTGACGCAGGACGCGTGCGTGTTCTACGAGGACCACGCGCTGTTCGACGACTTCACGGGCATGGTCGTCGATACGAGCGAAGGCGCGCGAATCGCGCATGCGCTCGCAAAGCCCGACGGCACCACGCACAAGGGCGTGATCCTGAAGAACCACGGAATCCTGACGGCCGGCCCGACGGTCGAGGCCGCCGCGTGGTGGTACATCGCACTCGACAATGCGGCGCACACGCAATTGCTGGCCGAAGCGGCCGGCACGCCGCAACCGATCGATCACGCGACCGCGCAGCACACGCACGGCCAGATTGGCGGCCCCGAGGGCGCATTGCATGCGTTCGACAGCCTGTTCGCGCGCGTCGTCGCCGACGAACCCGACCTGCTCGACTGAGCGCCCTTCCGCACGACCGGAACCGGAGACCACACGATGACCGAAACCACCGCACCCGCGCCGACCGGCGCCCCTGACGACAAGCGCCGCCGGCTGCTGCGCGCGGCCGGCGCCGCCGCGCTCGCCGCGCCGGCGATCACGCTCGGCCGCAAGGCCTGGTCCGCGCCGCCGCTGAAGAAGCTCACGTTCGCGTGGAATCAGAACGCGTTCTGCCTGACGCCGATCGTCGTCGCGCAGGAGCACGGCTTCTTCGAGAAGAACGGGCTGAAGGTCGAGCTGATCAACTACAGCGGATCGACCGACCAGTTGCTCGAATCGATCGCGACCGGCAAGGCCGACGCGGCGGTCGGGATGATCCACCGGTGGCTGAAGCCGCTCGAAGCCGGCTTCGACGTGAAGATCATCGGCAGCTCGCACGGCGGCTGCGTGCGGCTCGTCGGCGCGAAGACGGCCGGCGTCACGACGCTGCAGGCGCTGAAGGGCAAGACGGTCGGCGTCAGCGATCTCGCCGCGCCCGGCAAGCACTTCTTCTCGATCCTGCTCGCGAAGAACGGCATCGATCCCGAGCGCGACATCACATGGCGGCAGTATCCGGCCGACCTGCTCGGCGTCGCGGTCGACAAGGGCGAGATCCAGGCGATCGCCGACGGCGACCCGAACCTCTACCTGCTCGAGAAACGCAGCAACGGCGCGTATACCGAACTCGCGACGAACCTGTCCGGCGAATACGCGCGCAAGGTGTGCTGCGTGATCGGCGCGCGCGGCGACCTCGTGCGCAACGACCGGCCGGCGGCCGCCGCGCTCGCGCGCTCGATCGTGCAGGCCACCGAGTACACGCACGACAACCCGAACGAAGCCGCGAAGGCGTTCGCGAAGTATTCACCGAAGATCAGCCCGGACGACCTGCGCAAGCTGTACGCGACGCTGACCTATACGCACCACCCGACCAACGTCGACCTGCAGCAGGAAATCGCGTTCTATGCGGACGATTTCCGCCAGATCAACGTGCTGAAGAAGAGCACCGACCCGCAGCGCTTCGCGCAGCAGGTCTATGCGAACGTGCTGGGGTGACGCGATGTCGACGATCGAACACACGTCCACCGCCCGCACCGCGTCGGCCCCGGCCGCCACTGCTGCCGCTACGCCCCGTGCCGCCTGCACGGCTTGCGACGCGACGCTCGCGGCCCAAGCCCGCCGTGCGCGCACCTGGCCGACCGGCGTCGCCGCGGCGCTTGCGTGGGCCGTGCTCGGCGCGATCACGCATCTGTGGCCGAACCGCGTCGTCGGCTTCACCGACTGGGCGTACACCGACACGTTCGGCACCGCCGCGTGGAGCATCGCCGCGCTGCTGCTGATCGCGGCGACGCTCGGCCATCGCGTGCCGGCCACGCGCGCACGGCTCGCCCGCGTGCGCGCGGCCGGCCCGTGGCTCGTCGCGCTGCCGCTCGTGCTCGCCGCGTGGGAAATCGTCACCGCGAAGACCGGCTGGCTGCCGACGCCGTTCTTCGCGCCGCCGCAGGCGCTGATCGAGGTCTACGTCGACGACTGGCCGCGCCTCGCCGGCAGCGCCGGCAATACGCTGAAGCTGCTCGCGCTCGGGTTTGCGTACGGCGTCGCGGTCGGGTTCGCGGTCGGCGTGTCGATCGGCTGGTCGCGCCGCATCGGCTACTGGGTGCATCCGGTGCTGCGCGTGCTCGGCCCCGTGCCGGCCACCGCGCTGCTGCCGCTCACGTTCTACTTCTTTCCGACGAGCTACTCGGCGGCGGCGTTCCTGATCGCACTGTCGACCGGCTTCCCGGTCGCGGTGCTGACGTGGTCGGGCGTCGCGAGCGTGAACCGGCAGTACTACGACGTCGCGCGCACGCTCGGCGCGAACGCGCGGTTCCTGGTGTTGCGCGTCGCGATTCCGGCCGCGCTGCCGCACGTGTTCGTCGGCATCTTCATGGGGTTGAGCGCGTCGTTCACGGTGCTCGTCGTCGCCGAGATGATGGGCGTCAAGTCGGGACTCGGCTGGTACCTGAGCTGGGCGCAGGGCTGGGCATCGTACGTGAACATGTATGCGGCGCTGATCGTGATGGCGCTGCTGTTTTCCGGGTTGATCGCGCTGCTGTTCGCCGTGCGCGACCGTGTGCTCGCGTGGCAGAAAGGAACCGTCAAATGGTAAGCACCGCCGTTCTCGAACCGTCCGTTGCCACGCCCCCCGCCACGCCGCCGCGCGGCGCGCGCATCGACATCCGCCGCGTGAGCCATGCGTTCGACGGCCCCGGCGGCCCGCTGCCGGTGCTCGACGACGTCACGCTGTCGGTCGCGGCCGGCGAATTCGTCGCGCTGCTCGGCCCGAGCGGCTGCGGAAAATCGACGCTGCTGCGGCTCGTCGCGGGCCTCGACGCCGCGCGGCAAGGCACGATTGCGCAGGACGGCGCGCCGATCGAACGGCCCGATCCGTCGCGCATCGTCGTGTTCCAGGATCCGACGCTCTACCCGTGGCGCCGCGTGCGCGCGAACGTCGCGCTTGGCCTCGAAGCGCGCGGCGTGGCACGCACCGCGCAGCATCGCGTCGACGATGCGCTCGCGCGCGTCGGGCTGCAGGAATTCTCGAACGTGTTTCCGCATCAGCTGTCGGGCGGGATGGCGCAGCGTGTCGCGCTCGCCCGCGCGCTCGTCAACGATCCGCGCCTGCTGATCCTCGACGAACCGCTCGGCAAGCTCGATTCGCTGACGCGGTTGACGATGCAGGCCGAGCTGACCGCGCTGTGGCAACGCGACGGATTCTCCGCGCTGCTCGTCACGCACGATGTCGAGGAAGCGCTGTTTCTCGCGCAGCGCGTGATCGTGTTCGGGCCGCGCCCTGCACGCATCGTCGCGGAACTGCGCGTCGACCTGCCCTATCCGCGCCATCGCGGCGACCCGCGTCTCGCCGGGCTGCGCCATGAAGCGCTGCGGCATCTCGGGCTCGATGCGAGCTGGTAGATGCGCGGTTCCCTTCGCAGGATGGCCGGTGCGCGGCAAGGACCGCGCCGATGAACGCGCCGCCGTTCGCCGACTGGGCGCGCCTGTTCCTGCAACTGCTCTATCGCGCGCAGATCGCGTTCGCACGCATGCTGCATGCGGCCGGCCTGACCGGCGATGCCGACGGACAGGCCACGTGGCCCTGGGCGCACCGGATCGCGCTCGAAACGCTGCGCATCGATGCGGGACTCACGCGCCAGCTCGCGTTCGCGGGCACGGCGACCGCGCTCGCCGTGGCGCTCGGCTGCATCGCACTCGTGTCGCGCAAGTGGCGTGCCGCATCGGCAATCGCCGCGCTGGCCGTGGCGTGGTTCGCGCCGTGGCCGCCGGCGTCGCTGTGGCTCGCGCCTGCGGTGCCCACCAGTTTCCAGCGCAGCCCCGTGCCGTTTTCCGTCGCGAACGTGATGCGCGGCGCGCACCTGTATGCGCAGCATTGCGCGGCCTGTCACGGCGCGGACGGCCGCGGCGAAGGGCCGCTCGCCGCGACGCTCGCGCACTGGCCGCCGACCTTCGCGGGCGCGCTGCTCGCCCGGCGGCTCGACGGCGAACTGTACTGGCGCGTGCGGCACGGCACGCGCGACGCACGCGGCGCGGCATCGATGCCGGGCTTTGCCGCGACGCTCGGCCCGGCCGACACATGGGCCGTGCTCGATTACCTGAAAGCGCTGTCGGCCGGCAGCGGCGCGCGGGCGGAAGGCGCGTGGCCCGTGCCCGTTCCGCTGCCGGCGCTCGACGTGCGCTGCGGCAACGCCACGCCGCAACCGCTCGAGCGCTGGCGCGAAGGCCAGCGCGTGCGCGTCGTCGCGCTCGCGCCGGGCGGCACGCCGCCGCAGGAAGACCCGCGCTGGCAGACGCTGCTCGTCGTTGCCGACGACACGCTTGCACTGCGGGCCACCGGCCCGCGCGCGAACTGTGTCGCATCGACGCCCGATGCATGGCACGCGTTCGCGACGATCGCGGGCGTGCCGCCCGCTACGTTCGGCGGCACGCAACTGCTCGCCGACCGGCGCGGCTGGCTGCGGGCGCGCGCGTTGCCGGGCAGCGCGGGCTGGTCGGCATCCGACCTGCTGTGCCGCTCGGATGCCGCCGCGCGACCGTCGGCTGCGACCCCGAACGTCGATCCGCTGACCGCGCTGCTGCTGCGCGTGGATGCCGAACCCGTGCGCGACGTGCAGGCCGGGCTTCCGCACTGAATCTCCGCACTGAATCTCCGCACTGAATCTCCGCACTGAATCTCCGAACTGAATCCCCGAACCGTTTCCCCGCTCGACCGAACTTCACGATGAATCCGACCCGACGCCACTTCCTCGCACAAGCAGGCACCCTCGCCGCCGCCATCACCGCCGCTCCGGCCGCACTCCATGCGCAATCGGGCGCGCGGCCGCTGCTGCGGGCCGGCGACCAGAAAGGCGGGCTGCGCGCGCTGCTCGAAGCGGCCGGTGAACTGAACGGCCTCGCGTACGACATCGCGTGGACCGAATTCCCGGCCGCCGCGCCGCTGGCCGAAGCGCTGAACGCGGCGGCCGTCGACTGCGGACCGATCGGCGACGCGCCGGTGATCTTCGCGCTCGCGTCGGGCGCCCGCATCAAGGTGATCGGCGCGAACCGCTCCGACCCGTACGGCACCGCCGTGCTCGTGCGGCCGGACGCCACGCTGCAAGGCGCCGCCGACCTGAAAGGCAAGCGCATCGGCACCACGCGCGGCTCGATCGGCCATTTCGTCACGCTGAAGGCGCTCGACGCGGCCGGCCTGCCGCCCGATGCCGTATCGTTCCGCTTCCTGCCGCCGGCCGACACGATGCTTGCGCTCGCAACCGGTTCGATCGACGCGTGGGCGACGTGGGAGCCCTATACCGCCCTCGCCGAAACGAGCGGTCGCGCGCGCGTGCTGGTCAACGGTCGGGGCCTGTGGTCGGGCTTGAGCTACGTCGCGGCGACCGACGCTGCGATCGCGTCGAAGCGCGACGTACTGCACGACTTCCTGCAACGCGTCGTGCGCGCGCAGGTCTGGTCGTACCGGCACGTCGACGCGTATTCCGCGGCACTTGCGCGCATCATCGGCATCCCGTCGGCGGCCGCGAAGCTGCAGTTCGAGCGCCGCAACACGCGCTGGCTACCGATCGACGCGACGGTAATCGCCGGTCAGCAGCGCACGGCCGACTTCTACCTGAAGGCGGGGCTGCTGCGCCAGCCGCTCGACATGCGCGCGACCTTCGACCTCGGCTTCGCGCTCGCGTGACCGGCCGCGCGGCGGCGTACGACCGCCCGAACGGCTTTCGCACGATCTGGCACAATCGCGATTCGACCATCCCGCCTTTGTCAGCCAGCGTCATGCCAGCCATCTCCGAACTCTTCATCTACCCGATCAAGTCCTGCGCCGGCATCGCGCTGTCGCGCGCGCAACTGCTCGAAACGGGCCTCGCATACGATCGCCACTGGCTGATCACCACCCCGGACGGGATGATGATCACGCAGCGCACGCACCCGCGCCTCGCGCTGATCCGCACCGCGCTCGACAGCGATGCGCTCGTGCTGAACGCGCCGGGCATGCCCGAGATCCGCACGCCGCTCGACGGCGACGCGACGCCCGCCACGCCGAAGATGGCCGCGACCGTCTGGCGCGACACCGTCGACGCGATCGACACGGGCGCCGACACCGCCACGTGGCTCACCGAATTCCTCGGCACGCCGTTGAAGCTCGCGCGCTTCAGCGCCGACGCGCGTCGCGGCTGCAACCGCAAATGGACCGGTGACATCGACACGCACACGCAGTTCGCGGACGGCTATCCGCTGCTCGTGATCGGCCAGTCGTCGCTCGACGACCTGAACGCGAAGCTCGTCGCGAAAGGCGCGCCGGCGATCCCGATGAACCGCTTCCGCCCGAACATCGTCGTGTCGGATCTCGATGCGTATGAAGAGGATTTCGTCGAGCATCTCGACGCCGACGGCGAGACGCCCGTGCGCCTGCGCCTCGTGAAGCTGTGCACGCGCTGCCCGATGCCGACGATCGACCAGGTCACCGGTACGCCGAACCCGGACTGGCCGCACGAGCCGACCGACACGATGCAGACCTATCGCGCGAATCCGAACTATGACAATGCGCTGACGTTCGGCATCAATGCGATCGTCGTCGAAGGCGCGGGTGCGTGGCTCAAGGTCGGGCAGTCCGTCGAAGCGGAGATCGGGTTCGGCGACTGAGGGTTGCGGCGGACGACGCGTCGTGTGAGTCGCCGCCATTCGCCGCGACTGCTTTGCACGCGGCGCCTCTTCTACCGCGCCGCCTGAACCGCCGGCAGCCTCACCGCCACGATCAATCCGCCGCCCGCCGCATCGGCTAGCGTCACGCTGCCCTGATGCACGCGCGCGATCTCCCGCACGATCGACAGTCCGAGCCCCGTGCCTTCGACCGTCTGCGTCTTGCTGCCGCGATGGAAACGCTCGAACACGGCGTCGCGCTCGTCAGCCGGAATGCCCGGCCCGTTGTCGATCACGTCGAGGCGCGCATGCTCGCCGTCGCGCGACACGCGCACCGTGATCACCGCGCGATCGCCCGAGTAGCGAATCGCGTTGTCGATCAGATTGCCGATCATTTCGCCGAGCAGGTCCGGCTGCCCGAGCACGTCGACATCGGCCTCGTGCTCGAAACCCAGGTCGATGTCACGCGAACGGGCGACAGGCGACCAGTCGAGCGTCACGCTGCGCGCGAGCCGCTGCAGCGCGACCGGCTGGTGCGCGATTGCATGGCCGCTGTCCGAATCGAGCCGCGACAGCGACAGCAGTTGCTGGACAATTTTCGCCGCCTGCCGCACCGCGCCGTTCACGCGCCGCAGATGCACGTTCACGCGCGGCTGCTCGTCCGGGCGCAACGCCAGCTCGACGCCGGCCTGCACGGCCGCGAGCGGCGTCTTCAACTGATGGGCCGCATCCGCGAAGAAACGCCGCCGCGCGACCTGCATCCGCTGCGTGCGGCCGATGTACTGGTTGATCGACTCGACGAGCGGCGCGAGCTCGCTCGGCATGCCGCCGGTGTCGAGCGGCGTCGGATCGCCGTCGCTGCGCGCGGCGACCGTCGCCGACAGCCGGTTCAGCGGCCGCAGCCCGCGCCCGACGCCGAGCCAGACGATCCCGAGCGCGAGCACGACGAGCAGCCCTTCCTGCAGCAGCGAGCCCATCAGGATCTCGCGCGCGAGCGCCTGGCGCGCCTCGATCGTCTCCCCGACCATCACCCATACGATGCGCGTTTGCGCGGTCGGCACGTCGTGCACCGGCACGCGCAGCGCGGCCATGCGCAACTGATCGCCGCGATAGACGACATCGTAGTAGCGCGTGACGAACAGCGCGCCGTCGCCCTGCGGCAGCGGCAGGTCCGGATAGCCGGTGATCGTGCGGCCGTTGTCCTCGCGGATCAGGTAGTAGATCTTGCCGCCGTCGCCCGATTCGAACATCTCGAGCGCGAGATACGGCAGGTCGACCTCGATCTCGCCCTCGGTGAGGCGAACGCCTTCGCGGATCGACTTCAGCGACGACGACAGCGTGCGGTCGAACGCCACGTGCGCGGCGCTCATCGCGCGCTGATACGTGAGCCACGAGTCGAGCGCGAGCAGCCCGAGCAGCGGCAGCAGCAGCCACAGCGCGACCTGCGTGCGCAGGTTCGGGCGGTGCCACGCCCGCCGCCGGGCCGCCCCGAGGTGGGCTTGCGCGCCCTCCGGGGGCAGCGCACGCAGGTGAGCGTCGGGGTGGTTCATCCGACCGCCTTCGCCTCGAGCAGATACCCGAGCCCGCGCAGCGTGACGATCGCGACGCCGGTGTTCTCCAGCTTCTTGCGCAGCCGGTACACGTAGATCTCGATCGCATCCGCGTTGACCGACTCGTCGAGCCCGAAGATCTTCTCCGACAACGTCTCCTTGTTGATCGCGCGGCCGTTGCGCAGGATCAGCACCTCCAGCACCGAGCGCTCGCGCGGTGTGAGCGGCAGCGCTTCGCCGGCGAGGTGGAAGCTGCGGTCGATACTGTCATACGAAAGCGGCCCGCATTCGACCCGCGCATGCTCGTGGCCGAGGCTGCGCCGGATCAGCGCGCGGGCGCGCGCCTCCAGCTCGGTCAGCTCGAACGGTTTCGCCAGGTAATCGTCGGCGCCGAGATCGAGCCCCTTCACGCGGTCCTCGACCGAGCCGTGCGCGGTGAGGATCAGCACCGGCACCGGATTGCGGCGCGCGCGCAGCCGCCGCAGCACCTCGAGCCCGTCGAGCTTCGGCAGCCCGAGATCGAGGATCACCAGCGCGTAGTCCTGCGTGCGCAGCACGTGATCCGCCGCCTCCCCGTCCGCCATGTGATCGACCGCGAAGCGCGCGGCGCTCAGCGCGTCGTTCAACGACTGCGCCAGGTTCGGGTTGTCTTCGACGAGCAGCACACGCATGGGGACCTCGGGAAATCCATGACACAAAGGACGCTATTGTGAACCGAAATGAAAGCGGGCTGAAAGTGCCTCGCAATTAACATCCGCCTCACTCGAACAACACACACGCATCACTGGAGGAAGACAATGCCGTTTGCACCGAAGCAGCTCGCCGCCGCGCTGGCGATCGTCCTGGGCACCGCCACCGGCGCCGCCATCGCGCAGGTTCCGGCAGGATATCCGGGTAACTACCAGGGTGTCGTCGGCACCGCGAAGAAGGAAGGCAAGCTGATCGTCTACTCGACCACCGACACGGGCCTCGTGCGTCCGCTGATCAAGGACTTCGAAAGCCTGTACGGCGTGAAGGTCGAGTACAACGACATGAACAGCACCGAGCTGTACAACCGCTACATCAGCGAGAACGCGGCCAGCAGCACCAGCGCCGACGTGCTGTGGAGCTCGGCGATGGACCTGCAGGTCAAGCTCGTCAACGACGGCCTGATGGCGTCGTACGATTCGCCCGAGAGCCCGAACGTGCCGCAATGGGCGCAATACCAGAAGCAGGCATACGGCACGACGTTCGAGCCGCTCGCGATCGTCTACAACAAGCGCCTGATCCCCGAGAACGAGGTGCCGAAGACGCGCGCCGACCTGATCAAGCTGCTCACCACGCAAGCCGACAAGTTCAAGGGCAAGGTCACGACCTACGACATCGAGAAGTCGGGCGTCGGCTTCAACTACCTGACGCAGGACGCGCACGTGAACGAGAAGGTCACGTGGGAGCTCGTGAAGGCGATCGGCACGACCGGCCCGAAGCTGCAGTCGAGCACCGGCGCGATGATGGAGCGGATTTCGTCGGGCGAGAACCTGATCGGCTACAACATCATCGGCTCGTACGCGTACGCGAAGGCGAAGAAGGACAAGTCGATCGGCTACGTGTTTCCGAAGGACTACACGCAGGTCGTGAGCCGCCTGGCCACGATCTCGAAGAAGGCGAAGAACCCGAACGCCGCGAAGCTGTGGGTCGACTACCTGCTGTCGAAGCGCGGCCAGACGCTGATCGCGAACCAGGCGAACCTGTACGCGATCCGCACCGACGTGACCGGCGAAACCTCGGCCGCGAGCCTCACGAAGGAACTCGGCGATTCGCTGAAGCCGATCCCGATCGGCACCGGCCTGCTCGTCTATCTCGACCAGTCGAAGCGGCTCGCGTTCCTGAAGCAATGGCAGCAGGCAATCAAGCGCTGATCTGCTGACCCGCTGACCGCGGGCCGCCCGCCGCACGTCGCGCGGGTGGCCCTTTCCCCTTACCGATTTCCTAGAGGCGGCCATCCGGATGGCCGCAGGGGTGAACTCATGCTTTCAACCAGCACACGGGCAACGGCGCCGGCCGTTCCGCCCACCACCGACCCGGGCGGCGCGATCCCCGCGCTGCCGGCCAACGGCCTGCAGCCGCTCGCCGGCATGCTGCGCTGGATCGTCGTCGCGGTGCTGACCGTCGCGGTCGCGCTGCCGCTCGGCTTCATCCTGTTCCAGAGCCTGCTGTCCGCACCGTTCTTCGACGCGAACAAGACGCTCGGCGTCGAAGGCTTCCGCTTCATCTTCACCGATCCGGACTTCTGGTTGGCCGTGAAGAACTCGTTCATCATCGCCGGCGGGATGCTGTTCATCTCGATCCCGCTCGGCGGCATCCTCGCGTTCCTGATGGTGCGCACCGACCTGCCCGGCCGCCGCTGGCTCGAGCCGCTGCTGCTCACGCCCGTGTTCGTGTCGCCGATGGTGCTCGCATTCGGCTACGTCGTCGCAGCCGGCCCGGTCGGCTTCTACTCGGTGTGGTTCAAGGAACTGTTCGGGGTGCAGAACGTGCCCTGGAACGTGTACTCGATCTTCGCGATCACGGTGATCGTCGGCCTCACGCACGTGCCGCACGTGTACCTGTACTCGTCGGCCGCACTGCGCAACCTCGGCTCGGACGTCGAGGAAGCCGCGCGCGTGACGGGTGCCCGCCCGTTTCGCGTCGCGCTCGACGTGAGCCTGCCGATGACGATGCCCGCGCTGCTGTTCGCCGGCGTGCTCGTGTTCTTCCTCGGCTTCGAGGTGTTCGGGCTGCCGCTCGTGCTGGGCGATCCGGAAGGCCACCTCGTGCTCGCGACCTACCTGTACAAGCTGACCAACAAGCTCGGCGTGCCGTCGTATCACCTGATGGCCGCGGTCGCGGTGTGCATCGTCGCGATCACGTTCCCGCTCGTGCTGCTGCAGCGCCGCCTGCTGAAGACGGCCAACCGCTTCGTCACCGTGAAGGGCAAGGCCGGCCGCTCGACCGTGCTGCCGCTCGGCGTGTGGCGCTGGGTCGCGCTCGCGATCGTCGCGCTGTGGCTCGTGCTGACCGTGATCGTGCCGATCTCCGGCATCGTGCTGCGCGCGTTCGTGACCAACTGGGGCGAAGGCGTGCCGCTCACCGAAGTGCTGACGCTGTCGAACTTCGTCGAGCTGTTCGAGCAGGACAACCTCGTGCGCGCCATCGTCAACACGCTCGGCATCGGCGTGATCGGCGGCGCGCTCGCGATCGGCTTCTACTCGCTCGTCGCGTTCGCCGGCCACCGCCGCCACGACTGGGCGACCAAGCTGCTCGACTATCTCGTGCTGCTGCCGCGCGCGGTGCCGGGCCTGCTCGCCGGTCTCGCGTTCCTGTGGATCTTCCTGTTCGTCCCGGGCCTGCGCGAGCTGAAGAACTCGATGTGGAGCATCTGGATCGCGTACACGGTCGTGTGGCTCGCATACGGGATGCGGCTCATCCAGAGCGCGCTGCTGCAGGTCGGCCCGGAGCTCGAGGAAGCCGGCCGCAGCGTCGGCGCGACGCGCAGCCGCGTGTCGCTCGACGTCACGCTGCCGCTCGTTCGCTTCGGCCTGCTCGCCGCGTGGCTCCTGATCTTCATGATCTTCGAGCGCGAATACTCGACCGCCGTCTATCTGCTGTCGCCCGGCACCGAGGTGATCGGCGCGCTGCTCGTGTCGCTGTGGGCGACCGGCGCCGTCGACCAGGTCGCCGCGCTCTCTGTCATCAACATCGCGATGGTCGGCGCCGGTCTCGGCGTGGCCCTGCGCTTCGGAGTGAAACTTCATGGATAAGCTCATCGTCGACGACCTGCATCTCAGCTACGGCGCCAACCCGATCCTCAAGGGCGTGTCGTTCGAACTGAAGGCCGGTGAAGTCGTATGCCTGCTCGGCGCGTCTGGCAGCGGCAAGACCACGCTGCTGCGCGCGGTGGCCGGCCTCGAACAGCCGTCCGACGGGCGCATCCAGCTCGACGACCGCGTGTTCTTCGACGGCGCGCAGCGCGTCGACCTGCCCGTCGAGCAGCGCTCGCTCGGCCTCGTGTTCCAGTCGTACGCGCTGTGGCCGCACCGCACCGTCGCCGACAACGTCGGCTACGGGCTCAAGCTGCGCCGCGTCGCGGCGGCCGAACAGAAGCGCCGCGTGCAGACCGCGCTCGACCAGCTCGGCCTCGGTCACCTCGCCGAACGCTTTCCGCACCAGTTGTCGGGCGGCCAGCAGCAGCGTGTCGCCATTGCACGCGCACTCGTCTACAACCCGCCGGTGATCCTGCTCGACGAGCCGCTGTCGAACCTCGATGCGAAGCTGCGTGAAGAGGCGCGTGCATGGCTGCGCGAGCTGATCGTGTCGCTCGGACTGTCCGCGCTCTGCGTGACGCACGACCAGACCGAGGCGATGGCGATGTCCGACCGCATCCTGCTGCTGCGCAACGGCCGCATCGAACAGGAAGGCACGCCGGCCGAGCTGTACGGCGCGCCGCGCTCGCTGTACACGGCCGAATTCATGGGCAGCAACAACCGGATCGACGCGCGCGTCGCTTCCGTCGATGGCGAACGCGTGACGCTTGCCGGTGACGGCTGGGAACTGCAGGCGCTCGCACGCGACACCTTCGCACCGGGCCAGGACGCGCAGGCCGTGATCCGCCTCGAACGCGTGCAGGTCGCCGACGGCCCGGGCGCGAACCGGCTGCAGGCCGATCTCGTCACGTCGATGTATCTCGGCGACCGCTGGGAATACCTGTTCCATTGCGGCGAGATGCGCCTGCGCGCGTTCGGCCACGTGCCGCGCGCAGCCGGCAAGCACTGGATCGAATTCCCGACCAACGACTGCTGGGCGTTCGCGAAAGCGGGCTGACCCAGGCGCGGCGGCCGGCGCGCCGCCGCACATGCATTCAGGCGCGCATCCCGTTTCGACACAGGTTCGGCGGACGCTTCACGGTGTCCGCCGTGACGTGCTGCGCGCTGCGTAACCGTTTCACCCAACCCACAAGAACCAAGGAGACACCGTCAATGAAGTCACGCGCAGAACGTTCCCTTCGCACCGCCGTCCTGACCGGATCGGCCGTCGCAGCCGGCCTCGCGGCAGGCGCCGCGCACGCGCAGTCGTCGGTCACGATGTACGGGATCATGGACGCCGGCATCGAGTACACGAACCATGCGGCACCGGAGGGCGGCAATGCGTTCAAGCTGAAATCCGGCAACAAGAACACGTCGCGCTGGGGCTTGCGCGGCGTCGAGGATCTCGGCGGCGGGCTGAAGGCCGTGTTCCGCCTCGAAAGCGGGATCGATCTCGCGAACGGCGCGCTCGACGACGGCCCCGACTCGATCTTCGCGCGCCGCGCGACGGTCGGCCTGAAGGGCAAATGGGGCGAAGTCTCGCTCGGCCGCAACTTCACCGTCACCTACGACTACATGCTGCCGTTCGACCCGATGGGTTACGCGCAGAACTACTCGTGGGCGACGTCGTCGATGGCGACCGGTGGCCGCAAGGACGGCCTCTTCACGCGTTCGTCGAACGCCGTGCGCTACGACGGCGAATTCAGCGGCTTCAAGTTCGGTGCGCTGTACGGCTTCGGCAACGTGCCCGGCAGCGTGAAGACCAGTTCGAAGTACGACTTCGCACTCGGCTACGAAACCGGCCCGTTCGCGGCGGTCGTCACGTTCGACCGGCAGAACGGTGCGGCCGACAGCGTCACGCCGGCCGATACCGTCAACACTATCCAGGGCATCCACGCGGGCCTGAGCTATGACTTCGGCAATCTGAAGACAATGGCCGGCTATCGCAACTATCGGCGCACGTATCACACGAGCGCCGCAAACCAGTTGAGCGATATGTATTGGCTCGGCGGCTCGTACCAGTTCACGCCGACGTTCTCGATGATCGCGGCCGTCTATCACCAGAACATCAAGGGTGGCACCGATGCCGATCCGACGCTGGTGTCGGTGCGCGCGCAATACGCGCTGTCGAAGCGTACGGTGCTGTATGCGGCCGGCGCGTTTGCGATCGCGCAGCATGGGGAGAAGGTCGGCGTGTCGCGTGATTTCAACGGGTATGGCACCACGCAGGTCGGCGTGACGGCGGGGATTCAGCAGCGGTTCTGAATCTGACGTGCGGCACGGGCGGCGGCATGAGTCGTCGCCCACCCGCCTCCATGCTGCGCTGTCGCCACGGCCCTGGCGCGTCCTCGTGCGGCGAGCCATACCGCACTACGCGGTCGCACACGTACTAATCGCGCATATCTACGGCAACATGGCCTTCCATCGTTCGATCTGTGCAGGGGGAAGCTTGATCTCTCCATCGCTATCCACCGCAGTATCGAATATTATGGATTCCTTAGTCCATATCAAGCGAACAGCATCCGGGTACTCGTAAGTCCGCTCGGCAAGCAATTGCATGTCGGATGTCCGATAGAGCCGAAGAAGGATCCGATCTCCTCCCAGGTAGGCGTATTGCGCCGTGTAGCGCCCCCCGTCGTTCCTGGAGCGCTCGGTATCAAACTGTGTTGCTCGAGCGCGCACACGCGCATCCTGATAGTAAGAGCCCGCGAAGCACAAAAAAGTGACAGTTGCCAGACCTAAACCGAGCACTTTCATTCCCGACTTCATTCGTGCGGCACGCCCCTCTTTCCGTGCAAGACTGCATAAGATAACTATCAGAATGCACACTGCGATTCCGATCAACGCGATTTCTGCAAGTGCAACCAAACCTGCCCCTTGCATGGCGGTCGCCAATCCGTTCATTCGAAGTACACCGTTATTGGTTCAGCGAGCATGATCGGCCTATAGTCCGAAAATACAATGAAGTCTCCGCCTCGATGGTGCCTGTCTTGCCACTCCCGGAACGAACGGTTCCGGACCGGATAGTAAACCTTCCCTGGTTCATAGAGGTTTGCGGCCGTACTGCCGGACACGACGGGAAAGTCGAACCAGGGCTGCTCTGCGAGATTCGCTGCCGTGTAACTCGGCACGATAACCACACCGTTTTTGCTCCAGTGGCCCAGGTACTGGGATCGTGAATCTGTTGCCCCGTCGAAGGAATAGCCATCCCTGACGTATACGACAATATTCGTAACCGTCGCCTTCCTGTTCTCCGCATCGAAAATGACGCGTGCTACTGCCGCATAAAGGTTGAATGCCCCCAACGCGCCGGTCAGGTCGTCAGGAACACCGGCATCCGGAAGCCGCCGTACGGCCTGCAGTGCCTTCTGCTCAAACGAGCTTTCTACCGCTGCTCGCTGAAACTGGAATCCTTTGTGTAGCTTGCGAATATCGTAGCCGCTGACCGTCCAAGGCGATACTTCTCCGCGACCACGGTAGCGGCCGATAATGTCTTTGAGGGCCTCGTATGCACGCGAACTGTATATATCGGTATTTACCAGGTTATCGTATGCCTTCCTGGCACGCGCGTGCTTGAGGACCCAATCCAGTCTTATGGTAGTCCGATCGACCATTGACTCAGGGTAGAGTTCGCCATTCTGGTTGATCTCGTTCTGCTGATCTTTTGATGTGGGCGAGTAGTTGAGCTGCCCCGCAAACCAACGCTCCATCAGTTTCGCCGAAACTGGCATATGCTCTTTGCGCATTGCATCGGGAATTTGCTGAATATCGAAAGGCGGCACCACCCTTTCCTTCTCCGTCGGCTTCGGTTGCTTGGGCGGAACAGGTGCATCCAACCACTTCTTGAAACGAGAAAACGCAGTCGCGACCTTTTCGATATCGTCCACCATCTTGTCGAGCGAGTCACGCTTGTCGACCTGCGCAACGGGCATAGATTGCTCTACTGGCGACTCGCTCGCCGGCGGCGCCATTGTCAGTGATAGGCCAAGATCACACGCCGGGATTCCCCATCGTCCCCGTCGCATAGCTTCCATTTCCAAATCAGCTTGTTGATCCTGAAGTACGGAATCCTATCGTTATCGCTCACCGTGGCTTCCCCTCGGGTTGTAGAATCCCGGACCTTACAGATTCACTCACCGGTTCACAACGTTACGCATGCGCCGTTCATCAAGAATCACAGATTCGACGGAGTCGCCAACGCGGAAAACTCGTGTCGTGAAACAAGCGGCAGGCAGTCCCGCGATTCGGGACAAAGCACCCAAGCATCGTTGTCAACTGTGAACGGCGACCTCGTCATTCGTAGCCCATTCCGAACTCTTGCGCTTGCCGGCTCAGTTCTTCCATTGCATCGATGCTAACCTGATCGCGTTCCGTCTTGTAGCGCGTCAGATCGGACAAGCGCACACAACGGTGCTTTCCGGTTTTGTGATACGGCGGCGCCTTCGATTCGAGAAGCTTTATGAGATGCGGCCGCGACACATTGAGCAAGTCAGCCGCTTCCTGCGTCGTCAGCCCAGCATGAACAGGCACGACCTTGACGGCGTTGCCATCGGCGAGTTCAGCGAGGAGTCAACCAGCAGGCGCAGTGCAGACGTCGGGAGTTCGACTTGATGCGCGCAATTTTCGTCGTCGAAAATCTGGATGCGCTGTATTTCCGTTCGCGTGGCGAGGCAAGCCGCCAGCGCACGCTGCCCTTCGACAGCCGCCTGCACCTCGCGGTCCACGGGCAAGATCGTGTCAGACGTCGACGTATGGGGCATCGCGCACTCCAATGTAGGTTTTGGAATGCGAAATCTTAATCTCAGTCAACGAAATTCGATCGAACTCTATGGAACTAGCAACCTCCGGTATCGCTCAATACGTCGCATCCCGCTTCGTCGCCACCTCGCCCTTCCCCTTGAACCGCACCGCCAGCGCCTCCGCCCCCCTCGCCAGCAGCGTCGTATCGACTCCCACCGCGACAAACAACGCCCCCGCTTCCAGATACCGCCGCGCCGCCGCCTCATCCGCGCTGAGAATCCCCGGCGCCTTGCCGGCCGCCTTGATCGCCCGGATCGCGCCGTCGATCGCCGCTTGCACATCCGGATGCCCCGGATTGCCGAGATGTCCGAGATCGGCAGCGAGATCCGCCGGACCGATGAACACGCCGTCCACGCCCTCGACCCGCGCAATCGCATCGATCGCGTCGAGCCCCGCACGCGTCTCGACCTGCACGAGCACGGCCATCTCGTCGTTCGCACGATGCAGATAGTCACCGACCCGGTTCCACCGCGACGCGCGTGCCAACGCACTGCCGACCCCGCGAATGCCGTGCGGCGGATAACGCGTCGCGGCCACCGCCGCGCGCGCTTCGTCGGCGCTCTGCACCATCGGCACGAGCAGCGTCTGTGCGCCAAGATCGAGCACCTGCTTGACGATCACCGGATCGTTCCACGGCACGCGTACGACCGGATGCGACGGATACGGCGCGATCGCCTGCAACTGCGCGAGGATCGTCGGCACCGTGTTCGGCGCATGTTCGCCGTCGATCAGCAGCCAGTCGAAACCGGCGCCCGCGACGACTTCGGCACTGTACGGATTGGCGAGCCCGAGCCACAGCCCGATCTGCGCGTCGCCGCGCGCGAGCGCGGCCTTGAAGACATTCGACGGAATCTGCATCGCTCGCTCACCTCACTCGAAGTAGCACTGGATCGTCCCGAGCGGGCCGTAGTCGACGCTGAACGTGTCGCCCGGCCGCGCTGCGCACGGCCGCGTAAACGAGCCGCCCAGCACGATCTGCCCCGGCTCCAGCTCGACGTCGAAGCGTGACAGCCGATTGGCGAGCCACGCGACGCCATTGGCAGGATGATTCAGCACGCCGGCCGCGACACCCGTTTCCTCGACCACGCCGTTGCGCGACATGATCGCGGCAACCCAGCGCAGATCGACGTCCTGCGGCCGCACCGGCCGCCCGCCGATCACGACGCCCGCGTTCGCCGCGTTGTCGGCGATCGTGTCGAACACCTTGCGCGGCCGCTTCGTATCGGGATCGATCGACTGGCTGCGCGCATCGATGATCTCGAGCGCGGGCACCACGTAGTCGACCGCGTCATACACGTCGAAGATCGTGCAGTTCGGGCCGGTGAGCCGCTTGCCGAGCACGAACGCGAGCTCGACCTCGACGCGCGGCACGATGAAGCGTCCGGTCGGGATCGTGCCGCCGTCGTCGAAGAACATGTCGTCGAGCAGCGCGCCGTAATCGGGTTCGTCGATCTGCGACGTGTTCTGCATCGCCTTCGACGTGAGGCCGATCTTGTGGCCCTTGAGCGTGCGACCTTCCACGAGTTTCAGTGCCACCCACGCACGCTGGATCGCATATGCGTCGTCGATCGTGATGTCGGGATGGTCGAGCGAGATCTGGCGGATCTGCGTGCGTTCGCGCTCGGCGTCGTGCAGACGCCGTGCGAGCTGGTCGATGATGGCGGGTTCGAGCATGGTCGGATCGGGAATGGGTTCAGCCGGCCCGCTTGTAGCGGGCGTGGATGTTGTTGTGTTTGTACGAGCCGCTTTCGCTGAACTCGGTGAGTTCCATCGACAGCGCGAGATAACGCGTCGCGTAGAGCTCCACGAAATGCGCCTTGATCGCGTCGAACAGCGCGTCGCACGCGGCCTTCTTGGTCTCGTCGCTGCGGCCCGAGCCGATCTTCAGCGTCACGTGGACGAACGCGTCGTCCTCGGTGCCGTCGGCGACGCAGTAGTCCTGCAGCTCGATCGCACGCGAGCGGATGCCGCCCGTCGGAAACACGCCGCCCTGCGCGATCAGCGTGGCGTTGATCGTGCGCAGCAGCGTGGGAATGCGCGCGTCGTCGCGGATGTTCGCGGTGTATTCGACGACGATGTGTGGCATGGCAACGCTCCGGATAGGTGATGCGGCGCTCAGGCGAGCGGGAAGATCGCGTTGATCTGCCCGGTGCCCGAGCTCGCGAAATAGTCGGTGACGATCTCGACGGGCTTGTCGTAGCGATCCCAGCCGAGCAGGCCGAGCAGCATCGCCGTGTCGTGCATCCCGCCTTCGCCGTGACAATGCACGTTGTACTCGGGCAGCATCGCGCAGAAGGTCTTGAAATCGCCCTGCTTCCACAGCTCGACCACGCGCAGGTCGACCTGCCGGAAGAATTCGCGGCTGATCTGGTGGATCGATTCCTCGGGGCTGCCGTTGTCGTTGAAGCGATGCGACAGCGAGCCACTCGCAAGGAATGCGACGTTCGAATCGCTCTTCTCGATCGCTTCGAGCAGCGCCTCGCCGAAGCGCCGGCTCTCGTCGAGCTGATGCCACATGCACCAGCCGGCGATCGACACGACCTTGAAGTGCTGGTCGCCGTTCATGTAGCGCATCGGCACGAGCGTGCCGTATTCGAGCTCGAGGCTGTCGATCTCGTGCGCGCGCGTCGCGATGCCGCGCGCGCTGGCCGTCTCGGCGATCAGGCGGCCGAGTTCCGGGTTGCCCGGATACGCGTACTGCATGTCGCGGATGAAATGCGGCAGCTCGTTGCTCGTGTAGATTCCCGAGAAGCGCGCATTGCAGTTCACGTGATAGCCGGCGTTGACGAGCCAGTGCACGTCCGACACGACGATCGTGTCGACGCCGAGCGCACGGCAGCGCTCGCCGATCAACCGATGGCCGCGGATCGCTGCCTCGCGGCAGCCGTGATGCTTGCCGGGCAACTCCGACAGGTACATCGACGGCACGTGCGTGACCTTCGCGGCGAGGGACAGTTTGCCCATCATCAAGTCTCCGTATTCTTTTGCGCCAAAACGCCCCGCGCCCGTTACACGCCCCAGCGGGGAATGTGATGCGAACCCATCGAGATGCACACGTTCTTGATCTCCGCGAACACCTCGAAGCTGTACTCGCCGCCCTCGCGCCCGGTGCCCGATTCCTTCACGCCGCCGAACGGCTGGCGCAGGTCGCGCACGTTCTGGCTGTTCACGAATACCATCCCGGCCTCGATGCCGCGCGCGAGGCGATGCACCTTGCCGACGTCCTGCGTCCAGATGTACGACGCGAGCCCGTAGGACGTGTCGTTCGCGAGCCGCAGCCCTTCTTCCTCGTCCTCGAACGGGATCAGGCACGCGACCGGCCCGAAGATCTCTTCCTGCGCGATGCGCATCCGGTTGTCGACGTCCGCGAACACGGTCGGCCGCACGAAGTTGCCGTGGCGAAGATGATCGGCGAGACCGGCCGGCTTGTCCGCGCCGCCCGCGACCACGCGCGCGCCTTCCTGCTCGCCGATGCGGATGTAGCCGGTTACCTTCTCCCAGTGCTGGCGCGTGATCATCGCGCCGAGCTGCGTGCCCGGATCGGACGGGTCGCCGACCACCAGGTTGTTCGCGCGGCGCGCGAATTCCTGCACGAAACGGTCGTAGATCGTGCGCTGCACGAAGATCCGCGAGCCCGCGGTACAACGCTCGCCGTTGATCGAGAAGATCGTGAACAGCGACGCGTCGAGCGCGCGGTCGAAATCGGCATCGTCGAAGATCAGCACCGGCGACTTGCCGCCAAGCTCCATCGAATACTTCTTCAGGCCGGCGCGTTCCATGATCCGCTTGCCCGTTACCGTGCCGCCCGTAAACGACACCGCGCGCACGTCGGGATGGCGCACCAGCGCATCGCCGGCGGTCGCGCCGTAACCCTGCACGACGTTCAGCACGCCCGGCGGAATGCCGGCTTCGAGCGCGAGCCGGCCGAGCTGGTCGGCCGTCAGCGGCGACAGCTCCGACATCTTCAGCACGGCCGTGTTGCCGAGCGCGAGACACGGCGCCGTCTTCCACGTCGCGGTCATGAACGGCACGTTCCACGGCGACACCAGCGCGCACACGCCGACCGGCTGGTACAGCGTGTAGTTCAGCATCTGGTCGTCGACCGGATACGTGCGGCCGTTCATCTGCACGCACACTTCCGCGAAGAAGTTGAAGTTCTCGGACGCGCGCGGAATCAGCTGTTTGCTCGTCTGCGCGATCGGCAGGCCGGTGTCCTGCGTCTCGAGCGCGGCGAGCATCGGCACGTTCTTCTCGATCAGTTCGCCGAGCTTGCGCATCAGCTTCGCACGCTCCTTCGCAGGCGTGTTCGCCCACTTCGGAAACGCTTCCTTCGCCGCGCGCACGGCCGCGTCGACTTCGGCCTCGCCGGCCGACGCGACGTCGGTGATCACGTCGCCCGTCGCAGGGTTCAGCGTCGTGAAGGTCTCGCGGCTCTCGACTTCGCGGCCGTCGATCCAGTGCTTGATGGTCATGCTCTCTCCTTGGGCGACGGGCTCAGCCGGCGCGATAGTAGTCTGCTTCGCCGACGATCGTGTTCACGAGCCGGCCGATCCCTTCGATTTCCGTCACGACCTCGTCGCCCGGTTTCGTGTCCGCCAATCCTTCCGGCGTGCCGGTCAGGATCAGGTCGCCCGGCGAGAGCGTCATGAAGCCGCTGATATGCTCGATCAGCGCGGGCACGTCGAAGATCATGTCGCGCGTGCTGCCGCGCTGCGTCTCCTGGCCGTTCACCGTCGTGCGCAGCGTCAGGCCGCCCGCATCGCCGATTTCGTCCCGGCTGACGAACCACGGCCCGAGCGGCGTGCAGGTGTCGCGGTTCTTCACGCGCAGGTTCGGGCGGTAGTAGTTTTCGAGGTAATCCCGGATCGCATAGTCGTTCGCGACCGTATAGCCGGCGACGTAATCGAGCGCCTGCGCGCGGCTCACGTTGCGCGCCGGACGGCCGATCACGACGGCCAGCTCGCACTCGTAGTGCATGTGCGTTGCATCCGCCGGGCGCACGGTGTGCGACCGGTGGCCGATGAACGTGTTCGGCCCCTTCAGGAAGATCAGCGGCTCGCTCGGCGCGTTGAACGCGAGTTCCTTCGCGTGGTCCGCGTAGTTCAGGCCCAACGCGAACGTCGTGCGCGGCGCGATTGGCGGCAGCCACGTCACCGCGTCCTCGGCGATCACGCGCCCCGTGTCGAGGCGAATCACGCCGTCGCCCGCCGGTTCGGCCGCATGCAGTGCGCCGTTGTAGATCACGCGCGCCGTCTTCATCGTGCGTCCTCCGCAATCAGCGTATGCCGCAACGTGCCGATGCCGTCGGCGGCGATCTCGATGGTGCTGCCCGCGCGGGCGCGCGGTGCGGCGCCCGGAACGCCGAGCAGCAGCACGTCGCCCGCGTCGAACGACATGAAGGCCGTCACGTCGGCGATCAGTTCGCGCACCGGGCGGATCAGCGTGGCGGTCGACGCGGACACCGCCGTGTTGCCGTCGATCCGCACGGTCAGGCCGATCGCGTCGACGTCCCCGAGCGCGGCCGCCAGCACGATCGCCGGACCCAGCGGGCAGAAGCCGTCGCGGCATTTGAAGCGCACGGCCGGACGGTAGTAATCGGGATGCGGAACCGACACGTCGCTCGCAAGCGTGAAGCCGTGCAGGTAGTCGAGCGCCTGCGCGGCCGGCACGCGCGTCGCGCGTCGCGAGAACACGACGGCCACCGACGCGCCGATCTCCAGCGCGTCGATGCCGGCCGGCACCACGACCGCCGCGCCGTCCGCCGCATGCGTGTTGGCCGGCTTGATGTAAAGGATCGGCGCCTGCGGCGGACGGCCGTAAGGCGGTGCGTGCACGGCATCGCCGAGCGCGTCGAGTGCGGCGCGCTCGTTGAGCAGCGCACCGTAGACGGTACCGATGGCGACCGGCAGCGGCGGCGCCGCGGCGGTCCTGCAAGACAGCTCCATGCGTCATTCCCCTGCCGCGCGTCGCGGCGCATCGTCAATAGTTAATATCTTAAATAAACAACCGGACGCTGGCAACCTTGATTACCCTGATATGCGGAATTCATCACCATCGGCTGTTAAGATTGATGCGTCCCCGTCCATTCCCCACCCCCGATGAACCGTACGCTCGACCATCGCAACCTGGCCATGCTGCTGCTCGAGGCCCGCGAAACGCTGATGGGCATGTTCCGCCCCATTCTCAAGGAATTCGCGCTGACCGAACAGCAATGGCGGATCATCCGCGTGCTCGACGGCGAGCCGACACATGCGCTCGAAGCAGGACAGATCGCACGCCGCTGCTGCATCCTGAGCCCAAGCCTGACGGGCGTGCTGGAACGAATGGAACGCGACGGCCTGATTACGCGCATGCGCGCGCAGGAAGATCAGCGCCGGCTGCTGGTGAGCCTGACGCCGCAGAGCAAGAAGCTGGTGACCGAAATCGGTCCGCGTATCGACGAGCAGTATCGTCAGCTTGAAGCGCGTTTCGGCCAGGACGGCCTCGACGACATCTATCGCGCGCTCGACCGGCTGATCGAGCTCGGCAGCGCGTCGTAGGACCTGCCGGCACCGGGCCGCCGCAAGCGGCCGCGAACCTGAACCAGCAGGTGCCGTATCGCGCGGGCGCTCAGTGCAGCGCGCCGCGCATCAGCTCGGTCACCGCGACGCCGCGCGACGTGCGCATGCATTCCTCGACGTAATCGACAAACGGCAGCGGCTCGAAATCGATTTCGTCGCGCACGCGGCGATTGTCGAATACGCGATCGACCGTCGCGAATTCCGCGCAACGCTGCAGCGCCCGGCCGATCACACGCTCGAGCGCAGGATCGTGCCGCCCGAGCACGTCGCGCACCACGAGCGGCAGTTCGGCCGGCACGCATGCCGCGTAGCGCGGCGCGCCCGTCATGCCGGCCGCCTCGTCCATCGCGCGCACGATCTGCGCGACCTGCGGCGCCTCGTCGCCGGCCGACACGTGATACACGTCGTGCATCAGCGTCGGCTTTACGGCCAACAGCATCGTCGCGCGCGCAACGTCGTCGACCGACACGATGTCGATGCGCGTCATCGGCCGCGCGGTGAAGCGGCGCGCCGCATGCGCGACGCGGAACATCCAGAACGAATTCGGCGCGGGCCGCGTGCCGAGCACCGTGTGGCCGACGACATGCGACGGACGCACGACGACGAGCGGCAGGCCGAGCCCGCGCAGGCGCTGCTCCGTTTCCGCTTTCGCGTGCAGGTAGTCGGCTGCGAGCACCGCGCCGGGCAGCCCATCGCCGCCGTGCGCGGCGCCGCTCGCCACCGGGCCGGCCATTTCCTCGTGGACGATCCCGCCGCGGCCGGCATGTGCAAACGCGGTGCCGACATAGACGAAACGCTGCAGCTGCGGCGCGTGCGCGAAGCGCGCGGCGAAACCGAGCGAATCGGCGATGTCCGCCTGCAGGTGCGCACCGTCGGCCGGCGATGCATGGCCCGCGCAGTGGATCACGTGGGTCGCGCCGGCGAGACGCGGCGCATCGGGGCCCTGCCACACGTCGCCGAGCGCGCCGACGACCACGTTCGCGTCGCCGAGACGCGATGCCCAGTACGGCGCAAGCCCCGCGCGCAGCGCCGCTTCGCGCAGACGCGCGACCGCGTGGCCGCGATTCTCGGCACGCACGATACACACGATCCGTTCCAGCAACCCTGCGTTGACGAGCGCCGTCAGCACGGTACTGCCGATGAAGCCGGTGGCACCGGTAAGCACCAGCCCGCCGACGTTGGCCGCCGCGACCGGTGCGCTGGCCGGCGAAACGAGGCTCGTGCGCCAGTTGAGCGACAACGCGGTTTTCCAGATCAGCACGATAGTCTCCTTCGAAGAATCGGCCGGACGGCGCGGCTGCCCCGGGTAGCGGGGTGGCGTACGGCGGTCGGCCGGGCCGGGGCCGACGCACGCCCGGCAATCCCGATCGGGCTGCAGCCCGCGATCGCGTCGATCGCGTCTCCGGAAAGAGGTGGCGGCCCGCCACGGACGGGCGTCCGCAGCGCAGGATCGGGAAATGCCAAGTGTGGGGTCCGATCGCCCGCAAGTCTGTCCTGAAAGTTTCGTGAAAGTGTGCGGATTTGTACGCGAATGTCGGAGTGTGTCGTAGCCGCCGGGCCGTCAAATCATTGAAACGTCCGGTCGGTCGGCATTTTGCGGCGTGCATGACAGGACGACCCGCGCGCGTCGGGTGAGACCGCTTTCAGCGCGGCACTTCGACGCGGCCACCGCCCCAGGTCATCGCATGTCCTCGGCCCGCCAGCGTCCGGTCACGGCGCGCGGATCGCGCTGGCGCCTGCGTTTGCTCGCGCTGCCGGAATCGTGATGGATCGTCAGACGTCGTTTCATCTGAAACCCCAATAGACTCAATTCGGATTTATTGAGGATTATCACTTGCGTTTCACGTCAGTCTATCTAGACTGTTCAAACCAAAACGGTCGAATGTGTCATTTTCTTCAGGAGAAGATCCAATGCGCCTCACCATTCGGATTAATGGCAGCGAATCGGCAACCCGACACGCCTTCGCGGTGCTGTGGGTCGATACCGACGAGGGCCTGTGGTCACGCGAGGCACACCAGGGCATCGATCTTCCGACCTGGGGCAAGGTTCGGGACGTAGAAGGCGCGATGGCCCTCTGCGCGGCCGACAGCGGGAATGCCGTGTGCCAGTTGAAGGGCCTGTCGTTCAGCGCTTCGCAGCGCGAGCAGGGTCCCGCGGTGCTCGCCGGCGAGCACCCGCACGGCGCGTGGCGCCTGCAGGCGGTCGATCGCTCCACGGTGGAGCCGGAATACGAGGAATTTATTTCCGTCGCGCGATAGGTATTTTTGACGGCATTCCTCTGGGGGTTTTCGGGTTTATTCCAGTTTCCGCGATATTCATTTCGATATTCAGAAATAAGGCGCCTCTCTCCGAGGCGCTTTTTATTTTCCCGTCTCGAAATTAATCGGGGCCGGGTTAATTGGATCGCGGCGGCGCGGTGGTAACGATCGCACCGCGCCCTCCCGATCGGGCGAACCGGCGAGCGACGCCTCGCCGTCGCTCCCACCTCGTTCCCGCCTCGTTCCGCCCTATCCGGCCTTGAATACGCATCTTTTACGGGGCCGAAACATACTTTCCCCACATGATGTTTACTCATTTATTACAATCACATTATTCCGACTGACTCGCCGCCGTCCGGCGGCCCGACCCGGCCCTTGCATGAGCGTGAAAAAGAAGACCCATCCCGCCGATCCGTACGCCGCCGCGACCAAGCATCCGATGCTCGCGTCGCGCCTGCCGATGTGGCGCTCGAAGTTCGTCGTGATCATGGTGTCCATCGGTTTCGCCGCGCTGATCGGACGCGCGTTCTGGGTGCAGATCGCGAACCAGGATTTCTACGTCGGGGAAGGCCAGAAGCGCTACCAGCGCACGATCGAGCTCGACGCGATGCGCGGGCGCATCGTCGATCGCAATGGCGCGATGCTCGCGGTCAGCCTGTCGACCTATGAAATCTGGGCAAACCCGAAACAGGTCGCCGAAATCGACTATCCGCAGGTCGCGAAGCTGCTCGACATGCCGCTCGCGGAAGCGAAGCGCCGCTTGCGCAACGACCGTACGTTCGTGCTGCTCAAGCGGCAGGTCGACGCCGACACCGCGAGCCGGCTCGACAAGCTCGCGATCGACGGCATCACGCAGATCGCCGATTCGAAGCGCTTCTATCCGGAAGGCGAATCGGCCGCGCACGTGGTCGGCTTCACCAACGTCGAGGACAAGGGCCAGGAAGGCGTCGAGCTCGCGGCGAATGGGCGGCTGTCGGGCACGTCCGGGCAGCGTGAGGTGATCCGCGACCGGCTCGGGCGCATCGTGTCCGACACGCGCCCGCTCGTCCCCGCGCAGCACGGCGCGACGATCGAACTGACGATCGACCGGCGCATCCAGCAGCTCGCGTTCAGCCAGCTCAAGGCCGCGGTGATCGAGAACAACGCGGTGGCCGGCAGCGTCGTCGTGCTCGACGCGCAGAACGGCGAGATCCTCGCGCTCGCGAACTACCCGACCTTCGACCCGAACGATCGCGCCCGGCTGACGGGCCAGCAATTGCGCAACCGCGCGGTGATCGACACGTTCGAACCCGGCTCGACGATCAAGCCGCTCGTCGTCGCGCTGTCGATCGACGAGCGCAAGGTCACGCCCAACACGATCATCAACACGTCGCCGGGCACCTACAAGATCGGCCCGGCCGTGATCCACGACACGTCGAACCACGGCTCGCTGACCGTCTCGCAGGCGCTGCAGAAGTCGAGCAACGTCGCGCTCGCGAAGCTGGCGCTGAACCTGCCGGCCGAAACGATCTGGAACAAGTACCAGGAATACGGGATCGGCCGTGCGCCGGAACTGACGTTCCCGGGCGTCGCATCGGGCCGCCTGCGCGGCTACCAGCGCTGGCGGCCGATCGAGCAGGCGACGATGGCATACGGCTACGGGCTGTCGATGTCGCTGCTGCAGATCGCGCAGACCTACACCGCCTACGCGGGCGACGGCACGCTGCACCCGGTGTCGCTGCTGAAGAACGGCTCCGACCCTCAGACGATCGATGCCCATCGCGGCCACCGCGTGACGTCGCCGCAAACCGCGGCGGCGATCCGCGCGATGCTCGAGTCGGCGGTCGGCGAAGGCGGCACGGGGCGCCGCGCGCGCGTCGACGGCTACCGGATCGGCGGCAAGACCGGCACGGCGCGCAAGCAGGTCGGCGCGACCTATGCGAAGGGCAAGTACCGCGCACTGTTCGCGGGGATGGCGCCGATGAGCAACCCGCGCCTGATCGTCGCGGTGATGATCGACGAGCCACGCGGCAAGGGCTACTACGGCGGCACGGTGGCCGGCCCGGTGTTTTCGTCGGTCACGAGCGGCTCGTTGCAGTTGCTCGGCGTGCCGCCCGACGCGCCGGTCGAGCCGACGCCGAATGCGCCGGCCAAGGCGGTGGCCCCGCAGAAGACGGTCGCAGCGCCGAAGGCCGCGGTGCAACCGAAGACGGCGGCCGCGCAGAAGGCGGCAATGCCGGTGAAGACGGCCGAGCAACCCGGCGCCGGCGCGGCCGTCCAGACGAAGGCGGCAGGCTGAAGCCTGCCGGATGGTACCGGGCGCGGCTGCCGACGCATGCGTGTGCGCTTCGCCGTGCCGAATGCCTCGCACGCGCCCTTGCGCCGTTCCCGCCGTTCCGACGGCCGGTGCAATCCCGCTAACCGGGCGGACCCGGCCGCGCGACCGTCAATGCGCTGCCGCCACCGGCCTCACCATCCTGCCGAGCACGTGCTCGGTCATCCCGCGCGCGAGTTCGCTCTCGCCCATGAACACCGTGCCGACGCCCTCGCTCGACAGCAACGCGGCCTCGTCGCTGCTGTTCGTGCACAGCACGACCTCCAGCGCCGGGTTCAGCGTGCGCGATATCTCGACGATCTGCCGCACGTCGAATACGTCCGGCAGCGTGACGACCAGCATCCCGGCGCGCGCGATATGCGCCTGCACGAGCACGACCGGCTCGATCGCGTCGCCCGACACGGCCGCGACGCCGTCCGCGCGCAGCTTCTCGACGAGCTCGCGGTTCTGCTCGACGACGACATACGCGATCCCGCGCTCGTCCAGCGCATGTGCGATCCGCGTGCCGACCTTGCCGTAGCCGATGATCACGACCTGGCCGGTCAGGTGCGTCTGCGGCGTCGACATCGGCAGCGCGGCGAGCGGATCGTCGCGAGCCTCGAGTTTGCGCGCGAACGCCGAATGCTTGCGGATCCATACGAGCGCCGGATCGATCATCGCGAACAGCAGCGTGTTCATCGCGATCGAGATCAGCGCAACCGCGAGAATCAGGCTCTGCCCCTCGGCCGACAGCAGTCCGAGCGCCCGGCCAAGACCCGCGAGGATGAACGAGAACTCGCCGATCTGCGCGAGACCCGCGCCGACCGTCAGCGCGGTGTTCAGCGGATAACGGAACGCGATCACGAGCGCGACCGCCGCGAGCGTCTTGCCGATCAACACGATCGCCGCGACCTCGATCACGTGCAGCGGCTCGGCGAGCAGCACCTTCGGATCGAACAGCATCCCGACCGAAATGAAGAACAGCACCGAGAACGCGTCGCGCAGCGGCAGCGTCTCGTCGGCCGCGCGCCGGCTGAATTCCGACTCGCGCATCATCATCCCGGCAAAGAATGCGCCGAGCGCGAACGACACGTCGAACAGCTTCGCCGCGCCGAACGCGATGCCGACCGCCGCGGCGATCATGCAAAGCGTGAACAGCTCACGCGAACCGGTACGCGCGACGAGCCACAGAATGCGCGGAAACACGCGCTTGCCGACCACCAGCATCAGCGCGATGAACGCGGCGACCTTCAGCATCGTGACGCCGAGCGTGCCCCACACGCTGCCGCCGGCCGCGTGCACGTCGCCGGGCGGCGTGCCGCCGAGCAGCCCCGCGACGGGCGGCAGCAGCACGAGCACGAGCACCATCACGAGATCCTCGACGACGAGCCAGCCGACCGCGATGCGCCCATTGACCGTCTCGACGAGCCCGCGCCCTTCTAGCGCGCGCAGCAACACGACCGTGCTCGCGACCGACAGCGCGAGGCCGAACACGAGTGCCGCGCCAACGCTCCAGCCCCATGCGAGCGCGAGCCCGCCGCCGAGCAGCGTCGCGACGGTAATCTGGACGATGGCCCCCGGCAGCGCGATCTTGCGCACCGCGAGCAGGTCGCCGAGCGAGAAATGGAGACCGACTCCGAACATCAGCAGCATCACGCCGACTTCGGCAAGCTGTTGCGCGAGCGACAGATCGCCGACGAAACCGGGCGTGCCGGGGCCGATCACGATCCCGGCAAGCAGATAGCCGACGAGCGGCGGCATTTTCAGCAGCGACGCGAGGTAACCGAAGATCATCGCGAGGCCGAAACCGGCCGCGAGCAACGCAATCAGGCTGACATCATGAGGCATCCCCCCTCCCAAGTTCTTGTAACTATTTAGTAAGGTTCAAGAATGAAAGGATAAGGGATGACACGGAAAAAATGGCGCGCCGCCGCGAAAAATTCACGCGGTGGCGCGCCATTGCGGGGTGCAACCCCGGTCGCACGGAACGAACTTCGCGGGCTAGACGGCGCCGCGAGGCGGATCGATCGGGCGGGGCCGGACGCCCCGTCGCCCCGCCAAGTTCGTCAGCGCGACGCCTGCGGGAACCGCGCGCCCGGCGGCGGCTCCGGTCGCGTCGATGGCATGCTCTTGCGCACCTTCGCGACCTGCGCGGCCGTGACCGGCGCGCCCGTATTGCCCCAGCTCGTGCGCACGAAGTTCGACACGTCCGCGACTTCCTGGTCCGACAGGCGCCAGCCGAACGGCGGCATCGTGAAGGTCGACGGCGCGGTGTGCGTGCCCTCCAGCGCGCTGCCTTCCAGCACGACGTGAATCAGCGACGTCGGATCCTCACCCTGCACGATCGGGTTGCCGGCGAGTGCCGGGAACACGCGCGTGTAGCCGTGACCGTCGCTGCGGTGGCAGGCCATGCAGTTGTCGCGATAGACGGCTGCGCCCGGCTTGCTCGCGTCGCCGGTTTGCAGCGCCTTCGCGGCGGCCGCATCGTACACGTGCGGCTGCTCGCCCTGCACGCGCGGCGGCAGCGTCTTCAGGTAGCGTGCAATTGCAGTCAGGTCGTCGTCGCTCATGTGCTGCATGCTGTGGCCGACCACGTCCGTCATCCCGCCGAACGCGGCCGTGCGCAGCGTGCGGCCCGTCTTCAGGAACTGCACGATCTCGGTTTCGTTCCACGTGCCGAGCCCGGTGCGCGGCTCGCCGCGCAGGCTCGTCGGCACCCAGCCGTCGATCGCCGCGCCGCCGGCCAGGAAGTCGAGGCCGCCCGCGTCGGTCAGCGCGCGCTCCTGCATCGTCGCCGCGCGCGGCGTATGGCACGCGCCGCAATGGCCGAGACCCTGCACGAGATACGCACCGCGCGCGACCACCGGATCGGTGTACGGCGCCGCATCGAACGGCTTCGGCGCCGGCGCGAACATCTTGCGCCAGAACGTCAGCGGCCAGCGCATCGACAGCGGCCACACGATGTCGACCGCGCGGTTCTCGTGCTCGACCGGCGCGACGCCGTGCATGAAGTACGCGTACAGCGCCTTCACGTCGTCGTCGTTCAGGCGCGCGTAGGACGGGTACGGCATCGCCGGATACATCGTGTCGCCGTTCTTGCGCACACCTTCGCGCACCGCGCGGGTGAAGTCGTCGAGCGTCCAGCCGCCGAGGCCCGTCTTCGGATCTGGCGTGATGTTCGTCGAATAGATCGCACCGATCGGCGTGTCGAACTTCAGCCCGCCCGCGAACGGCTTGCCGCCGCTCGCCGTGTGGCACGCGATGCAGTCGCCCGCGCGGGCAAGGTATTCGCCTCGCTTGATCAGGCTCGCGTCGGCCGACCGGGCCACGGGTGCGGCCGTACCGGACGCCGCCGAAGCCGCCGCCGGCTGCGCGAAGGCCGGACCGGCGAAGCCAAACGCCGCCCATGCGGTGCCGATCGCCAGCGCGCGCCGCAGCGGGATCAGGCAGCGCACGGCGTTGTGGTGGTTCATCGTCCTCTTCATGCGGTCACCAGCGGGGCGGGATTTTTCAGGTATTGCTCGCGGATCGCACGTGCCGACCAGTAGGCCAGCGCCGCGATGATCCCGGTCGGGTTGTAGCCGATGCCCTGCGGCAATGCCGAGGCGCCCATCACGAACACGTTGTGCACGTCCCAGCACTGCAGATAGCGGTTCAGCACGCTCGTCTTCGGGTCGGTGCCCATGATCGCGCCACCGACGAGGTGGGTCGTCTGGTACGCGCGCGAATCGAAATGCTTGCCGAACTCGCGCGTCGACACGCCGATCGCCTTCGGCCCCATCGCCTCCGCGATCTTCTTCATCTGCCCGGTCACGTACTGCGCCATCCTGATGTCGTTGTCCTTCCAGTCGAAGGTCATCCGCAACAGCGGCTGGCCGTACGAATCGCGATAGGTCGGATCGAGGTCGAGGTACACGTCGCGGTACGACATGTTCGTGCCGTGCGCGTCCATCGAGATCGTGTGCGCGTAGTTGTCCTTCACGGCCTTCTTCCACGCCGAGCCCCACTGCGGCGTGCCGGGCGGCGTCGCGATGCCGCTGATCGGCTTCACGCCGGCCTGGTTCACCCACAGCGGCGAGCCGCCGACGAAACCGAGCGGGCCATGGTCGAAGTTGTCCGCGTTGAAGTCGTCCACCGCGACGCCGTTGCCGCCCGCACCGATGAACGGGTTCGTGTACGTGTCCTTGTCGAAGAACGCCTTGATCGTCGACAGGTTCTGGTACGCGAAATTGCGGCCGACGACACCTTCGCCCGAGATCGGGTCGTACGGCTTGCCGATGCCCGACAGCAGCAGCAGGTGCACGTTGTGATACTGGAACGCGGCGACGATCACGAGATCGGCCGGCTGGTGCACTTCACGACCGGCCGGGTCGACGTAGGTGACGCCCGTCGCGCGCTTCTTCGTGTCGTCCAGGTCCACGCGCAGCACGTGGCACTTCGAGCGCAGCTCGAAGTTCGGCACCTGCTTCAGCGCGGGCAGGATGTTCAGGTTCGGCGACGCCTTCGAGTACATGTAGCACGCGTAGCCGCTGCAGTAGCCGCAGAAGTTGCACGGCCCCATCTGCACGCCGTACGGATTCGTGTACGGTCCCGACGTGTTCGCCGACGGCAGCCGATACGGATGCAGCCCGAGCGACTTCGCGGCATCGAAGAAGCGCTGCGCCGAATAGGTATTGAGCTGCGCGGGCAGCGGAAAGTTGTCGCTGCGGTTCGCCTCGAACACGTTGCCGTCGCCGACCACCTTGCCGCCGACCTTGTACGCCTGCCCCGACGTGCCGAACACCTTCTCGGCGAAGTCGAAATACGGCTCGAGCTCGTCGTAGCTGACACCCGTGTCCTGAATCGTCATCCCTTCGGGGATGAATTTCTTGCCGTAGCGCTCTTCGTAGTGGCTGCGCAGGCGCAGTTCCTCCGGCGTGATCCGGAAGTGCACGCCCGACCAGTGCAGCCCCGCGCCGCCCACGCCCTCGCCCGGCAGGAACGCGGCGAGCTGCCGGTACGGCAGCGCGGTGTCCTGCACGCCGTGGCGGATCGACACGGTCGTCTTCGACAGGTCGAGGAACAGCTTCTTGCGGACGTTGTAGGTCAGCTCGTCGATCGTGTTCGGATACGCGCCGTCCGGATAAGTGTCGCGATACTCGCCGCGCTCGAGCGCGACCACGTTCAATCCCGCTTCGGTCAGTTCCTTCGCGAGAATCGCGCCGGTCCAGCCGAAGCCGACGATCACCGCATCGACGTGCGGCTTCTTTTCTGCGGCCATCAGGTACGCTCCCCGTTGATCGAGACCGGGCCATACGGATACGGCTTGCCGTTCTGGTTGACGAAATCCATGAAGTCGGCGCGCGCGCCCGGAAAACCGATCATCTTCCACGCGGCCATGTCGTGATTGCCGCCGTGTACCGGATCGCAGAAGTAGCCTTCGCGCGTGTTCTGCAGCAACTGGCCGAAGAACACGGTGGACGGCACGTCGTCGATCTGCGCGCCGCCCTTCTCCAGCGCGCCGAGCACCGTATCGCGGGTCGGTGCGTCGAGGTCGGCGAACGCCTTGCCGTGAGCCTTTTCGCAATAACGGTTCACCGCCGCGATGCCGAGGCGGTAGATGTCGCGCGGCACGAGCTTGAGCTGGTAGCCGAGCTCGGGCACGCCCTGCTGGAACGGCCCCTGCATGTACCACGTCGCGCCGTGCGCGTACGGGGTTTCCATCTGGCGATCGATGAATTCGGGCACGCCGGATTCGAGCGCGCCGGGGCCTTCCGCGTCGGCCGGAATCATCCGGTCGACCGCGGCCTGGACGAACGCCCACTCCTTCGCATCGAAGAAAGTCGGCTTGTACGGCGCGCGTTCGGCGCCGGCCGACGCGGCGGAGGCATTGCCGGCCGTGGTGGCGGACGACGACGACGAGCGCAGGTCGCAACCGGCGACCGACGCGATCGGCACGAGTGCGACCGACGTGCGCAGGAAGCGGCGACGCGAATTGGGTTTGTCGGGTGGCGTGGACATGGTCGGATGTTGATCGTTGGGGAGCGTGGTTCGGGAGACGCGCATTTCGCATGCGACATGCCCGCCACGGTAGCCATGCCGCGCGCGGCCGGCCGTCCTGTTCTTGCTGTATTGCGAACAACGACGGGCGCCGGCCGCGCAGTGCGCGGCGGCGCCGTCGTGCAGCCGCGCGCGCGCCGGTTCCGGCGCGCTGCGCGGGGTCGACCTCTTCGCGGGTCTATCGTCGGACAAATACCGGTTACCACCCGCATCTGCCCTTCATCGCCATGGCCCTATTCAACTTAGACGCCGCGCCGACCGACGGCAAGCGCAGCGTGCACGACCCTCATTTCGAGCCTGGCGACACGTGCGGCGAATTATAAATGGAACCGGTTCCATATCCAAAGGGTTCGATGCAATTCATTGCATCGAAAAACGCAATAATCGGAAAATCCGGAAGTCGGAATACGCAAGAGCCGCGGCGCGATCGTGTCGTTGCTCGTCGGGGTGGCCGGACGCAGACGCAGGTTTCGCCCGGTCCGCGCATGTCGTTTTTTCGGGAATGCCCTCACCCGCGCCGGTCGGCGCTTTCCGTCGCGACCCCGCGACCCGCGTTACCGCCGTCTCGCTCGTGCCAAGACGTCCGCCCCGATCGGCCCGGCGCTCACCACGGCCACAGCATCGACGCGGTCGACAGCGCGAGCGCCGCGCACAGCGGCGAATAACACAGGCTGTCCATCCGCGCGAAACGCGACCCGCGGATCCGCTTGAAGAAGCCGACGTAGCGGAAATCGCCGACCGCGCGCACCGCGAAGATCAATGCGAGCGCAACGACCGCGAACGCGATCGCGCCGGGATACAGGTTCGGCCACAGCCAGCCCGCGCGCGACGCCACCGCGCATGCGCCGGCCAGCAATGCTGCGGCGATGGCGAGTGTGCCGAGCGCGGTCGGCCGCAGCAGCGGCACGCCGTCCTGCTCCGGAATGGCCGCACGCTTGCCGAGCCGTCCGCCGAACGCCCAGTAGACGTGGATGAGTGCGATCGCACAAAGCGTCGGCACGCTGAAGTACGCGCCGGTCATGTCGGTAAGGTTCCTTGTCGCATCGTGTCGTTGTGTCGTGATCCAGCCGGAAGGTTGCCGGCGTGCGGCCCCGTTCCGCACCACACAAGACGATACCCAAACCGCACGCTTTGTGCGTTGCGACGTCCGGTCGCAATACGCCACGCCGCGTGTTGCGGTGCAGTGCGCATACCGTCGCACCGGGCCGCCGCTTGACTTCCCTCCGGGCACCACTACCCTTTTATTCCAATACGGCCATCGAGCCGTGCATGCCCACCGTCGCACACGTGCCGTTCACCGGCACGCACGGTCGGACGACCGCAACGCGTCCGGGCATGACAACAATGACGAATACCCATGGAGGCGACTCATGCTGATCGGTGTGCCGAAAGAGATCAAGAACCATGAATACCGCGTCGGCCTCACGCCGGCCGGCGCACGCGAACTCACGCGACACGGCCACACCGTGCTCGTGCAGCGCGGCGCGGGCACCGCGATCGGCCTGCTCGACGACGACTACACGGCCGCCGGCGCAGCACTGTGCGACGACGCGCGCGAAATCTTCGCGCGCGCCGACATGATCATCAAGGTCAAGGAGCCGCAGGCCGCCGAGTGCGCGATGCTGCGGCGCGGGCAGATCCTTTATACGTACCTGCATCTCGCGCCCGATCCCGAGCAGGCGACGGCGCTCGTGAAGTCCGGCGCGGTCTGCATCGCGTACGAAACCGTGACGGGCCCCGGCGGCGGGCTGCCGCTGCTCGCGCCGATGAGCGAAGTCGCGGGACGCATGTCGATCCAGGTCGCGGCGACCCACCTCGAAAGCCCGCGCGGCGGCCGCGGCGTGCTGATGGCCGGCGTGCCCGGCGTGCCGGCCGCGCACGTCGTGGTGCTCGGCGCGGGCGTGGTGGGCACCGGCGCGCTGCAGATGGCGGTCGGCCTCGGCGCGCGCGTCACCGTGCTCGACACGAACGTGGGCCGGCTGCGCCAGCTCGACCTGATCTTCGCGAACCGGATCACGACCGTCTGCTCGAACGCACACACGATCGACGAAGCCGTGCGCGACGCCGACGTCGTGATCGGCGCGGTGCTCGTGCCGGGCGCGTCGGCACCTCGGCTCGTCACGCGCGACATGATCGCGACGATGCGCACGGGCGCCGTCGTCGTCGACGTCGCGATCGACCAGGGCGGCTGCTTCGAGACATCGCATGCCACGACGCACGCGCAGCCGACCTTCGTCGTCGACGGCGTCGTGCACTACTGCGTCGCGAACATGCCGGGCGCGGTCGCACGCACGTCGACGTTCGCGCTGAACAATGCAACGCTCGGCCACGCGCTCGCGCTCGCCGACAAAGGCTGGAAACGCGCGATGACCGACGACCCGCACCTGCGCGCGGGCCTGAACGTCTGCGACGGTCACATCACGTACGAGGCCGTCGCGCTCGCGCTCGGCTTGCCGTACGTACCGGCGGAAGACGTGCTGGCCTGACTCGGGCGGGCCGTCACGCGCCCTTCGGGCGGCCGCGCTTCGACGCGCTGCTGGCGCCCATCGTACGCGCCAGCAGCGGCCGTAGTTGCGCGAGCGTGCGCGTGTTGAGCACGTCGTGCCGCATGAGCCAGCCGCGCCGCGCCTGGCCGATACCGTATCCGAGGTTGTCGAGATCGTCCGAGCGCTGCGCGTCCGAGCCGATCGCGACCGCGACGCCGGCCTTCGCGGCCTCGCGGCACCACACGTCCGGCAGATCGAGCCGCCGCGGGTCGCTGTCGAGTTCGACGAAGCAGTGGCGCGCGGCGGCCGCGGCGAGCACGCGCGGCACGTCGAGTTCGCACGCGTCGCGTTCGCCGAGCAGCCGGCCGGTCGGATGCGCAAGGATCGTGAAATACGGATGATCGATCGCACGCAGGATCCGCTCGGTCTGCGCGTCGCCCGGCAGGTCGAAGCCGTCGCGCACCGCGCCGACGACGAGGTCGAGCCGGCCGAGCACGTCATCCGGCACATCGAGGCTGCCGTCCTCGCGAATGCCGGCCTCGACACCCTTCAGCAGCACGAAGTCGTCGAACGACGCGTTGACGCGGTCGATCTCGTCGATCTGCCGCACGAGCCAGTCGCAATCGGTGCGGCCGCCGGCGGCATCCGGCATGCGGTCGGTGACGGCGAGATACGCGAGCCCGCGCGCACGCGCCGCGTCCGCCATCGCGCGCAGGCTGTCACGCCCGGCCGATGCATCGGTATGCGCGTGCAGATCGCCATGGACATGCTTGCGTTCGATCAGGGTCGGCAGCGTGCCGGCGCGCGACGCGTCGATCTCGCCGCGGTCCTCGCGCAATTCGGGCGGCACCCAGTGAAGGCCGATCGCCTCGTAGACGGAGGCCTCCGTCGCGCCCGCGATCCGCTCGTCGCCGCGAAACACGCCGTATTCGTTGATCTTCAGCCCGCCGGCCTGCGCGAGCCGGCGCAGCGCGATGTTGTGCGCCTTCGATCCCGTGAAATAGACGAGCGCCGCGCCGAACGCGTCGGCGTCGACGACGCGCAGATCGACCTGCAGTCCGTTGCCGAGCATGACGCTCGAACGCGTCTTGCCGTTCGCGAGCACGCGCGCGACATCGCCGTAGCCGACGAACGCGTCGGCCACCGCGGCCGGATCGCGTGCGGTCACCAGGATGTCGAGATCGCCGACCGTCTCGCGGCCGCGTCGAAAGCTGCCGGCCGGCACCGCTTCGCCGACACCGGCCACGTTGCGCAGCCGTTCGAGCAACGGCATCAGCGATCGCGCGGCATCGGGCAGCAGGAAGCGCTGCGGCTCGCGCTGCAGGCGATCGTCGATCGCGTCGAGCAGGTGCGCTTCGGTCTTCGCGCCGAAGCCCGGCAGCGCGCGCACGTGCCCGCTCTTCGCTTCGGCGCGCAGCTGTTCGAGCGAGTCGACGTGTAGTGCGTCATGCAGCGCCTTCACGCGTTTCGCGCCGAGCCCCGGCACGTCGAGCAGTTCGACGATCGCGCCCGGCAATGCATGGCGCAGCGTTTGCTGGAGTTCGCAGGTGCCGGTCGCGGCGATCTCGCGCAGCTTCGCCGCAAGATCGGCGCCGATCGAAGGGATCCGGCCGGGATCGCCGCCGCTCGCGATCATCGCCGGAATGTCGCGCCCGTAGTCGGCAATCGTACGGGCCGCGTTGCGATAGGCGCGCACCCGGAACGGATTCGCGCCCTGGATCTCGAGCATGTCGGCGATTTCGGCGAACACGGCCGCGCACTCGGCATTGTGGATCGGCATGATCGGCGTGGCTCCCTTCCACGTGGATGGCGCCGTGCGCTGGCGCGCCGGCGTCCGCCCGCCCGGCGCCGCATGTCGACGGCAGCGGGCGCCCGTTGGTCATCCTGCGCCGATTGTCCGTGTCGTGCTGCGCGGGCCGCGCTGTTCGAGCGCCCCCGGCGCCGACGTCAGAGCGATGCGCGCGGCGTCGTCGCGTAGCGACGCTCGTACACCAACTGGCAATGCGTGCAGCGCTCGGCGGCCGGCCGCGCGAGCAAACGCTCGTAGCCGACCGGCGCATCGCAATCGATGCACTCGCCGTAGCTGCCGTCGCGCATGCGCTGCTGCGCGCGCCCGATCGCGCGCAATTCGGCCAGCTTCAGCCCGATCAACGCATGATCCATGTCGACGAACAGATCGGCATTCGCCTCGTCGCCCTCGTCCGGCGCCGCGCCGGCGAGCTCGGCATAAGACTCCGACGCGCGCTGGTCCTCGCTCGTCCGGATGTCCGCCCGCAACGCCTGCTCGCTCTCGGTCAGCCGCCGCTGCAGCGTCTGCCGTTGTTCTTGGTCGAGCGCCATCGCCGTCTCTCCTTTTCCGGGTTCCGCGCAATGAGGCATGCGGTGCGCGGTTGTCGCGCCGGTGCACGGCGGGCCGGCATGCCTGGCTCGCCGCGCCCGGATACGCGTCCGGAGGCACAAAGCGCCGGACGCATTCGACGCAGCATAAACCCAATGCACACGCATGTGTTGACCGGCGTCAGCGCCCGCACCGTGTGCACGAAAACCGGGGACCGACGCGAAAACCAGCCAAACTGCATTCGTCTGACGCAGCGGCCGTTGAGGTCGATCAATCCCCTGAAAAAAGTTGCGTCATAGATTGAAAGCATGCGCGGCAAATCCGCGGCTTTCCGGGAGAACGTCATGGTGTTCGGCGTCGTCATCTGGGTGGCCCTTGCGGCCCTGTTCCCGACGATGGTCGTGCCGACGATTCAGCACGCCGTCCAGCCGTCGAGCGCGCAAGCCGCGCCCGACACCCACCCCGCTGTCTCGCCCGCTGCGTTGCCGGCGGCCGGGCAGCCGCCGGCGGATAGCTGAGTTCGGCTTGTGGTTCGCGGTTGCGGTGCACGTCGCATCGATGGCAAAAAATCCTGCCTTCAATACTTCGTAATCCTCTCAATCAAAACGCATTGCGTCCGACGAAGCCGCGCACGACCGTCATCAGGATGATCTTCATGTCGAACCAGAAGCTCCAGTTCTGCATGTAGAACAGGTCGAACTTCACGCGTGCGGCCATCGCCTCGACCTTGCGCGTCTCGCCGCGATAGCCGTTCACCTGCGCCCATCCCGTGATCCCCGGCCGCACGCGATAGCGATACATGTAGCAGTCGATCAGTTGCCGGTAGAAGTCGTCGTGTTCGATCGCGTGCGGACGCGGGCCGACCACCGACATCTGGCCGAACAGCACGTTGAAGAACTGCGGCAGCTCGTCGAGCGACGTGCGCCGCAGGAACGCGCCGACCGGCGTGATGCGCGCATCGTTGCGCGAGGCCTGCCGCACGACACCGGGCTGGGCGCGGTGCGCGCGCATCGTCCTGAACTTGAGGATATGGAACTCGCGCCCGTCGGCACCCTTGCGGCGCTGCCTGAACAAGACAGGCCCCGGGGACGACAGCTTCACCGCGATCGCCAGCACCGCGAGCAGCGGCAGCAGCGGGATCAGCACGGCGACCGCGAACAGCCGGTCGAACGCGAACTTCGCCCACAGTTCCGGCGCCGAGCGCGGCGTGGTCGCGAGGTTGATTGCCGGCATGCCGAGCACGTCGGTCGTGGAACGCTCGACGACCGCCATCTGCCGCACGTCCGGCAACAATCGCAGCTCGACGAACTCGTCGCGCAATTCGCGCACGATGCGCTGGATGCGCGACTCGTGCGACATCGGCAGCGTGAGCCACACTTCGTCGATCTCGCCGGCACGGATCATGCGCCGCAGCACGACCCAGTCGTCGATCACCGGCACGCCGCCGATCCCGTCGGCCGCGGCCCGCGCATCGTCGTCGAACACGCAGGCCGCCGCGAACGGTCCGGCCGGCTCGAGCTGCATTCGCTCGATCGCCACGCGTCCGTAAGCGGTCGCGCCGACGACCGCGACCCGCCGCTGCCGCGCGCGCGGATCGCCGCGCTTCATCGCCAGCGCGCATAGCGCCAGCCTGCCGAGCAGCAGCGCAGCGTCGCCGGACAGCACCGTCCGCGCGATCCAGCGCGTCGTGACCGTGCCGCCACGGTTCATGATCCCCATCGTGCCGACCACCGTCAGCGTGCCCGCGCACACGACGGCAATCACCGTGCGCGTCAGCACGGCGCCGCTGCCGTGCGGCGACACCGCACCGCGCGGCACGCGCAAGATATGCGGCAACAGCGCGACGGTCAGCACGCACAGCAATGCGATCGCGCCGCGCTGCGCATCCGACAGATCACGCCACGCGAGCCCCATCGCGGCTTGCGCGGCGAGGGTTCCGGCCAGCACGAACGCAACATCGGCCGCGGCGATCGCGGCACGCCGCACCGCATTCGTTCCACCCGCCATCGCATGCATCGTCACGCACCGTGCGCGGGCATTCCGCCGTGCATGTCCTGCATGCGCGGCCGCACCGGCAGCACGCGCGCGCCCGCCCGCGAGCCGAGCAACCGGCGATAGTCCGCGCGAATCAGCTCGTAGCACTCGCATGCCTGGCGCTCGAGCCCGTCGCGGTCGAGCACGGTGATGCGGCCGCGACGTTGCCGGATCAGCCCGGCCTCCTGCAGATTGCCGGCCGCCTCCGTCACGCCTTCGCGACGCACGCCGAGCATGTTCGCGATCGTCTGCTGCGTGACGGCCAGTTCGTCGCCGTCGATCCGGTCGTGCGCGAGCAGCAGCCAGCGGCTCAACTGTTCGCTGACCGAGTGATGCCGGTTGCACAGCGCGCTGCGCGAAATCTGCGCCATCGTCGCCTGGCAGTAGTTCAGCAACAGGCGATACGTCGCCGGCGAACGTTCGAATTCCGAGCGCATCACGCAGGTCGGCACGCGATAGGCCATCCCGCCGATGCGGACTTCGACGCGGCTCGACACCGCGGTGCCGCCGACGAGCGTCGCCAGGCCGACCACGCCTTCGCGGCCGACCACCGCGACTTCGACCATCGCCCCGTCCTCCATCAGGTGCTGCACCGACATCATGGCGGTTGTCGGGAAATGCAGGTGGCGCATCGGTTCCCCGACCCGGTCGAGCATGCCGGCCTTGATCCTGACCAGCTCGAGGTGCGGTGCGATGGCACGGATGCTGTCCTCCGGGAGGGCATCGAGGATGGCATTCGCCGAGTAGCTCGAGTGAAGATGAAGCATGTCTGTATCCCTTTTATTGTCCGTGCCACATGCAGTCGCGTCAGCGGAACTCGTTATCGCAATGCGCATCCGGACGGCGACGCGGGTTGCGGCCCACAACCCTCGATCCAATCGACCCTCGGCTTCACGCCGTGGATCGATTCGGCAGTCCCGTTTCGACACGCTCGCCTGAATAAGCGATTTACGTGCCAATACCCGCTCCATCCTTAATATATAAATGACACGCGATTCAGAACGACCGAATAGCTGGCAGCAAACCGCCGAAAACGTCTCATTTCCGGACACCCACCATCGTCGCGGGGATGGCACGCGATTCGACTGATCAATGACCGCGGCGCTTGCAGTGGCACCAGCGGCGGCGCGCAGAGCTTATCGTTCAAATACTTACAGCCCGTTTTCAATTGTTTCCGTGATGTCTCACGCGCCGCCCGAGCGGCGCATCGCACGCCGAATGACTGTTTTAAACTGTCTCAAATTTGAATCGTCACACTAATTCGCGGCTTTGTAAGCGAACGCACATATCGACTGCAAACCAATGATTCAATTGAACAAATTAACCAACACGCATCGATTGTCAAATAATGTTCAATGCATTCCGGATGTTTTCCTTGTACGATTCACGACATCGCCCGATTGGCTCGCGGTCGACACGGAATTCACGGCTTACCGACAATCCATTTCAATATGATTAATTAATGAAAACATGAATCTCAAATCCATATAACGTTTGCGTTTGCGCTCGAATCGTCAAACTTTGTGAGATGACGAAATGCGCAATTTATCGAATTCAATAGCGTGCTAGCCTTTTCCCGCCATCGGCATTCGAATTCCGACGAACATGAATTCGCACGTGCGTGCCAAATCCCCGTGGATACCGCCGCGCGATGTGCGATCGCCCCTTACGAGGATGCGCCGTGACCCACCAGGCCAATGACGCCGTCGCCCATGCGAGCGGCATGATCGAGCTTTCCCACAGCTTCGACGCCAACCGGTTTCTCGCGGCCCTCGACCGCGACGAACGCGCCACGCTGATCGCCAACCTCCAACTCGTTCACCTGAAATCAGGCCAGGTGCTGTGCGAACCCGGTGAAATGCTCACCGCGGTCTACCTGCCCGTCACGACGGCAATTTCGCTGCAGTACATGTCGTCCGGCGGCATGACGCTCGAAGTGGCCGAGATCGGCAGCGAGAGTGTCGTATGCGACGACGTGATCGGCGGCAGCGGCCGGATGCCGTGCCGTGCCGTCGCATGTCGCGACGGCTTCGTCTACCGGCTCGACCGGCGCATCTTCGCCGCCGCGTTCGACGCGTCGCCGGTGATTCGCCATCTCGTGTTCGTCTGCGTGCGACTGCTGATGGCCCAGGTATCGCAGATCACGTTCTGCAGCCGCCATCACGTACTCAAGCATCAGCTATGCAGATGGTTTCTGCTCGCGTACGACCGGTCGCGCAGCATCGAGATCCAGATCACCCACAGCATGCTCGCGCAAATGCTCGGCGTGCGGCGCGAGACGGTCACGGACGCGGCCAGAGAAATCCAGAAGCTCGGCCTGATCCGCCAGTACCGCAGCTCGATCGTGCTCGCCGACCTGGCGGGCCTCGAGAAACTGTCGTGCGGCTGCCGCGCGATCGTGCGCGACGAGATGAAGCGCATCCTGTCGGCCGACTCGGGCGTGGCTGCCACGGCGCGCGCATGATGCGCGCGGCAAGCCGGCACTCGCGTGCGATCCGAGTCAGCCGACTGTAGGGTGGCGAACAGAACGCCGTGCGTGCGAATGGTCTACTGATGCCGGACTGCCGGGGGGATGTCAGCGCACTGCGCGCGTCCGCCCGAGCGGACGACACCACGCACGCCGGAGCAGCACGTGAAAAACGATATCAGAACCATCCTCAAGCACGTCGCCCATCTCGAAGCCGCGATCGATTCGATCGGTGACGGGGACGACCTCTACGAAGCGGGCCTCTCCTCGCTCGACACGATTCAGTTGATGCTCGCGATCGAGAAGCAGTTCAACATCGAGATTCCCGACGAGATGCTGAACCGCAATCTGTTCCGCAGCATCGACGCGCTCGCGGACACGATCGCAACCCTGCAACGCTCCGAGCATTCCGCATGAGCGCGCTGCTTCCCGAACTTGCGGCCGACGACGACGCACGCCGGCTCGACGAGGCTGCGCACGCGGTCGCGCACATCGCCGCCCAGCATGCGGATGCCGTCGATCGCGACGCGCGCTGCCCCGTCGAGGCGATCGAAGCCATGCGCGCACGCCGGCTGCTGAGCGCGATGGTCCCGACCTCGCTCGGCGGTGCCGGCGCGTCGCTCGCCGACATCGCATCGGCATGCTCCATCCTCGGCCAGGCCTGCGCATCGTCGGCGATGGTATTCGCGATGCACCAGATCCAGGTCGCCTGCATCGTCAACCACGCGGCCGACCAGGGCTGGCACAAGCTGTTCCTGCAGCAGCTCGTGCGCCATCAGTGGCTGCTCGCATCGGCGACGTCGGAAGACGGCGTCGGCGGCAACCTGCGCGCGAGCCAGTGCGCGCTCGAGGCCAACGGCGGCGAATTCCGGCTGAGCAAATCCGCGCCGACGATCTCGTACGGCGACTACGCGGACGGCATCCTCGCGACCGCGCGGCGCGACGCCGACGCGCCGGCGTCCGAGCAGGTGCTCGTCACGCTGCTGCGCGACGGCTATACGCTCACGCGCCGCGGCGAATGGGACACGCTCGGCATGCGCGGCACGTGCAGCAACGGCTTCGTGCTCGACGCACAGGGCGCGACCGTGCAATGCCTGCCCGTACCCTTCGCGCAGATCGCGGAACAGACGATGGTGCCGGTTTCGCACATCCTGTGGGCCGCCGTGTGGATCGGCGTGGCCGGCGACGCGTTCCATCGCGCACACCAGTTCTTCCGCGCGCAGGCACGCCAGACCGACGGCGCGCCATCGCCCGCGTCGCGCCGCATCGCCGAATCGCTCGCGCTGATGCAGGCGATGCAGGCACGCGTCGACAACGTTCTGCGCCTCTATTCGAGCGCGTCCATCCGCTCGTGGTCGGCCGGCATGGCCTGGGCCGCCGAGATCAACACGCTGAAGACCTATGTGTCGTCGACGGCGCTGGAGGTCGCGCAGCAGGCGATGATGATCTGCGGGATGGCCGGCTACAAGCACGGCACGTCGTTCAGCGTCGGCCGCCACCTGCGCGACCTGCACGCGGCGCCGCTGATGATCAGCAACGACCGCATTGCCGCCAATACCTCGAGCCTGCTGCTCGCACTGCGTCCCGCGACGCTGGAGAAACATTCGTGAACGATCGCCTCTCCGTGCCCTCCGCTGCCCCCTCCGCCACCCCGTCCGATGCGCCGCTCGACCGTGCGGGCGTCAATCCGCTGCGCGACGAGTTGATCGACGCGGGCCTGCTCGTGTCGACCGGCATCCAGGGCCTGTTCGGCCGCAGCGAGCGATTCGAGCGCGTCGTCGAAGCGCTCGACGCCTTCGTCACGCGTCTCGGTGCCGACCAGCAGGCCGAAGTGCTGCGCTTCCCGCCGGCGATGAGCCGCACCGAATTCGAGCGCAGCGAATACATGAAGAGCTTTCCGCAACTCGCGGGCAGCGTGCATGCGTTCTGCGGCGACGAACAGCGGCACCAGCGCGTGCTGCAGTGCCTCGAGCGCGGCGAGGACTGGACCGAAAGCCAGAAACCGACCTACATCGTGATGACGCCGGCCGCGTGCTACCCGGTGTATCCGGTCGTCGCGCGCGCGGGCGCGCTGCCCGACGACGGCCGCATCGTCGACGTGTTCTCGTACTGCTTTCGCCACGAGCCGTCGCTCGACCCGACCCGCATGCAGCTGTTCCGGATGCGCGAGTACGTGCGGATCGGCACGCCCGAGCAGATCGTCGCGTTCCGCACGACGTGGATGGAACGCGGCACGCGGATGATCGAGGCGCTGCGCCTGCCGAACGCGATCGATCTCGCGAACGATCCGTTCTTCGGGCGCGGCGGCAAGATCGTCGCGAACAGCCAGCGCGAGCAGAACCTGAAGTTCGAGCTGCTGATCCCGATCGAGCGCGACGACCGACAGACCGCCTGCCTGAGCTTCAACTACCACATGGATCACTTCGGGCTGCTATGGGATATCCGCACCGCGACGGGCGACGTCGCGCACACGGGCTGCGTCGGCTTCGGCCTCGAGCGGCTGACGCTCGCACTGTTCCGTCATCACGGCTTCGACATCGACGCCTGGCCCGGCGAAGTTCGCGACGTGCTGTGGGGTACGCGATGAAATTCGTGTCTCGCGCCGGCGAGGACGCGTCGTTCGAGGACGTGCGCCACCGCGCTCGTCACTACCGGCCGCACCCGCTGCACAGTCAGGAGATGGTCTGGAAGCAGACCAACTGCTACGTCGACATGTGGCTCGAGGTGCTCCGGTGGTGGGGCCTCAATCCGTACGCGGCGCTGCCGTTTACGATCGCGCTCGATTTCGAAGGCGACCAGTTCACGTTCTTCAAGTTTCCGCACGACGAACTGGAGCAGCTCTACGGGATCGTCGTGCAGGAGCACTCGATCTACGAACCGCTCGAACTGCACGTCGAGACGCAGGTCGCGCGCGGCCATCTGATGATCGTCGAGGTCGACGCGTGGTTCCTGCCCGACACGCGCGGCAGCAGCTACCGCACGCAGCATACGAAGACGACGATCGGCATCGACTCGATCGATCGCACGCGGCGCCAGATCGGCTACTTCCACAACAGCGGCTATTACGTGGCCGAGGATTTCGACTACAACGGCCTCGTCGGCGGCAGCGCGCCGATGCCGCTGCCGCCGTACGTCGAATGCGCGAAGCGACGGTTCGCGCCGCTCGACGAGCGCGCGCTGTGCGACGCGTCGCTCGCGTCGCTGCAACGGCATTTGCGCCGCCTGCCGGTCGTCAATCCGGTCTCGGCATTCCGGCGCCAGTTGCAGGTCGATGCGAAATCGCTCGCCGATTCGCCGCTCGAACGCTTCCACGCGTACTCGTTCAATTCGGTGCGGCAGCTCGGCGCAAGCTTCGAACTGTTCGGTCACTACACGCGCTGGCTGCAGGCAAGCGGCTGCGTCGGGCCGTTCGCGGAGATTCGCACCGCCTGCGACCGCATCGCATCCGAGTCGATGGTGCTCGAATTCCGGCTGGCGCGTGCCTGCGCGCGCGGCAAGGAAGAACGCGGCGACGCGACGCTCGAAGCGATCGAAACGGCTTACGCCGACCTGATCGACTGCGCGCGTCAGATCGCCCCGCCGCCGCCGCATGCGGCGCCCGTTCGCGTCGACGCGGCCCGCGTGCCGGTGATGCGGTGACGCGCGCGCGCGCCGCGCCCGCGTGGTCGATGCTCGCGACGGCCGCGGGCGCGGTACGCGAGCCGCTCGATCTCCCTGCCGATGGGTGGATCGCAGCCCCTGTTCCCGGCACGGTCGCGCAAGCGCTCGCGCTGGCCGGCCGGCCTGACGATACGGCGTCGCTCGACGAGCGCGACCACTGGTATCGCATCGAACTGCGCGGACACGGGCCGCGCGTGCTGCGCTTTCACGGCCTCGCGACGCTCGCCGAGGCATGGCTCGACGACACGCCGATCCTGCGCTCGGACAGCATGTTCGTCGCGCACGACGTGCCCGTGTCGCTCGACGGCACGCACCGGCTCACCCTCTGCTTTCGTGCCCTCGCGCCGCACCTGCGAGATGCACGCGCCCCGCACCGCGCACGCTGGCGCACCCGACTGGCCGAACCGGCGACGCTGCGCACCGTTCGCACGTCGCTGCTCGGGCACATGCCCGGCTGGTTCCCCCGCTGCGTGCCGACCGGACCGTGGCGGCCCGTCGACGTGCTCGATCCGGCCGACGGCCCCGTTCTAGCCCGTTGCGACTTGCATGCGCGCATCGACGGCGACACCGGCTGGCTCGATGCGGAACTCGCGTTTGCCGCACCGCTGCCCGATGCGTTCGCGGCTCGGCTGTCGTGCGGCGAGCACCACGCGACGCTCGAGCGCAGCGGCGCCGACCGGCTGCACGCGAGCGTCGCGGTGCCGAACGTGCGCCGCTGGTGGCCGCACACGCATGGCGACCCGGTGCTCTACGACGTCGCGCTGCACATCGGCGCCGATCGGCGGCCGCTCGGAGCGACGGGTTTCCGCACGATCGAACAGGATACGGGCGACGACGGCAAGGGGTTCGGGCTGCGCGTAAACGGCGTGCGCGTGTTTGCGCGCGGCGCATGCTGGAGCAGCCCCGCGCCGCTCGCGTTGCACGCGGACGACGCGACCTATGGCCGCTTGCTCGGGCATGCGCGCGACGCCGGCTTCAACATGATTCGCGTCGGCGGCACGATGACCTACGAGGCCGACGCATTCCACGCATGGTGCGACCGTCTCGGGCTGCTGGTCTGGCAGGACTTCATGTTCGCGAACTTCGACTACACGCTCGACGATCGCGCGTTTGCAGACGCCGTCGATCGCGAGGCCGAACAGTTCCTCGCACGCCACCGCGCGTCGCCGTCGCTCGCGGTGCTGTGCGGCGGCAGCGAGATCGCGCAGCAGGCCGCGATGTCGGGGCTCGGGCCGAAGCAGCGCTTCCTCGAACTGACCGCCGAGCGTCTCGCCGGCCAGGCGGCGGCGCGGCGGCCCGACGCGCTTTACGTCCCCGACTCGCCCGATGGCGGCGTACTGCCGTTCATGCCGCGCGAGCGCGTGTCGCACTACTACGGCGTCGGCGCGTACCTGCGCCCGCTCGACGACGCACGCCGGGCCGACGTGCGCTTCGCGAGCGAATGCCTCGCGTTCGCAAACGTGCCGTGCGACGCGATGCTCGCGAGTCTCGGCTGGCCGGGCGTTCATGAGCCGCGCTGGAAGGCGGCCGTGCCGCGCGACCCCGGCACGTCGTGGGATTTCGACGATATTCGGGACCACTATCTGCAGACGCTGTACGACGTGGCGCCCGACCGCTTGCGGCGCGAGGATCCGTCGCGCTACTTCGAGCTGTCGCGCGCGGCGATCGCGGACCTGATGCGGGACACCTTCGCTGAATGGCGGCGCACCGGCTCGCGCTGCGCGGGGGCACTCGTCTGGCAGTTCCAGGACGTGATGCCGGGCGCCGGATGGGGCTTGCTCGATGCGGCGCATCGACCGAAATCGGCGTGGTATGCGCTGCGCCAGGTGCTGCAGCCGGTGCAGGTCCTGCTCGTCGACGAAGGGCTGAACGGCCTCGACGTGCACGTGATCAACGAACGGCCGGCGCCGCTGTCGGCGGCCATCGAACTGGTGGCGCTGCGCGACGGCCGCACGCCGGTCGCGCGGACCGGCGGGCCGGTGCGGATCGCCGCGCACGACACGGTGCGGCTCGGTTCGGCCGAACTGCTCGGACGCTTCTTCGACTGGACCTACGCGTATCGCTTTGGCCCGTGCGAGCACGACACCGTCGTCGCGACACTGCGCGCCGACGACGGCACGCTGCTGTCGCAGGCGTTCTACTTCCCGTCCCGCACGCATCCGGCCGTGTTCGCGCGCCGCGAGCCCGGCATCGAGGCATGCGTGTCGCGCACCGGCGACACGTGGCACGTCGACATCGACACGCGCCACGTCGCGCGCCATGTCCAGATCGACGCGCCGGGCTTCGTGCCGCGCGACGACTGGTTCGATCTCGCACCCGGCACGCCGGCACGCATCGCACTCGTGCCGCTCGACGACACCCGCGACCATCGCGCCGCCGGCGCGCCACCGACCGTCGAGATCCGCGCGGTCAACGCGGCACGAGCCGTGCGCGCGGCACTGGCCGGCTGACGCGGCCGGGGCCGCACATGCGGTCGCGCGGCCGCGCCGCGCACGTCAGTCCGACGATCCCGTGCCGCGCGGCCGCTCGATTCCATACGCTTCCATCCAGCGATAGAGTGTCGCCCGCGACACGCCGAGCTCGCGCGCGGAAGCGGCGACGCGTCCGCGCGTGCGCAGCAGCGCGGTTTCGATCGCTTCGCGCTCGATCGACTTGCGGATGTCGGCAACGGACGGCGAAGCCGCGTCGAGACAGTATTCGAGCTCGAGGTCCTGCGCGGTGATCAGGCGCCCTTCCGTCATCACGACCGCGCGCCGCACGCGGTTGATCAGTTCGCGGACATTGCCTGGCCAGTCGTGCTTGTAGAGCGCCGTGATCGCATCCGTCGAGAAGCCGCGCACGCGATGGCGCGCGTCGCCGCGAAAGCGTTCGAGCATGTGATGCGCGAGCAATTCGATGTCCTTGCCGCGCGCGCGCAGCGGCGGCTGGTCGATGCGCATCACGCAAAGGCGGTGGAACAGATCCGCGCGAAACCGCCCTTCCTCCATCGCTTCGCGCAGGTCGACGTGCGTCGCGGAAACGATCCGCACGTCGACCGGCACCGGATCGCTGCCGCCGAGGCGATGAATCGCGCGCTCCTGCAGGAAGCGCAGCAGGCTCGCCTGGCTCTCGTGCGGCAGGTCGCCGATTTCATCGAGCAGCAGCGTGCCGCCGTTCGCGGCCTCGACGTAGCCGATCTTGCGCGCGTTCGCGCCGGTAAACGCGCCGCGCTCGTAGCCGAACAGTTCCGATTGCAGCAGATGCGGCGGGATCGCTCCGCAGTTGACCGCGACGAACGGACCGTTGCGCCGTTCCGAATGACGATGGATCGCGACGGCCGTCAGTTCCTTGCCGGTTCCCGTCTCGCCGAACACGAACACCGGTGCGTCCGTGCGCGCGAAACGCCGCACCGTATCGAACAGCCGCAGCATCGCGCTGCAGGTGCCGACGACGCCGTTCTCCTGCGATTCGAGGCGTTCGCGATCGCGCGCGAACAGGCATTCCATCCCGTACGCATGACCGACCGTATCGGCGATCCGCTGATGCGACGCGGGCAACGTGACGTAGTCGAAGCAATAGTCGCGCAATAGTGCGCGCACGTTCGGCGAGGCCGTCTGACCGGTCTCGATGAGCGCGACCCACACGACATCGCGCATCGACGCGCAGGTGGACGCGATGCTGCCGATCGCGTCGGCGTGGCCGCCGCTCAAGTCGAGGATGCCGCAGGTGATTTCGCCGGAGGTGTCGCGCAGATCGCTCGCCTGCGCGACGATCGTCACTTTCCAGTCGCGTCGCGCGAGCTCCTTGCGGAGCATGACGGACGGCGACTGGCTCCAGTAAATCAGAGGACGCTGCCCGTTAGCCCTCTCCCCGCCGGCGCTCTTATCGCGCGTTATTGGCATATTCATAACGAACCATCACTTTCTCCACTCCGCGAACCGTTCGCGTGCGCTGCGGGCGGCGGCGCATGGCCGCCTGTCCGTGCTGCGTTTCCGCAGCTTTGGCGAAGATCGAAACTGCACACGGCGAGAGCCCCCGGAGGTCGAGCCGGATGTCATCCGGCCTCGTTGTCATCGAACTCGAAGGGAACGCGAGGCCGCGGGAGCCACGGCGTTCCGGCTTTGATGCGACGCGCCGTCAGGCGGAGCGCGTCGGCAAACGGGAATTCCGTCCGCATTTGCGTCGCGTCGTACACGACAGCCGCGCTCGATGCTGAATCGGATGGCCGCCAACCCGCTTTCGGAATGGCTGCCTCATTTCATCCACTCCTGAATTTAATCCCGTATCGAGATGGCCTTGTTACCAAACGATAAACATCGATTCAGCCGGTTACACTGCCGCCCCGCCGGCGCGGCGCGCGTTTAGCGATTCAAATTTGATTATCTACGACCATTCCCGTCAATCAGTGGCAAATACTACTTTTCTGCAAGATCGGTGCCGCCCATTGCCCGCGATTCTCGCCGAAATCGCACGGAAAATTCGGGCAGTGTGTTTCGTTCGTCGGTAATCGCGTGCGCCGCGCGGCACCAGCATGACACATCGAACGCAGGCGAACCGCGCGCGCTCGTTACAACGTCGTAACGAAGCGGCTGGCCGTATCGACCCGGGCCCCGGCGTCGTCGCGCCATGCCGGGCCGGTCGATCACGGATTCCACGATGTGGCGGCACACCGCCGATCGCCACGAAACCGGCCGGATCGCCCGCTTGCCGACCCAACACGGCATGGACGCCGCGCGTGATGCATACCCGCTGTCGCTGCCGACGCGTCAATACGGCGGGCACCGCACTCGTGCAAGCCGGTATGCGAATTGAAAGAGTCGGACAACGCGCTGTAGCAAGCATGCGCATATCGGCCGGCGCGCCGGAATGGCGGTGTCCGAATGAACGACGTGCGCAGCGCAAGGAAATCGACGGAGCGGCAGACGCCGGCCTGCAAGCGCAGGCAGTCGATCGCGTGCGCCCGGCACCGCAATGCACGCCCCGCCCGTCGTGAGCGATCGCAATCTTCAAGTACAGCTCCCCGGTTCTTCAATCGCGTTCGATGCTGACGTTTCGTGCTGCGTGTTTCGCAGCAGGCCGTCGCGTCGGGTCAATTATGGGAAAGCCTCCCGACGGTCAGTGTGTGCTACCGCACATTGCCCCGCTCGCGGCACGCGGCCGCAACGCGCATCCCGCGCCGACCGTGCGCGAAACGGGTGTGTGAGTACGCTTTCGAACAGACCGGCGCGCACCGCATCCGCATCATGGACATCGCCGCGCTGCACCGAACGCATTCGTGCGGCTCGGCGTGCTGAAGGCTTCACGCGAGGACCGCATCATGGAATGGCATTGTTGTGAATTCGAACATCTGAGCGCCGTCGATCTCTATGCAATCCTGCGCTCGCGCAACGCGGTGCTGGTGGTCGAGGATGCGCACACGCATCTCGACATCGACGGCAAGGATGCGCACGCGCTGCACGTGTTCGCGAGCATGCGCACGGGCGACACGACCGAAGTCGTCGCCTACGCGCGCGTGCTGCCCGGTGACGACGCCGATCCGGACGTCGTGATCGACAAGGTGCTCACGCGCGAGGCATGTCGCGACGACTCCACGCTCGAGCAACTGATGCAGCGCGCGATCACGGCCGCTCAGGCCGCGTGGCCCGACACGGCGGTGCGCACGCACGTTCCAGCGCAGCGCCAGGCATTCTACAAACGCTTCGGATTCCGCAAGGCCTACGGCCCCTATCTCGAACAGGGCGCACCGTTCGTCGGCCTGGTTCGGCCCGCGGATCGCGCTGCCGGCGCGCTGCGTCAGCTGCTGTCGCGAACCGTCTCGGCACCGCGGTCGCGAAGCGAGGACGCGCGCGTCGACGGCCGCGCACACAACCGGCTGTCCGCCGATACCGGAGCCAATCGATGACCACCACACTCCGCCCGGTTCCCGACCCCGGGCTGCCCTGCATCCTTCCCGTCATTCTCGCCGGCGGTTCGGGCACGCGGCTCTGGCCGCTGTCGCGCGAGCAGTATCCGAAACAACTGATCGAGCTGACCTCGAACGAGTCGCCGCTGTCGTCGACCGCACGCCGCCTGAACGGCATCGCGAACGCATCGCTCGGCGACACGCTGCTGCTGGTATGCGGCGAACAGCATCGCATCATGAGCGCCGCACAGGTGCTCGGACGCGCGGCACCCGCGCGCATCCTGCTCGAACCGGCCGCACGCAACACGGCGCCTGCGCTGACGCTCGCGGCACTCGACGCCAGCGTGCTCGCAGACGATCCTGTCCTCGCGGTCATGCCGGCCGATCACGTGATCGGCGACGTCGGCGCATTTCAGGAAGCGATCGGGCGCGCGGCACGTTACGCGCAGGAAGGCGCGATCGTCACGCTCGGCGTGCTACCGCGTCGCGCGGAAACCGGCTACGGCTACATCCAGGTCGGCGAACCGCGCACTGGCCGCCTTGGCGGGCAAGGCGGCTACGCGATCGGGCGCTTCGTCGAGAAACCGAATGCCGCACTCGCCGAGCGCTACCTGCATTCGGGCGATTACTGGTGGAACAGCGGCATTTTCGTCACGCGCGCATCGGTCTGGCTGAAGGCGATCCGCGCGCTCGCGCCCGACATCCATGCGGCCTGCGATGCGGCGTGGCGCGCGGGCATCGCCGAGGATCCGTTCTTCCGGATCGACGCGGCGGCCTTCGATGCGTGCCCGTCCGACTCGATCGACTACGCGGTCATGGAACGCCTCGCGGAGAGCCACGAGCTCGGTATCGAAGGCATCGTGGTGCCGCTTTCGGCCGGCTGGTCGGACGTCGGCACCTGGGACGCGATCTGGGAAATCATGCCGAAGGACGATCAAGGCAACGTCGCACGCGGCCCGATCGTGTTCGAGGACACGCAGGACAGTCTCCTGCGCTCGGAGGGGCGATTGATCGCGTGCGTCGGCATGAAGGACGTCGTCGTGATCGAGACGCCCGACGCGGTACTGGTCGCGAACAAGCACGACGTGCAGCGCGTGAAGAACATCGTCGCACGCCTGAAGACCGAGCAGCGACCGCAGGCAAGCGAGCACCGCAAGGTGCAGCGGCCGTGGGGACACTACGATTCGATCGATCTCGGCGAACGGTTCCAGGTAAAGCGGATCGTCGTCGAACCCGGCAAACGGCTGTCGCTGCAGATGCACTATCACCGCGCCGAGCACTGGATCGTCGTGCGCGGCACCGCGAAAGTCACGCGCGGCAACGAGACCTTCCTGCTCAGCGAAAACGAATCGACCTATATTGCGGTCGGCGAGGTACACCGTCTCGAGAATCCCGGCCGGATTCCGCTCGAGATCATCGAGGTGCAGTCGGGCGACTATCTCGGCGAAGACGATATCGTGCGGCTCGACGACCAGTATGGACGGCCGGTCGTCGAAACCGCGCAGTCGCGACCGAGACCGGCAGCGGCAGCGGCACAGCCGGCGACGCTTGCATCACGCGCGGCGAGTGAGCCTGGCGAGTCGCAGGAGGAAGCGGCGGAACGCGACGCCATCCGATAGGCGCGTGCGGATCACACTGGCGCGCTCGCCGCATTTCGCGGTCGACGCGCGGCTCATCCGCATCCGACACGGTGTCAGTCGATGCCTCGCTGCGACCAGCGCGCCTGCCTGACGGCCTCGCGTACGCGCGGCAGCAACGACGGATTCGCGCCGGCCGCGTCCGCCACGGCCGCCGTCGACTGATACGCCGCCGCGCACGCCGCCCCTTGCGGCTGGGTCGCCGATGGCCGCGACGGCCCGCCATCCGCGCAATCCTTGCCGGGGCCGACCCGCACCGGCATGCCCCCGATACCCGACAACCGGTTATCCGCGAGCCGCACGCCTGACACGTTCCCCCACAAGCGAATGCCGTCGAATCGCGCATGCGACACGCGGTTGCCGATTATGGTCACGCTGGCCACCGAACCCGACCACGTGCTGACCTCGATCGCTGCCTGCTGCGTGAGCGGACGCGAATCGGTCCGGCTCGTCGCGGTCTGGATATCCGTGATCACGTTGTTCTCGATGCGGATGTCGGACGCGCCATAGGTCCCGTTGCTGTCCTCCTGCGCGACGAGAATCCCGGAACTGACCGCCACGTTGCGCACGATGTTGTTGGAGATGGTGACGTCCGCGCCGCCGACCACCGTGATGCCCCGTCCCCAAGGATTGCCTTCCAGCGAGTTGCCGGTAATCAGCACGTTGCGTGTCAGCACGCCCTCCGACCGGTAGCTCACGACGGCGATCATGTCGTCGCCCGTGCCACGCACGACGTTGCCCTGGACGAGCACGTCGTGCGAGCCGTGCGTCATGTGAATGCCGTCCGCCAGTGTCGACAGCACCTCGTTGCCGACGATCGCGACGTCCGCGCCGCCGAACACGAAGATGCCCGCGCCGGCGCCGCCGTCGATCACGTTGTCGAGCACCTGCACACCGCGCCCCGTGACCTCGACCTTCGTCGATGCCGGGGTCGTCAGGCGCGTCGTGCCGGTGCCCGCAAGACGGAAGCCGACGAGCGTCGTACCGTCGCCGCGCATCTCGATCGTCTGGTCGTCCGCGGTTGTTGCGATCAGCGTCGCGCCGTAGCCCGACAACACCACATTCGGCTGCCGCACGATCAACGAACGGCCGACCACGTACCGTCCCGGTGCGAATACCAGCCTCTGGCCCGGCTGCAACGCATCCAGCGTGTGTTGCAGCATGTCTGCCTGATCCGCCGTGTCCGCGGCAGGACGCACGTACGCGTCCGGCACATTCGCATGAAGCGCGCCGGGTGCAGGCGCGCCGGATGCTGCCGCGGCGCCGTCCGGCCACGCCGGCCCGCTGGTCATGCAGATGCCGGCGATCACCGCGCACGCGCGGAACACGCATTGCGATCTACGCATATCGAATCGTTTTCCCTGAAATGTCGTCACACGCGTCGGCCTGCGCACCCGAATCGCAGCGTGCTCGCCGAGTTGCCCGCCTGCGCCATCGCCGAAGCGGACGGCGCAATACGTTCGATTGGACCATTCGGTCCAGCCGGGTGTCGGTGCGTCAACAGACCGATGCAGCCTGCCTGAGCGGTGCGATCCCACGTGCCAGCCGGCGATTCGTCGCGCTTGCACGCAGCGCAGCGCCGAACGGTAGGCTCGCGAACCGAGCGACGATCGGCGATGCGTATCATGGCCACCATACGATGCGGCCTTGCGACGGCGTCGCCGCAAGACACCGGGCCCCCCCGATCCAGCGTCGCGGCCACACACGCGGCGCGCCGCGCATCCGGATGCGTCCGCTCTTCGCTCGTCCAGAACCCGTTCATGACCGACCTGACCATCGCCATCTGCAACTACAACCACGGCGCATACCTGCGCGACGCGATCGATTCGGCGCTCGCGCAGACCGCGCCCGGGGTACGCGTGCTGGTCGTCGACGACGGTTCCACCGACGATTCGCGCGACATCATTTGCTCATATGGCGAGCGCGTGACGGCGGTGTTCCAGGAGAATCGCGGTCAGGTCGCCGCGTACAACCGTGCGCTCGAGCATGTCGCGACGCGCTACCTGATCCTGCTCGACGCGGACGACCTGCTCTACGCCGACGCCGCGGCCCGCGTGCTGGCGGCGTTCGCGGCCGGCGACTTCGTGAAGGTTCACTTCCGGCTCCACGTGATCGCGCGGGACGGTGCGATGACCGGCGCGAGCGTGCCGCAGTCGGCCGTCGACACCGATTGCGGCCGCCTGTTGCGCGCGGGCTGGCTGTACCCGTCGCCGCCCGCGTCGGGCAATGCGTATCGAGTCGACGCGCTCAAGCGCATCTTTCCGGTGCCCGTTACGGCCGATAACCTGCATGGTGCCGACTTCTATGCGATCTACGGCATCGCATTGCTCGGCGCCGTCCACATGATCGACGCCACGCTCGGCGGCTATCGCGTGCATCAGCAGTCGAATCCATGCCCGGCCGGCGACGCGGACACCGACACGCCCACCCTTGCCCTCACCAATTCGGAGGACGCTGCGACGGGTGCGCTGAAAGCCGAACGCCGATGGTCGACGCTGCGCATGCTCGCCCGCACGCGTCTGCACGAAGCGTTGCCGAGCGCGCCGCTCGACTTCGCGATCGAAAAGGCCCGTTTCGCCAGCACGCTGTATCACGCGCCGCTCGTGCGGCGCTGGCGCTGGTTCCTGTGCGAATCCGGACGCTACTGGCATACCGTGCTGCGCAACCCGTTCTGGCGCCCTGCGAAGAAAGTGGCCGTCGCCGGGCTGTCGCTCGCGTGCCTGCTGCCGTCATCGACGCTCAGCAACCGCGCGATTCGCTATCTCTCCAATCCGCTCGCGCGCGTGCGCAAATCGTCCGGACAGCGTGTCGGTACGCGATAGCGTCGTCGAGTCGCGACTTGCGGCACCGAATCGCTTCTTCGGTAAGCCATCGCACCCAGTGGACCGGGCATGCGCTGCACAATGATCCGGACCAGTGGATTCACGCGCACTGACCGCACTTCGCCATTGCCTCACCTCCGGTTGCCGTAGTCGAACGCCGGCATCCGACGTCGAGAAGGATCGAACCGGCACGTAGAACGCGGCATCGATGCGTCACGCTGCATCGTGTTCGGCGCCGTCCGGGAGCATCGACCCGATATCGAATCGACGCGAATCGACCGGCCGCCTCGTCCGCTTCGCATACGCGGGCTCGTCAGCAGGATTCACTGGCCACGACTGGCATGCATTTTTATTAGGAATGCGTAGCTCAATGAACAGGACGACTCAACCGAACGATTCATCGGCTGACCATCGTCGCGATGGAAGACGACAGGCGGGATCGGATCGCTGGACCCAAAGATGACCACAGAGAAGATCGTTCATATCGCCGAAGCGTTCGGTGGCGGCGTGCTGTCGATGCTGACCCAGCTCGCCAACCATGCCGCGGCAACCGGCGTCGACGTCACGGTGCTGCACTCGATCCGACCGGAAACCCCGACCGATTTTTCAACGCTGTTCCGGCCCGATGTGAAACTCGTCCACGTCGACATGGTGCGCGAGGTCAGCGTCACACGGGATCTGGGGAGCTTGCGCGCGCTGGTTCGGAACCTGCGCGACTGCAAACCGACCGCGATTCATCTGCATTCGTCGAAGGCCGGCGTGCTGGGACGGCTCGCCGCCCGGATCGCCGCCCCGAATGCGACGGTCCTCTACTCGCCGCACGGACTCTCGTTCCTGCGCTGCGACGTATCGCGCATGAAGCGGTTCGCGTATCTGAGCTTCGAACGTATCGCGGCGCGCATCGGCGGAACCGTCGTCGCGTGCTCGGGCAGCGAGCTCGGCGAGATCAGGAGTCAGGTCCGGCCGAAATCGGCGGTACTGGTGGAAAACGGCGTCCATGTGGCGGAGATCCCGACGCGTCGCACGCGTGGCGATCGCAGGGTCGTCATCGGGATGAGCGGTCGGGCGTCGTTCCAGAAGAATCACGAAGCATTCGTGCGACTCGCCGCCCAGTTGCGCGGCGCCGATGTCGAGTTTCTGTGGATCGGCGGGAACGCGGCCGAGATCCCGGATCCCGGCCAGCGCCCAGCCGTCGTCTGCAGCGGCTGGGTGACCCGTGCGCGGGCGCTGGCGCTCACGTCGGAACTGGACATCTACGTGCAGCCCTCCCGTTGGGAAGGCATGCCGGTCGCGCTGATCGAAGCGCAGGTTGCCGGCATACCGGCCGTGGTGACGGACGTCGTCGGCAATCGCGACGTGGTGATCCACGGCGTGACCGGCTACGTCGCGACAAACGCCGAAGAGATGGCCGCGTATCTGACCGTGCTCCGCGACGACCGGCAGCTTCGCGAGCAGATGGGCGAGGCAGCCAGGAAACGAGCGATTCAGCGGTTTTCGCTGAACGCGATCCTCCGGCAGTGGCACGCCCTTTACGGACTCGACGCCAGCGAGCCGCGTGTCGACACGCGGGATTTCAAGCCGGTCGCCGCGGATCACGTCGAGGCCTGATTCCGATTTCGACATCCTTTCATTGACATGATCGCTTTCAAGAAACCGAAACAACTCGTCTACAACGGCCGATTCACGACGCAGAAGACGACCGGCGTGCAGCGCGTCGCACGCGAGCTGATCGCCGCACTGATCAAGTTTCAGCCGCAGGACCCGGTGACCGTGCTGGTGCCTCCGCAACCCGGCGTCGCGGTGAGCGGAGCGAAGACGATCAAGGTCGGCTTCTACAAGGGCGTGGTCTGGGAGCAGTTGGTCCTCCCGCTGTTCGCGCGCCGCGGCCGCATCGTCAATCTCGGCAATTCCGCATCCATCTTCATCGGCAACCAGATCATCTACATGCACGATGCGGCGGTATTCGACACTCCCGCCCATTTCTCCCGACCGTTTCGGGTGTGGTATCGGATCATGTTCTGGATCCTGGCGCGAACCTCGGTCTGCGTGCTGACCAACTCCCGCTTCTCGCGCGATCGCCTCGCCCATCACTGCGGCGTTTCGGCGGAGAAAATCAGCGTCGTGCCGCTCGGTGCGGATCATCTCGACGCCCTGGAACCGGACACGAGCGTGCTCGACAAGCATGCGCTGACGCCGGACCGGTTCGTGCTTGCGGTCAGCAGCATGAATCCGACCAAGAACTTCGGCCGGCTGATCGCCGCGTTCCGGCAGATCGACGATCCGTCGGTCGATCTCGTCATCGTCGGGATGCAGAACACCACGGTGTTCGGCAAGCACGACGCCGTCTGCGCGACGGAACCCAACATCAAGTACGTCGGCTACATCAGCGACGAACAACTGAAGGCGCTGTATCAGCACGCGGCATGCTTCCTCTACCCGTCGATTTACGAAGGCTTCGGCATACCGCCCCTCGAAGCAATGCGCTACGGCTGCCCGGCTGTCGTCGGACAATCCGCGGCGCTGCCGGAAGTCTGTGCCGATGCGGCGTTGTACTGCGATCCGTATTCGCAGGACGACATCGCGCAGAAGCTGCGGAGCCTGCTCGATTCCGCCGAGCTCAGGGCCGAGCTCAAACGCAAGGGAAGCGCGCACGCGGAGCAATATCGCTGGAGCCGAAGCGCCGAGATGATGAAGGCGATATTCGAGACGTTGTAGCGCATTCCGTCGTACTGCACGACGAGACCGACTGTCCCCCACCGCACTGTCTCGAGCGTCGTGCCTCCATAGAGTGGAACGACTCTCCGTTATCTGCGCGGTGCGGATCCTCACGGGCCGGCCGCCCCTTCGTCATGACAGCACGCGAAACCAGCCTCGATGTCGCCCGCGGTGCGGGAATCATTCTTGTCGTATACGGACACGTCCTGCGCGGCGTCGTTTCCGCGGACCTCGTGCCGCCCGGCGTGGCCGATACCGTCCTCGCATGGAACGACTACGCGATCTATACGTTCCACATGCCGTTGTTCTTCTTCCTGTCCGGCCTGCACGTCTGCGGTTCGCTGCGCCGCGCGCCACGCGGATTCCTGTGGTCCAAGGTCAGGACGATCGTGTATCCGTACCTGGTCTGGTCGATCGCGCAGGGTGCCGTGCAGATCGCAATGGCCTCTCACGGCACCAATCATCCGTTTACGCTGAATGATTTGCTCGCAATCGGATGGCGACCGTTCGCGCAGTTCTGGTTCCTGTATGCGCTGATGCTCTGCATGATCGGCATCCACGCATTCGCGACGGCGGTGCCCGAGGTCACGCGTATTCCCATGCCGACGCGCGCCCGCGGCCGGCTCGCCGCATGCGCGGTGCTCGGCCTGATGCTCGGCGCGGCAACCCAATGGGGCATCCTGTCGATCACGCTGATGAACGGGCCGTTCTTCGTCGCGGGCGTCCTAGCGTCGCACGCATTGCCCGGCTGGCTCGAGCGCAACAGCGGACCCGCCGCATGCGCCGCAACGGCGACGGCGTTCGTCGCGGCGGTCGTATTCGCTCACCGCTTCGGTAGTGCGACGAGCGTCTGGGCGCTTCCCGCCGCCTTCGCGGGCATCGCGCTGGCGTTGCAACTCGCACACCGGCATGCGTCACGTCCGGCACGCGCGGCATGGCTGGCCGCGATCGGCTGCGCGTCGATGCCGATCTACCTGACCCACATCTTCGCGATGGCTGCCGTACGTATCGTGCTGATGCGCGCCGGGATCACCAGTGTCGCGATACACCTCGCGCTCGGCACGCTGGCCGGCGTCGCGATCCCGATGGTCGCCTACCGGGTGGCCCTGAGGACGGGGCTCGCACGTGTTGCCGGCTTCCCGTCCTGGCCCGGACGCGACACGGCGGTGCGCACGCGCACCGCGTGAGCATCACGGTCAGTGGATGTCGGACGAGCGTCCGGCGGGCGGCAATACGGTTGTCCGGCCTTCCCGCCCGTTCGTTCCCGCGGGCCGCGAGCGGCTGCCGGATGCGGCATGCGCGACATGCACGTCGGACTGCGCACTGCCTGCCGGCCGCTTCGTGAACCAGTTGAACACGATGATCGGCAGCACGATCGGCAGGAAGTTGCGTCCGCTGAACAGGTTCGGTGTACGCATGATTTCCATCATCGACACGAAAAGCACCGCGTGTGCGCAGCACCAGACTCCATTGCCGCTGCGCCAGCCCGCATAGCTGCGGCCAAGCACCCAGCCCAGCACGGCCGCGTCCAGCAACCCGAACCAGCCCCACTCGTAGAAATGGACGAAGATGCCCGACGGATTGTTGAATTCCGGGTCTGCGTAGCTGTTCAGGAACAGGTTGAAGCTGTCGCTTGAGTCGAGCCAAGGCTGAAATGTCGTGCCGATCACCGGAAAGCGCATCAGCCAGTCGAACGTGAACATCGGATGGCCCTGGCCCCAGCCGAGCACGGCGAGCATCCCCGCGCCGTTGTTCAGCGACGTCGAATAGTAGAGGCCAAGCCGTTCGAGTGCGAAGTCGAAGATGTTGTCGTAGATGTTGACGTAATAGGCTTCCCACGACCGGTTGTACTCGTTCGCGATGAACAGCGCGAACAGCAGCGGAATCGCCGCGTACGGCCCGAACGTCAGCAGCCGCGCATACCGGCCGCGCAGCCGGAACCGCACGACCATCAGCGCGAGCGGCATCGTCATCTCGATCAACGCGAGCCGCTCCGCGAAAAGGAAGCTGCGCAGCAGCGTCAGCACCGCGAGCACGGCCATGTAGATCTTGTAGCGGTTCAGGCCTTTCACCGGCGTCCTGAACACGTAGAAATACAGCGCGACGAACGGCGCCGTGGCCTGCGTGAACGAACTCAACCCGGTAACGCGACCGATCTGCTGGAGCATGTCGTACGCGGTGGCCTGGCCATGCAGGAATTCGAGCAGCAGCGCAGGATGCGCGATGATCCCGCTCATCATCACGAGATTGCCGAACAGCGCGAGCAGGAACAGGACATCGAGCACGCGCGCTGGCACCTCGACGGGAGGCGCCGGAGGGCCCCCCCGCGTCCGTGCTTCGGTCGTCGCGAGCCATGCCGCCGCCATCACGACCATCAGGAACAGCGCGCCGACGAACGCATAGAAGCCGTCGAAATAGATCCGCGCAATCGACTTCTGGTCGCCCAGCAGGCTGAGCGACAGCAAGCCGTACAGCGGCAGGATGAACATCAGCACGAGACGTGCCGGATCTTCCCACCAGTAGCCCGTATAACCGCCGGCGGCGCCGCGCACGCGCGCCGCCCCGCGCATCGTCGCCGAGCCGTGTCTCAGCCCGGCCCACGCCCCGCCCGCTCGCCGGTTCATGACACCCTTTCCACCCGTTGCCGCTGTGCCATCACCCCCGTATATCCGGACGCGGCCTGATGCGTGTTCGCATCCGTATAGCCGTAGTCGTACCGTCCGGGCGCCCCCGTGCAGTCGTTCAGGACCACCCCGCGCACGTCGACATGCGCGTGTTCGAGCCGTCGCGCGCTTTCTTCGAGCTCGGTCAGCGTCGTCACGCCGCTGCGCGCGACGAGGAACACGGTTCCCGCGAGGCGGCCGAGCACCAGCGCGTCGGCCACCGGCAGCAACGGCGGGCCATCGATCACGACCATGTCGTAGCGCGACCCGGCCTGCTCGATCAGTTCGGCGAGCGCGGGCTGCAGCAGCAGTTCGCCCGGATCCGGCACGACGCTGCCCATCGCGATGAAATCGAGGCCCGGCACGACGCCGCGCTTGATCGACTCGTCGAGCGTGTGGGTGCCTGCCACCACGTCCGACAGGCCCGGCGCCCGGCTGTAGCGGAACCGCTCGTGCAGCGAACCCTTGCGCAGGTCGGCATCGATCAGCAGGACGCGCCGCCTCGCCGCCGCCACCAGCGACGCGATATTCGCGGCGACGAACGACTTGCCGACGCCCGTCGTCGGCCCCGAGATCAGCACGACGGAATTCGACGCGTCCGGCATCGACAGTTGCAGTGCCACGCGGAAACTGCGCAGGCTTTCGAGCGCCGCGTCCTGCGCGGCAGCCGGCTGCATCGGCGCGCGCGTGTCGCGCCGTCCGGCCTTCGAGTGCAATTCCGCTTGCGCCGCGGCCGGACTGTGCGGCACCGTCGCGAACACGGGGAGCCCCGTCGTCCATTCGATTTCCTCGGCGTCGCCGATCGTGCCGACGACACGCTGCCGGACGATCACGGTCGCCGCGCCCGCGAGCAGGCCCACCATCAGCAGGCCGATCACGGCGACCCCGCGATGCGGCCCGACCGGCTGCTCCGCGACCTTCGCCGTATCGACGATCCGCACGGTGCCGGTCTTGCTGGCCCGCGCGAGGATCATCTGCTGGCGCGTATTGAGCAGGTTCGTGTACAGCGCGGTATCGACGGTCACGTCGCGCTGCAGTTGCAGCACACCCTGCTCGACGGTCGGCAACTGCTGGATCTGCTTGCGTGTCGTGTCGAGCGAACGCTGCGCGTCGGCCAGCTGCGCATCGACGGCCACCACCGCCGGATGCTTCGGCATGAAGCGCGTCAGCAATTCCTCGCGCTGCTGCTGCAGCGTCTGCACGCGCGTCTCGATGTCGACCGACTGCTGGCGCAACGCCAGCGCTTCGTCGCTCGTATTGACCGTGCCGTGTGACGCACGAAATGCGTTGAAGCGGTTTTCCGCCGCTTCCAGTTGCGCCTTCAGCTGCGGCAGCTGGGTATCCATGAAGCGGATCAGCTTGTCGGCCGCCTCGGACTTGCGCTGCGTGTTCTGTGCCAGGTATGCGTCGCCGATCGCATTCAGCACGCGGCTGTCGTGCACGGGATCGATGCCATCGAGCGTCACGCCGATCATGTTCGACTGCTTGCCGCGCTCCGAGATCAGCGCGTTCTTCTGCAGCCAGGTTGTCGCTTCCTCGTCGCTATAGCGCGTCAGGTCGAAGCGAGCGCCGGGCTTGCCGGCCACGTCGCGCACGAATAGGTCGAGCGGCCCCTGCGGCGTCTCGACATGCAGCGGCTGCCCGATGCGGCCCTGCCATGCCGGTCCCGTCCGGCCGAACCAGCCCGTACGCTGCAACGTGTAAGCACCGTCGTCGCCGACGCTCAGCGCGAACCGCTTGCCGAGCAGGCGCTTCGGCACGTCGAAGGTCGGCACGTCGACGCGCTCGGTGCCGTACACGTAGCCGCCCGGCAACGGCGACGACAATCCGTCTGCCGCGTTCACGAGCCGCCAGCCGATCAGCGGCAGGTAATGCGGCCGTGCGTCGACCGCCAGATTGGTGCTGTCGATCGCGCGGTCGAGCACCGCGCGGGATTTCAGCACCTCGATCTCGGTCGACGCGTCGGTCTTCAGGTCGAACACCGACGACGGATCGCCGGGCGGCGACGTCGGTTTCGAATCGGTCGGGCTTTGCTCGACCTGGAACAGGATGTCGGTCCGGTAGACGGGGGCCGCGCACAGCGCATACACGGCGCCGGCGAGCGCGCCCGCGAGCGTCGTGCAAAGGATCAGGCGCCGGCCGCCGTACAGGATGCCCCAGTAGCGGCGCACCGGATAGGACGGCCGCAGGGCGGGCCCGCTGTGCGGGTCAGGCAGGGTCGAAGAAGTCATACAACATCAGTCCCGTATGGCGCGACGCGCGGTCGCGGTCACGAAATCCGCCACGAGCGTCACGGCGAGATGGCCTTTGCCGTCAGCGCACCCTGCGCGGACGACGGAATCAGCAGATTGACGACGCGGCTCCAGCGCACCAGCGACGACGCATCGACGAACACGACATCGCGGCGCTCGAGCGGAAACTGGTCGGCCAGCGCGAACGACGCCGGCGAGCTGCCGTCGAGGTGATATACCCGCGGGCGGTTGTCCGGGCCGCGGCGCACGACGAACACCTGGCGCGCGTCCGACGTGTACTGGCTCACGCCGCCCGTGTCGCCGAGTGCTTCGCCGAGGCTCATCCGGCCGTCGGTCAGCGTCAGCGTCGCGGGCCGCGACACCTCGCCGAGCACGAACACCTTCGCGTCGCTCGCCGCGCGCACGCGCACGAGATCGCCGTCGCGCAGCAGGATGTTCGACGGGTTCACGCCCGCGGCGATCAGCGCGGGCAGGCTGACGTTCACGGTCCTGTCGCCGCGCGTCACCGATACCTGCGAGCGGTCGGCCGTCGGGGTGAAGCCGCCCGCGCGGTCGATCGCCTCCGGCAGCGTCATCGGCATGTCGTTGACGATCTGCAGCCCCGGCGTGCGCACTTCGCCGTCGAGATACACGCGCTTGCTGCGATAGGTCTGCACGCGCAGCGCGATCTGCGGCTTGCGCACGTATTCGCCGAGCCGCTTCGTCAGCAGCGCACGCGCCTGCGCCTCGGTCAGCCCGGCGACATGCACGAGGCCCGCATACGCAAACTGCACGTTGCCGTTTGCGTCGACCGTGTAGCCCGTCGCGACCGAGCTGGCACCGACGCCGTCGCCGCCGCCCGCCGTCTGCGGCGTCGGCAGGTTCAGTTCGGGGTGGTCCCAGACGACGATGCCGAGCACATCGCCGGGGCCGATCGCGTATGGCTGCGGCTTGCCGAACAACTGGTGGATTTCCGCATCGACATTGGGTCGCTGGCCCGCATGCTGCTGTGCGACGAACGCCGGCGTGATCTCGATCAGGTCCTCGCGCGATACGTTCTGCACGCCGTCGAGGCCGCCCGAGCCCGATGCGTCGGCGCTCACGCGCGCATTCGCGTCGCGCTCGGCAGGCGCCCGGTAAGTCATGCCTGGCGACAGCGCACATGCGCTCAGTGCGCACGCGGCTGCCACGATCGCGATGCGCGACAGCCACGGTGCGTGCCGGATGCCTGCCGTGCGTGGCCGCGGCGTCCCGAGCGTCGATTCCGGTTGCGTGGTGATTGACATCGTGCCCTTCCAAAACTGTGCGGTAACCCGCCGAACGCGGCGAGTTCCGGCATTACGCTTGCCGGCGCGGCTCGCCTGGCGGTGCCGCGCCTCCCTCTTCACCTCACGTCACTCCGTACGATTCGTCATGAACTGCTCTTCGTCGCTTTCGTCACTCGTCTGCATCGTCATGGCCAGCGTTGCCTGTGCCGCCGGCGCGCAGACTTTGCCCGCCACGTCGGCCGACGCGCCGGTCGCCGTGTCGCCCACGCTGCTCGCGCCGGTGCCGCTCCAGCATTCCGCGCAAACCGCAATGGTCAGCGCGACCGCGGAGCCTGCTGCCGCTGCGTCCGAAGTCGCGGCACCTGCCGCTGCGCTTCCCGCTGCGAGCACCGCCGCAGCGCCCGAATCGCGCGCCCGCGGCGCGCTGCGCCGACCGCTCGTGCCGATGCGGCCGCGCCGCCCGAAAGTGGTTGATACCGCCACGGAAAACGTCTGGCAGACCGGCACGCTGTACACGTCACCCTATGCAAAGCCGCCCTATGCACGGCCGGGCAATCCCCACTGACGCATCCCGATCGATCACGCCACGGCGTGGCCGTGCGCGTGCCGATACGGGATTGGACACCACGGCGAACGGCGCGTCTGTGAGCGACCCCACCGAACGCCGATCTTCACAGGAAACGGGATTCGCCCCCCGACGCGCCGACGTGTGCGACGCGGCACGCATCATCACGACCGGCCGACCGACACGTTCGCGTACGATCGCGCGGCCGCATCCGGCGTGGCCGGATCGGCGATGCGCGCGACCGGCCATGCGGAGTCGCGCCCCAGCGCCTGCATGCACAGGTCGATCACGATGTCCGTGCCCACCGCGCCGTACACCGCGTGGTCGACCTGCGGCTCGAGGTGCAGGCGCACGTGACGCGAGCGCCGGAACGCGTGCTCGATTGCGCCGAAGTGACGCCGGACATCGTCGATGCCGGGATCGAGCGCGCCATACACCAGCGTCGTCCAGACGTTGCGCTGCGCAAGTTCATGCATCACGCCGCGGGGCGTGCCGCTGCGCGGCTTCCAGCCGACCCGCACTGCGAGCTCCTTCGCCGGCACGCTGACCCGCGCGATCGCATTCGCGGCCACCGCCCGGGCAATCGGACGCAGGTCGCGCCGCTCCCGCACGAGGCGTTTCCACTTCTGCCAGTCGCGCACCGACAGCCAGTAGCCGCGCACCGAGTTGTTCCGCTGCTTCTGTACCGCATCGAGCGTGAGCCCGGCCGGCCACACGAAGCGCGCGAGATTGACCGCGATCACGCCGCCGAGCGACGATGTCTTCACGGCCGCATGCAACGCCGCGTAGGCGCCCGAACAAATGCCGGCAGCGACCACCTCCGGATGACCGAGCGCGCGCAGCCAGTCCGCGGCAGCGGCCACGTCGTCGCTCGACTGCGTCGAATACACGATGCCCGACTGGTCGTCGAGCGCGGCGGGCCCGCTATCGCCGACGCCATGCACGTCGATCCGCAGCGTCGTCACGCCGGCACGCGCCAGCGTGCGGGCAAGCCGCACGCTGAAGCGCCCTTCGCCGCTGCGCGGATTCGTCGACGTGTTCGCGATCACGACCGCCGGGCCGACCGGATTCGCCGGTCGCGTATCGGCGGGACGGCACAGTACGCCGACCAGCCGGTCCGGACCGACCGCGACGACCTGCTCGGTCATGTCGTTCATGTCGAGCGCGACGGCCGATTCGCCATTCCATGTCGGGTCCGCTCGCGACCCGGTATCGGCGCCGGACGGCGTACGCGGTGCGCGTTCGGCAATCCAGTTCGCGAGCGTGTCGATCGCCGCGAGCGGCAGGCGCGAGCGCGTACCGTCCAGCATCGTCGTCGCCCATTCGCGGAACGGATCGCTCGCCACATGCACGCCGCGTGCGAGCAACGCGTCGCGCAATGCCGGCCCGTCGCCCTGATCGGGCTGGATCAGCAGCATCGCGCCGGGCAACGTCGGCGCATCGCGCACGACGTCGCATAGATCGACCGCCTTCAGCGCATTGACGAAATCGACGGGAAAGCGGTGTCCGAGCACGTTCATGCACGGTTCGTCGCGATGCGCGGCGCGGATGGCCGGCGATGTGATGTCGAGCCACTGGCGCTGCACGAACGACAGCTCGCGCAGGAAGGCGCGGCCACGCACGACCGGTGCGAGCGCCACCAGCGCATCGACGCGCGGCGACGGGCGCGGGCCCATGCCCGCGGCGGCCAGCATCGCGAACAGCGCGCCCGCGCGAATCCCGACAAGCGTCAGCGCGGTCACGCCGGCCTGGTCGCGCAACAGGTCGATCGCGTCGTGAATGCTGCCGATGCACGCGGCATGCCGATCGGCGTCGCGATCGTCGCCCGCCGAGTCACCGGTGCACGGATAGTTGAATCGCAATACGGTGACGCCGTCGCGGGCCAGCCGCTCCGCGATCGCCCGCATCAGCTTGTGCGTCCACGAAGCCTCGTGCCCCAGCGATTCGCACAGGATCACGCCTTGTGTCGTCTGTCCTTCGTGCAGCCACCCCACGCAGCTGCCGAACGTTATCGGCTTCAATCGGTACTCCTCGGATCGGTCTTTGTTATCGAATGCGGACACGCGTTCCGGCGGCGCCACCGGAATCGACCATTCCACGATCATGCGACTGCCCGACGAACGCACGGCTTCCCGGCTACGGACTACCGCCGCGCCCCTGCGCGACCCGTTCGCCCTTCGTCATGCGTCGTCCTGCCCCCGGTGCCCGGGGACGGCGGTTCCCGGCCCGAGTCATCGCCAGGCCCTGTCCGCCCTCAACCAAAACAGTGCGCTCGATTAGAGCACCCGGCCCGAGTGCCCTTCGGTGCGCCAGCTTACAAATGCATTCGCCACTGCGGCGATACAACGATGCGCGCCGCATCGCGATTCATGCCGCGCGCACGGAATCCGCGAACGGTAGGCTCGCGAACACAGTCGTCTCGCGCGGCCCGTATCATTGCCGCTATACGATGTGGCCGTGTCCGGCATCGCCGGACGCAACCGGCGCCCGCCGGAACGGACCGCAAACCGATGCAGCCGGGTCAGCGCCGACCGGCCGCGCGAGTGCACGGCGGCCCGCACTGCACCGCCATGCGACACCCACGGCGCCGACCGAGCGAATGTCAAACCTCAAGAAGAACTTCCTGCTGCTGCTGACGTTGCAGATCTCGATGTACGCGGTGCCACTGCTGATCGCACCGCTGCTGACGCACGCACTGGGCCCGGAAGGCTACGGGCAGCTCGCGTTCTCGCTTGCCGTCATCGCGTATCTGACCAACTGCACGAGCTATAGCTTCGACCTGACCGCCACGCCGCGCATCGCGCTCGCCCGCGACAACCGCGCCGAACGCTCTCGCATCTTCTGGGCGACGCTATACGCGCAGATCGGCATCGCGGTGATCTGCTTCGTCGTGCTGGTCGCGCTGACCTTCCTGGTCGAGCGCTTCGGCGAGGACCGCGACCTGCTGCTGATCGGCTTCGGGATGGTGGCCGGCGTGGCGTTCACGCCAGGCTGGTATTTCCAGGGCATGGAGAAGCTGCGCGCGTTGAGCGTGATCCTGTTCATCGGCCGCATCCTGAGCCTGCCCGCGATGTTCGCGCTCGTGCACAACCCGGCGGACATCGACCGCGCGATGATCGTCAACGCCGCCGTCCCGACGCTGTCCGCGATCGCACTGGCCGCCTACCTGTATCTCCACCGCGAGATCGACTTCGTTCGCGTGGGCTTCACCGACATCGCCGAATCGCTGAAAGGCGGCTGGCAGGTGTTCCTCGCATCGACGTCGATCGCGTTCTATGCATCGACCAACACCGTGCTGCTCGGCTTCGTGTCGGGCAACGTCGCGGCCGGCTACTTCGCTGCCGGCGACAAGCTGATCCGCGCGGCGCTCAGCATGCTGCAGCCGCTGAAGGCCGCCACCTATCCGCGCGTCAACTACCTGATGCGGCATGCGCGCAACGACGCGTTCTCGTTCCTGCGCAAGCTGTTCGTCGTGCAGGTCGCGATGGTGCTCGGCATCTCGCTCGCGATCTTCTTCGGCGCGCCGCTCGCCGTGCGCATCCTGTACGGCCCTTCGTACGAACCGACGGTCCAGGTGCTGCGCTGGATGGCATTCATCCCGTTCATGGCCGGCATGACCGACCTGTTCGGCGTGCAGACGATGCTGCCGCTCGGGATGAAGTCTGCGTTCACGCGAATCCTGATGTCATCGGGCATTCTGAACATCGTGCTGGTGCCCGTGCTCGCGAAGTACTTCGCGGAACTGGGCGCCGCCGCCGCCGTGCTGACGGCCGAGGCCGCGGTTGCCGCGGCGCTCGCGACCGTCGTCTATCGCGCCGGCATTCCGCTGCCCGGCAGCCCGGTCGCGCGGCGCGGCTAGCGTATCGTCCGTGCGGCCCGGTTTGCTCGGGCAGCCGGAATCCGATGATGTGCCATTCGATGTGCGCGCAACGAACCGCATCGTGCGGATGCACGCTTCGCGCCTTCTTTCTCTTCCTGACGCCCTCACTCAGGTACTTCTTACCCCGCAGCAGACGCTCGATCGGGAACGATGACCGCCTTTTTCCCGTGCTACGCAATTGCATCGAAAAAGATCGTACGTATCGGTAGAAACACCGATGCTGTAGTCAAACTACATTCGTACGATTGGTCGCTGCAGAGAATCGCTACATCCGATTCGGCAGTGTCGGGCGGTCCGCGTCGCCTCCCGCGTTGTTCGATCGGGCCCAACCGGCCGTAACGATTCCCCGCCTGGCCTGGCATGCCGACGCGTAACCACCCTGCATCGCCAGCCGACTGCGTTCGATGCGAATCCATCGGACGTGCGCAGCTCCAGACATCATCCGAACAACCGGCAATACGATCATGGAGAGCAACATGCGGGACAAACTCTGGCCGGCCGCCGTGCTGGCCGCGACCCTCTGCACCAGCGTCTATGCGGCCAATGTCGATTTCGATTCACGGGGCGACGCCGCCGACGCGTTCGCGTCGTCCGCTTCGCAACGGCGCGCCGACCTCCTCGTGCGCAAGATGACGCTCGACGAGAAACTGCAGTTCATTCATTCGCAATACGAAATGTCAAAAGTGCCGGGCGGTGGCGCCGGCTACATTCAGGGCGTGCCGCGCCTGGGCATTCCCGATCTCGACATGGTCGACTCGGCGACCGGCTCCGGCAGTACGTCGCAGGCCAGCACGACCTTCCCGGCGACGATCGCCGTCGCCGCGAGCTGGGATCGCCGGCTGTCGTACGACTACGGCAAGGCGGTCGCGATCCAGTTGCGCGCGCAAGGGTTCGGCATGGGTCTCGCCGGCGGCACCAACCTCGCACGCGAGCCTCGCGGCGGCCGGCTGTTCGAGTATCTCGGCGAGGATCCGCTGCTCGCCGGCGACCTGCTCGCCGAGCGCACGCTTGCCACGCAGCGGCAGAAGGTCATCGCGACCATCAAGCACTATGCCGGCAACGAACAGGAGCATGGCCGGATGGGCGGCAACACGCAGATCGACGAGCGCACGCTGCGCGAACTCTACCTGCTGCCGTTCGAAATCGCCGCGAAGCGCGGGCGGCCCGGCAGCGTGATGTGCAGCTACAACCGCCTGAACGGCACGTATGCGTGCGAGAACAACCACCTGCTGAACGACGTGCTGAAGAACGAATGGGGCTTCCAGGGCCAGGTGCAGTCCGACTGGGGTGCGACGCACAGCACCGCCGCCGCGATCAACGCCGGGCTCGACGAGGAAGAGGACGTCGGCCCCTCCGTCTACCTGACGCCGGCCGCCGTCAAGCAGGCGATCGCGAACGGCTCGGTGTCGACCGTGCGCCTCGACGACATGGTGCGCCGCAAGCTGGCCGTGATGATCCGCGTCGGCGTGATGGACGATCCGGCCAAGGGTGGCGGCACGATCGATTTCGCGGCCGCGAACCGGTTCGCGCAGGGCGTCGCCGAGCAGTCGATCGTGCTGCTGAAGAACGACGGCAATCAGCTGCCGCTGGCGGCGTCCGCGCTGTCGCGCATCGCCGTGATCGGCGGCCACGCCGATGCCGCCGTGTTGTCGGGCGGCGGCTCCGGCAACACGCGCGATCCGGTCACCGGTTCGTTCGCGGGCTGCGGCGGGCTGACGTTCGGGTCGTCGACGGGCTGCAGCTGGTGGCGCAATCCGTGGCTCAAGGTCGACGTGCCGATCGTCGCGGCGATCCGCGCGCTCGCGCCGGCAGCGCAGGTCACGTTCGCGGGCAACAGCGACCAGCAGTCGCCGTTCCGCGCGTACACGCAGCAGGAAATCGACCAGGCCGCGGCGCTCGCCGGGCGCTCGGACGTCGCGATCGTCGTGGTCGCGCAGCCCGCCGGCGAGGATTTCGGCGACCTGCAGAGCCTGAGCCTCGCAAATCCGTCGAACCAGGACGCGCTCGTCGAAGCGGTCGCGCGCGCGAATCCGCACACGATCGTCGTCGTCCAGAGCGGCAATCCGGTGCTGATGCCGTGGAAGGACAACGTGTCGGCGATCGTCGAGGCGTGGTATCCGGGCGAAGGCGGCGGCAAGGCGATCGCGAACGTGCTGTTCGGCGCGGTCAATCCGTCCGGCAAGCTGCCCGTCACGTTCCCGGCGCGCGACCAGGACACGCCGACGTGGGGGCAAAGCGGCGCGTTCGAGAGCGACCCTGTCTACGCCGAAAAGCTGAACATGGGATATCGCTGGTACGACGCACGCAACGTCAAGCCGATGTATGAATTCGGCTACGGGCTGTCGTACACGCACTTCGCGTATTCGGGGCTGTCGGTGTCGCGGCAACAGGACGGATCGCTCAGCGTCGCGTTTACCGTGCGCAATGACGGCCGCGTCGCCGGCGCGGAAACACCGCAGGTCTATCTCGGCGTGCCGTACAAGGACGAACCGCCGAAGCGGCTGGTCGGCTGGGAGAAAATCCGGCTGAACCCGGGCGAGGCGCGGCATGTGCGCGTGATCGTGTCGCCGCGGATGCAGAGCGTGTGGGATACGTCGCGCAATGGCTGGCGCATGGTGCCAGGCGGGACCGTGTATGTCGGCGCGTCGTCGCGGGATATCCGGCTGCAGGGGAACTGAGCGGCGATAAAGTGACCGGAGGCGCCGCGTGCGGCGCTTCCGTTTTCCATGCCCGAACCGCTCTCCTCGGCCTCGCATGCCGCCTACCGGAGCAACAGCGCCGGCAGCGTCGCCAGCGCGGCGATCCCCGCCGCCATACCCGCCATACCCGCCAGATGCGCGGCGACCGCGAGGCCCGCGGGCAACCGCATCGTCATTCGCCCCCTTCCAGCGTGTCCAGCAACGGCCGCGCGAGATGCGGCACCTGATACACCGTACCCGCGCAGCCGTCGTCCGGATCATGCTCCGAAACGCGCCCCGCGTCGGCCTCCAGCGCGCCGGATCGACATCGACGGCCGCTGCGACGACACCCGCCCGGCCCGCCGTCTCGCGATTGCGCGCGATCTCCCGCGCAGCCAACTCGATGCGGCGGTCATCCTTCAGCATGACCGCCAGCGCCTCGACGGCGAGACGATCCTGTCGGAATCGTTCGGCTGGATGGCCGCGGCCGATTTCGAGTACCATCCGCCGCAACCGCTGCGGCTCACCACGCAGGCCGAGCCTTGCAGCATACGGCGCATGGCGGCCGACACGGGGCGAATCGCGAACGCGGCGTCGCCGTTGGTCTGCGTGACAGTGCCGAATCCCGGCCCGATGCGGCGCGCGTCGCGGGCGGGTTCGCCCGCTGCCTCGCCCGCTCGCGGTATCCTTCTCACATGCCGTCGCGTTGCCGCCCCGTTCATCGGCCGGCCCCGCGACGGGCATGTGGATGCGCGGACCGCGCAGCGCATTCGCCCCGGCCGAGACAGAAAGCGCCCGCCGTGCGGGCAACCCATTGCATGCTCCGTGCATGCCGACAACGATCAACGTGACTTACACCCTATCCGCCTCCCGCACGACCGAGCTCGAAATCCGCAAGAGCCGTTTCATCGCATACGCGATCCCCGTCGACGACCGCGACGCCGCGATGCAGGCAATCCAGCGCCTGCGCGACGAGCACCCGACCGCCACCCACGTGTGCTGGGCGCTGCTCGCGGGCGGGCAATCCGGCATGTCGGACGACGGCGAGCCGTCGGGCACCGCCGGCCGGCCGATCCTCGAAGTCCTGCGTCATCACGATCTCGACGGTGTGCTCGGCGCGGTCGTCCGCTACTACGGCGGCGTGAAGCTCGGCGCGGGTGGCCTGGTGCGCGCCTATACGGATGCGATCGCCTCCGCGCTGCTCGACGCCGAGCGCATCGAACGCATTCGCCACACGCGGTTCGCGATCGAAATCGGCTATCCGGACGAAGCGCGCGTGCGCCGCTGGATCGAGCAGGCGGGTTACGAGCTGGCGGACAGTGCGTACGGGATGACGGTGAGGCTCGTGATCAAGCTGCCGGAAACGGTCGAAGCGGCAGCGAAAACCGAGCTGTTCGACCTGACGCAGGGGCGCTCGGGCTTCCCTGACCTGTAATGCGCTGCCGACCGCAGTGCGTCGGCGCCACGGATTCGCAACGATCCCCGCGAAAATTCAGATACACGCGGCACTAGTTCAGGTGCGCCGGCGCATGGCGAATCCTGCGCCGACCGCGCGGGAAATCTTCGGGCAGGGTTACAGCGATCGCGCGACGCTGTTCACGATCGGCGCGAAATATCGCGATCCGGCGACGGGCGCCACGAGGGGCGGCCGTCGCCGCGCGCTCGCCTGGATCGCGGACCGCGACCGTGGCGCGCTCCTGATTTGGGCGTGACGCGCGCCGCGTTGCACCGCGCGCCCCTGTAGCCGCTCCGATCGGCCCGAACCGCTCACGCTCAATAAGTATCCGGCACGATCATGTCGTCCGGCGTCGGCCGGCGAATGTAGTCCTCGTGATGCTCGCGCTGCGGCAAATCGATCGTCGGGCGCGGCACCTCGTGATACGGCACCTGGGTCAGCAGATGGTGGATGCAGTTCAGGCGCGCGCGCTTCTTGTCGACCGCCTGCACGACCCACCACGGCGCCTCGGTGATATGCGTGCGCTGCAGCATTTCTTCCTTCGCGGCCGTATAGGCTTCCCAGCGGCGGCGGCTCTCGAGGTCCATCGGGCTCAGCTTCCACTGCTTCAGCGGATCCTCGATCCGGCTCTGGAAGCGTACTTCCTGCTCGTGATCGGTGATCGAAAACCAGTACTTGACGATCTGGATCCCGCTGCGCACCAGCATCTTCTCGAACTCGGGCACCGAGCGGAAAAATTCCTCGTATTCGTCGTCGGTACAGAAATTCATCACGCGCTCGACGCCTGCGCGGTTGTACCAGCTGCGATCGAACAGCACGATCTCGCCGCCGGCCGGCAGATGCGCGACATAGCGCTGGAAATACCATTGCGTGCGCTCGCGGTTGCTCGGCGCCGGCAGCGCCGCCACGCGGCACACGCGCGGATTCAGGCGCTGCGTGATGCGCTTGATCGCGCCGCCCTTGCCGGCCGCGTCGCGCCCTTCGAAAATCACGACGAGCCGGTGCCCCGTGCTCACGACCCAGTCCTGCAGCTTCACGAGCTCGCCCTGCAGCCGGAACAGCTCGCGGAAATACTGCTTGCGCGCTTCCCGGCGCTCCGGCGAAAACAGCAGATCCTCGTGGTCGTCGAAGCGGCGGTCGTCGAGCTCCATTTCGAGTTCTTCGTCGTATGCGTCGACGAGGTCTTCCTCGAAGCGGCGCTGGCGCGACTCCAGCGATGCCGTATCGGTGAAGTTGTCGGTCTCGGTGCGGGTATCGTTGTCGCCCATGGGGCCTCCTTCCTTCAATTGACGCAGCCAAACTCCACCATTATCTCAGCGTCGTGCGTCAAATTGATGAAAAAGGGGCCGACCATGTTGCGGCCGTCGCCCATCGGCTGCTCCGGCAACGGCGGCGCCGATGCGGCCGGACAGCCCTAGCATGAAAAATGCCGGGCGCGAGCCCGGCATCGAGCGCCGTCGGCACGACCGCCTCGGCGGTCGCGCGTTGGGCCTGCGTCACCGAATGATCCGCGTAACGCCGCGCCCGCGCGGATCGGCCATCGCCTCCGGCGTCTTGCCGTCGATCTTGATCACCTGGATGTCGCCGCTGAAGTCCTGCCCCTTCAGCGTGTAGCCACGTGCCTCGATCTGCTTCGCGAGCTCGCCCTCGATCGGATGGTACGGCTCCCAGAAGATCGTGTTCGGCGGCAGCAGCTGATGATGGAAGCGCATCGCGCCGACAGCCTCCTTCAACGGCATCTTGAAGTCGTAGATGTTGTTGATCACCTGGAAGATCGACGTGAAGATTCGCGAGCCGCCCGGCGTGCCGATCACGAGCGACACCTTGCCGTCCTTCGTCATGATCGTCGGCGACATCGACGACAGCGGACGCTTCTTGGGCTCGATCGCGTTCGCATCGCTGCCGACCACGCCGAACATGTTCGCGACGCCAGGCTTCGCGGAGAAGTCGTCCATCTCGTCGTTCAGCACGATGCCGGTGCCGTCGGCGATCACGCCCGAACCGAAATAGCCGTTGATCGTGTACGTGTTCGACACCGCGTTGCCCCACTTGTCGACGACCGAGAAGTGCGTCGTCTCCGCCTTCTCCGGCATCGACGTGCCGAGGCCCGGCTGCACGCTCTTCGTGTCGGACGGTTCCTTCGGATTGACCTCCGCCGCGCGCTTCGCGATGTACGCGTCGTCGGTCAGCTGCGCGATCGGCACCTTGTAGAAATCAGGATCGCCGAGGTATTGCGCACGATCGGCGAACACGCGCTTCTCGATCTCCGCGATCAGGTGGATGTACTGCGGCGAATTGAGCGCCACGCCGTCGAAGTCCTTCTTCAGGTCGGCCTTCATCTTCAGCAGTTGCACGAGGCCGATGCCGCCCGAGCTCGGCGGCGGCGCGGTGATCACGTCATAGCCGTTCCATTTCGCCTGCACCGGCTGGCGCCACACCGCGCGGTATTGCGCGAGATCCTCGGTGGTGATGAGTCCGTTGCCGTCGCCGGTCTTCATCGACGCGGCAATCAGTTCTGCCGTCTTGCCCTTGTAGAAACCTTCGGCGCCGTCGTTCGCGATGCGCGTGAGCACGCCGGCAAGATCGGGCTGCTTGAAATTCGTGCCGGCCTTCATCGTCGAGAAGTACTTGTCGAAATTGGTCTTGCCGCCGAACTCCTTCGACGCATCGACACCGCGCTGCGCCAGCTGTTCGTCGACGACGAAGCCGTCGCGCGCATAGTGGATCGCCGGCGCGAGCACCTGCTTCCACTTCAGCTTGCCGAAGCGCTTCTGCGCTTCCCACATGCCCGCGACCGTGCCCGGCACACCAACCGCGCGCGGGCCGTACAGGCTCATGCCCTTGACGACGTTGCCGTCCTTGTCGAGGTACATGTCCTTCGTCGCGGCGAGCGGCGCGCGCTCGCGGTAGTCGATGAAGTACGGCTTGCCATCCTTGTAGATCGTCATGAAACCGCCGCCGCCGATGTTGCCGGCTTCCGGATACGTGACGGCCAGCGTGAACGCGATCGCGACGGCCGCGTCGATCGCGTTGCCGCCTTCCTTGAAGATCTGCTGCGCGGCGTCCGCGCTGTACTTGTCGGCCACCGCGACCGCCGAGCTCGTCAGGACCGCCGGCTGCGGTCCCTTCGCATAAGCCGGCGCGTTCGGCAGGAAGCCGACACCGGCCACCGTCGCGAGCACGACGGCGGAAGTCTTGAAGCGATTCAGCGTAGTCATTGCATGTCCCCCATGTGGATCTCCTTCAGGCAGGAAAGGCGCCTGATCCGCACGTATCCGCTGGCACACCGGAGGATATGTGCGGCTTCGTAGTATAGGGGGACAAAAAGGGTCGAACACGCGACGCACGACGAACACGTGCAGATTGTGCGGGCCCGGTCGCACATCCGGTAGAAACGGACACGCGTATCGGTCGAAATTACGCACTCCGCTCGTTATCGCGCAATGCACAAATCCGAAAGTTGCAAAACTCACGGCCGCTCATGCTGCACATGCAAAAAATCTGCGATCGAACCGCCCGCTGCGCGGGCCGATCTGAGAAGATAGCGCCCCGCTTTCGCGACGCATCGTTGCTGTCGCTCGCACGCCGCTTCACGTTTCTTCGTTTCGTTCCCTATGGCATCACACAATGCGCATCACGCGTCCGGCTTCGCAGCCGGTGTCGTCGCCGCCGTCCTCGTTGCGCAAACCGGCGCGACCGGCCCCTTGCACACAGGTCTGCTCGCCGCGTTCGCGGCCGGCGTCGCGGGTGGCACCGCGCCCGACTGGCTCGAAGTCGCGTGGTGGACCCGCAAGCGCCGCCTGTGGATCACGCACCGCACCGTCACGCACTGGGGCATCGGCTGGATCGCGCTGCTCGCGCTCGGATGGCACGGACTCACGCATCATCCGCATCCGCTGTGGGCCGCGCCGCTGTTCGGTTTCGCATGCGGCGGCGTGATGCACCTGCTCGCCGACTGGCCGAATCCGCTCGGCGTGCCGTGGATCTGGCGGCGCCACTCGCTGAACCTGTGGAACAGCGGACATTGCGACCTGATCGTCGTGGCCGCCGCATGGGGCGGCGCGCTGTGGCTTGCGCAGTCGCTGTGGACGCGCGCACCGTTCCTCGAACACTGGCTCGGCTGGCTGCATCGCGTGTAATTGCGCGCCGTTTTTGCCGCCGCTGCGCCAGCGCAACGGCGACGTCGAGGCGATCGCGCGCGTGTAGTCGCGTGCAGTCGACGCATCGCGCCGTTGACCCGGCGCCCCTCGACCGCAGCCGCCTCCTTCCGCCGGGCCGGCGCCCGTGCACGCCGGCGCCCGTGACCGAACGGACGCCGTTGCCGTTGTCCGCGCACACCCGCACACCTGTTGAAACGCCGTCACCGCGCCTCATCTGCATCTGCGACGCGTGCATTCCCCCGCCCGCGGTGCCCGGCACGCACACGCGACGTCTGGCACACTGACGATTCGCGCGCGGCCGCCCCGTGCGCTCGCACCCCATTTCAACGCTCCGATGGACGTCACCGCCACCCGCCCCGCCAACGCGCTCGACGTGTTCCACCCGGCCGTCGCCGCGTGGTTCCGCCGCACGTTCGCCGCCCCGACCGGCGCGCAGGCGCTCGCGTGGCCGCACATCAAGGCCGGCCGGTCGACGCTCGTCGCCGCGCCGACCGGCTCCGGCAAGACGCTCACCGGATTCCTGTGCGCGCTCGACGACCTCGTGCGCGATGCGCTCGCACACGACGGCGCGCTGCCCGACGCGACGCTCGTCGTCTACGTGTCGCCGCTGAAGGCGCTGTCGAACGATATCCACGTGAACCTCGACGCACCGCTCGCCGGCATCGCCGAGTCGCTCGCGCAGCTCGGTCTGCCGGTGCCGGCGATCCGCACCGCCGTGCGCACCGGCGACACCACGCAGGCCGAACGCGCGGCGCTGCGCAAGCGCGCGCCGCACATCCTCGTGACGACGCCCGAGTCGCTGTACGTGCTGCTGTCGTCGACGTCGGGACGACAGATGCTGTCGAGCGTGCGCTCGGTGATCGTCGACGAAATCCACGCACTAGCGTCGTCCAAGCGCGGCAGCCACCTCGCGCTGTCGCTCGAACGCCTCGACGCACTGGCAGGCCGCGCGTTGCCGCGCATCGGGTTGTCGGCCACGCAGAAGCCGATCGACGCGGTCGCGCGCTTCCTGGTCGGCGGCCCGATCGATGCGCCGCGCGACTGCACGATCGTCGACACCGGCCACACGCGCGAACGCGACCTCGCGCTCGAACTGCCGAACGTGCCGCTCGAACCCGTGATGGCAACCGACGTGTGGGAACAGGTGTACGACCGGATCGCCGCGCTCGCCGCCGCGCATCGCACGACGCTCGTATTCGTGAATACGCGGCGCACCGCGGAGCGCATGGCGCGCCATCTCGCCGATCGCCTCGGCAAGGACGCGATCGCCGCGCATCACGGCAGTCTCGCGAAGGAACATCGCTTCGACGCGGAACAGCGGTTGAAGCGCGGCGAGCTGAAGCTGCTCGTCGCGACCGCATCGCTCGAACTCGGCATCGACATCGGCGACGTCGATCTCGTGTGCCAGGTCGGTTCGCCGCGCGGGATCGCACCGTTCCTGCAGCGCGTCGGCCGCTCCGGGCACCATGTCGGCGGCGTGCCGAAGGGCCGCCTGTTCCCGCTGTCGCGCGACGAGCTGGTCGAATGCGCGGCGCTGCTCGACTGCGTGCAACGCGGCGAGCTCGACGCGTTGCGGATTCCCGAGGCACCGCTCGACGTGCTCGCGCAGCAGATCGTCGCCGAAGTCGCCTGCGCGGAATGGCGGGAGGACGCGCTGTACGCGAGCTTCACGCGCGCGGCGCCGTATGCGCGCCTGTCACGCGAACGCTTCGACGACGTGATGAAGATGCTCGCCGAAGGTTTCACGAGCCGCCGCGGCGTACGCGGCGCGTATCTGCATCGCGACGTGGTCGGCGGCACGGTGCGCGGGCGCCGCAACGCGATGATGACCGCGACGACATCGGGCGGCACGATTCCCGACATGGCCGACTACGCGGTATTGCTCGAACCGCAGGGCATCCAGGTCGGCACCGTCAATGAGGATTTCGCGATCGAGAGCCTGGCGGGCGACGTGTTCCAGCTCGGCAACCAGTCGTACCGGATCATTCGCGTGGAAACGGGCCGCGTGCGCGTCGAGGACGCGCAAGGCCAGTCGCCGAGCATTCCGTTCTGGCTCGGCGAGGCGCCCGGACGCAGCGACGAGCTGTCGGCGGCGGTCGGCCGGCTGCGCGCACGGCTCGACGGGCTGTTCGCCGAAGGCGATCGGCAAGCGGATGCCGGTGGACGCAAACGCGCGAGCGGCGATGCGGCCGGCAAGACCGGCGCGCCCGGCAAGGCCAGGCAATTGCCGGAAGCCCATGCCGTCGCCGATTCGCGAAGCAACGCCGACGGCACCGCGATCGGCCCGGCCGAAAACCGCCTCGTGCCGGCGCTGCGCTGGCTCGTCGACGATCTACACCTGTCGCGCGACGCAGCCAGCCAGATCGCCGACTATCTCGCGCGCACGCGCTCGGCACTTGGCGCGCTGCCGACCCAGGACACGCTCGTGATGGAGCGCTTCTTCGACGAATCGGGCGGCACGCAACTGGTGATCCATTCGCCGTTCGGTAGCCGCATCAACCGCGCGTGGGGGCTCGCGCTGCGCAAGCGCTTCTGCCGCAGTTTCAACTTCGAGCTGCAGGCCGCCGCGACCGACGACGCGATCATTCTTTCGCTGTCGCTCGCACATAGCTTCGCGCTCGACGAAGTGTGGCGCTACCTGCGCTCGGCCAGCGCCGAGCACGTGCTGGTCCAGGCGCTCCTCGACGCGCCGATGTTCGGTGTGCGCTGGCGCTGGAATGCGACGACCGCGCTCGCGCTGCCGCGCTTCACCGGCGGCCGGCGCACCGCCCCGCAACTGCAGCGGATGAAGAGCGAAGACTTGCTCGCGACCGTGTTCCCCGATCAGGTCGCGTGCCTCGAGAACATCGTCGGCGAACGCGAGATCCCGCACCATCCGCTCGTCGACCAGACGCTCGACGATTGCCTGCACGACGCGATGGATACCGACGGCTGGCTCGCGCTGCTGCGCCGGATCGAAAGCGGCGCGATCGAGCTGATCGCGCGCGACCTGCCCGCGCCGTCGCCGCTCGCGGCCGAGATCCTGAACGCGAAACCGTATGCGTTCCTCGACGATGCGCCGCTCGAGGAGCGCCGCACGCAGGCCGTGCAATCGCGCCGCTGGAGCGATCCGGAATCGGCCGACGATCTCGGCGCACTCGACGCCGACGCGATCGACGCGGTGCGCGACGAAGCGTGGCCGCTCGTGCGCGATGCTGGCGAAATGCACGACGCGCTGCTCACGCTCGCGTGCGTCGCCGACGGCGAAGCTCAGGCGAACGAAGGCTGGCCCGACCGGCTCGCGGAACTGGCCGAACGCCGTCGCGCGACGAAGCTCGTCACGCCGGACGGTACCGCGCTGTGGGTGCCGATCGAACGGCTGGTCTGCATGCGTGCGCTGCATCCCGACGCACGCGTTGCGCCCGCGCTGAAGGTGCCGGCCGCTTGCGCGACGCCATGGGAAACCGACGCCGCACTCGTCGACGTGATCCGCGCACGGCTCACCGGCTTCGGACCGCTGACGCTGGACGCGATCGCGCGGCCGCTCGGCCTGCCGCCTGCGGTGATCGCGACAGCGCTCGCGGCACTGGAGCGCGAAGGCTACGTGATGCGCGGCCGCTTCACGCCGGGCGTGACGGCCGACGAATGGTGCGAACGCCACCTGCTCGCGCGCATTCATCGCTATACGGTCAAGCGGCTGCGCCGGGAGATCGAACCGGTCGAGCGCGCCGATTTCATGCGCTTCCTGTTCCACTGGCAGCACCTGACGCCCGACACGCGCGGCACGGGCCGCGACGCGCTCGCAGCCGTCGTCGAGCAGCTGGAAGGCTACGAAGCCGCGGCGAGCGCATGGGAAGACGCGCTGCTGCCCGCGCGGCTGACCGACTACACGGCCGGCGGCCTCGACGAGCTGTGCCGCTCCGGCAAGCTCGTGTGGACCCGCATCGGCGCACCGGCCCGCGCGGCGGGTACGCCCGTGAAGACGACGCCGGTCGTGCTGCTGCCGCGCCGCCACCTCGGCGCATGGCAGGTGCTGCGCGACCCCGATGCGCAACCGACGCTGTCCGCGCGCGCGACGCAGGTGCGCGACGCACTCGCCGCGCACGGTGCGATGTTCTTCGATGCGCTGCTCGACGAGCTGCACATGTTGCCCGTCGAACTCGAACAGGCACTCGGCGAACTCGTGTCGGCCGGTCTCGTGAATGCGGACAGCTTTGCCGGACTGCGCGCACTGCTGAAGCCGGCAGTCAAGCGCAGCGCGACGTATGCACCGCGCACGCGACGCGGCGGCGCACTGATCGGCGGGATGGACGATGCGGGCCGCTGGGCGCTCGTGCAACGCGTTTCGGCATCGAACGACGCGCCAACGCCGGCACCGAAGCGTAGTGTGCCCGCGACCGATCCCGATGCGCTCGAACACATCGCCTGGACGCTGCTGCGTCGCTATGGCGTCGTGTTCTGGCGATTGCTCGAGCGCGAAGCCGACTGGCTGCCGAGCTGGCGCGAACTCGTGCGCGTGCTGCAGCGGCTCGAAGCACGCGGCGAGATTCGCGGCGGACGCTTTGTCGCGGGGCTCGCGGGCGAGCAGTTCGCGCTGCCTGAAGCGATCCCGATCCTGCGCGAACTGCGTCGCCAACCGGGCGACGGCCAGTATGTGTGCGTGACGGGCGCCGATCCGCTGAACCTTGCCGGCACGCTGCTGCCCGGCGACAAGGTGCCCGCGCTGGCCGGCAATCGCGTGCTGTTCCGCGACGGCGTGCCCGTCGCGTCGCTCGTGTCGGGCACGTTCCACTACGCGCCCGAACTGCCGCCCGCCGCGCGCGAGGATGCGCGCCTACGCCTCGCACGGCGCTACTGACATCGGCTGACACGCGACACGTCGCGGACTACTGAACGCCGCGCGGCATCGACGCACCCGTTCGGGTAGCATCGAACGATTCACCGCGCGAGCGACTGCAGAACGACCGCGCCCAGAACAAGCCTTCCGGAGACTGCTGTTCATGCCCTCGCATGCCGATTCGCCCGCTGTTCATCACGTGGGCTCGCTGACGATTTTCCAGGGCGCTGCGCTGTATATCGGCGCGGTGCTCGGCACCGGCGTCATTGCGTTGCCCGCGCTCGCCGCCGAGGTTGCGGGCCCTGCGTCGCTGCTCGCGTGGGCCGCGCTCGTCGTGCTGTCGGGGCCGCTTGCGGCCACCTTCGCGGCACTTGGCGCGCGCTACCCGGACGCGGGCGGTGTATCCACCTACGCGCGTCGTGCATTCGGGCCGAAGGCCGCGGCGATCGTCGGCTGGTGTTTCTATTTCGCGGTGCCGGCCGGTGCGCCGGCCGCCGCGATGTTCGGCGGTGCATACGTCGCGGCCGTCACGGGCGGCGGGCATGCGACGGTCATCGTCACGGCCGCTGCACTGATCGCCATGGTGTCGGCCGCGAATACGTTCGGCGTCACGGTGTCGGGCCGCATGCAGCTCGTGTTGTCGGCGCTGCTCGTCACGCTGCTGCTGGCCGCGGTGCTCGCGTCCGCGCCGCATGCACGCGCGGAGAACCTGCATCCGTTCGCGCCGCATGGCTGGCTCGCGGTCGGCCAGGCTGCGGCGCTGCTCGTGTGGAGCTTCGCGGGCTGGGAAGCAATCACGCACCTCGCCGCCGAGTTCCGCCGGCCCGCACACGACATGCCGCGCTCGGCCGCCATCGCGGTCGTGGTCGTCGGCTTCCTGTATCTGTCGGTCGCGGCCGCGAGCGTAGCGGTGCTCGGGCCGTCGGCCGGCGCATCGGGCGCGCCGCTTGCGGAACTGATCGCGGGCGGCATCGGCGGTCACGCGCAGGTGCTGGCGGCCGCTGCCGCGCTGCTGCTCACGCTCGGCACGATGAATGCATATTTCGCGGGTGCGGCCAAACTCGGCGCGGCGCTCGGGCGGGATGGCGCGCTGCCCGCGTGGCTCGCGCAAGGCAGCCAGGTCGGCGGCGTGCCACGCCGCAGTCTCGGCGTGATCACCGTGCTGGCAGCCGTCGCACTCGCCGCGACGACGCTCTCGGACGTCGGGCCGAAACCGCTCGTGCTCGTCACGTCCGGCTGCTTCGTGATGGTGTACGGGCTCGGCGCGGCTGCCGCGCTGAAACTGCTGCCGCGTGGCGGCATCGCGTACCGCTGCGCGTGGATTTCGCTGGTCGCCGTCGCCGGGCTGTTCCTGACGACGGGGTGGTATATCTTGTGCCCGCTGCTGCTCGCGTGCGGTGCGTTGCTTTACCTGCGAATGGCCGGGCAGCGCACATGATCGTGTGCCGATGCCCGCGAGCGGATGAACATGCACCCGCTTGCCGCGATGCGATGCGCCGGCCCGCCGCGAACGGGCCGCGCACCGTTTCGCCGAACACGTCAGGCTGGCACCAGCTCGAAACTGAGCCGCTTGCCGAGTGCGGTGGCCGCGCTCGCGAGCGTCGCGAGCGTGAGGCTCGTGTCGGTTTCATCGAGCAGACGATTGAGCGCGGCGCGGCTGGTCTTCATTCGCGCGGCCATCGCGGTTTTCGTGATGTGCTGCGCCTTCATCTCCTGCCCGATCTGCCACGCGATCACGCGCTTGATCGCGGTGGCGGTGGCCGCTTCGAGATGGCCGTCTTCCTCGAGGAAGGTGTCGAAGTCGCTGCCGATATGCGGATTGTTCGTGGTCGTCATGGGTACTCCAATACATGGCGTTGCCGGCCGGCACAGCGGCGAACCGCACGTGCCGGCGCAACCGGGAAATTCAGATGGCGCGCGTGAGCGCTTTCAGCCGCGCGACGGTCACGTCGAGATCGTCGGACGGCGTGGCCGGCGACTGCTTGAAGAACGCGTGCAGCAGCACCATCGTGTCGCCGACGACCGTGAACAGCACGCGCGCGCTTTGCCTCGGCAACATCACGCGGATCTCCCACAGATCCTTCGACATCTTCCGGACCAGCGGCATGCCGAGCGGCCAGCCCCGTTGAACGGTCTTGATCTCTTCGCCGATCACCCTGCGCTCGATCTGCCCGAGCGCGTTGAGCCATTCGCGCACCGGTTCGTTGCCACGCGCGGTGCGGAAGAACCGCACGCCGAGCGTGAACTGCATTTGCTGTCTCACCATCGTCGTGTCATCGATCGTACCAAAAACGATACGATATGCCAAGCACGACGAGACCCGCTACTGACCGAACGGCTAACGAATGGCGGTGAACGAACGACGGCCGGACGACACGTGGCCCGGCCCTGCGCGGCGTCTCAACGTTCGCGGCGAACCGGCTTGCGCGCGCCGCGCGGCGCGCGATGCGCTCGCGCATCGCCGAACCGCGCCTGCGCGATTTCACGCACGGCGTCGATGAGCGTCCGCGCGACGGGCGACGGTTGCGCATCGGTGCGCAGCACGAGCCCGACCGGTTCGTCGGTGCCCGCGGACGGCAGCGGCAGGCGCGCGAGCGCACCGGCCGACAAGTCGTATTCGGCCGCATAGAGCGGCACGAACCAGACCGCGTCGTTCTCGAGCGCGAGCGCGCGCGCGACCGACACCGACAGCACCTCGATGAACGAATCCAGCGGCGGCGCGCCGCATGCGCCGAGCAATTGCTCGGCCGACTGGCGGATCAGCGTGCCGAACGGCGGCAGCACGACCGGATAGCGCGCGAGTTCGACGGCCGGCGTGGCGCTGGCCAGCAGCGGATGGCCGGCGCGCACGACCGCGACGAGCGGCTCGTTGTACAGCTGCTCGAACGCGAGCCCGATCATCCGCTCCGGCTCCGACAGGCGCCCGATCGCGCACTCGATCGCCCCCGCCTTCAGCCGCTCCAGCAGTTCGGCATTCGCGGCTGTGGCGATCCGCACGACGACGCGCGGCCAGCGTGCGGTCAGCGCCTTCATCAGCGCGGGCGCGAGCGATGCCGCAACCGTCGGCAGCATGCCGATCTCGAGCGTCGCCGCGGCCGCGCCGCCCTCGCGCGCGAGCAGCCCGACACCCTGCCGCAGCGCCAGCACGCACGCGTTCGCATGCGGGATGAACAGTTGCGCTTCGCGGGTCGGCTGCGCGCCGTGCCGCCCGCGTTCGAACAGCTTCACGCCGAGGATCGATTCCAGTTCGGCGATCGTCTTCGACACGGCCGGCTGCGTGATCGACAGGCTTTCGGCCGCCTTCTGCACGCCGCCCAGCTGCGCGACCGCGAGAAAACACTGCAGGTGCCGGAATTTGACGCGGCCGTCGGCGATACGGTTATTCATAACGAGTGGTTATGCAAGTGGCGATGTTGTGTCATTTTGCATAACTTTCCGGAAAGCCCCAAGCATTCGGCGCGGCGTCATGCATGGCGCCGCAGCGCGTGGAATCCGGTCGGCTCCCAGATCCGCTTCGCGATCAGCAGGGCCGTACCGCGCTTCTGCCCGAGCGGCGCGGACGACGATTCCGCATGCAGCGCGGCCACCTTGCTGCTCAGCCGCCGCAGCTCCTGCGCGAGTTCCGCGGCGGCCGCCTCGGTCAGCATCCCTTGCGAAAACGTCATCGTCTCGCCCGGGCCGTCGAAACGGCTGCCGAGAAAGTCGTCGAGCACGTGCGCACGGAAATATCGGCGGATCGGCCCGCCTGGCAGCCAGTCGAAATCGCGTGCGACGCGCACGCGGATGCGATCGCCCGGCAGCAGCGCGATCACGTTCATCCGGTCGAGCATCAGCAGGTATTTCACGCACTCGGCCTGCGTCAGGCAGTAGGCCGATACGATGTCCTGCACGGTCCAGTAGTTGACCGCGCAGACGGCGACGAGCAGCAGCTTCTCGTCCGACACGAGCAGCGCCTCCTGCTGTTCGGTCAGCACGCGCAATCGCGGCGCCGATGCCGACGCCTCCTGGACCAGCTCGGCGAGCGTATAGCCGAGCAGCTGCGCGATCTCCGCGATGCGCTCCAGCGTGAAGCGGCCGCTCGCGAACAGCCGCTTCACGCTCGTCTCGGACACGTCGAGCGCACGCGCGACGTCGCGGTAAGTCATTCCCTGCGCCTTCAACTGGCGCTTCAACGTTTCGATGAGTTGGGCGGTCTCGGTCATGTTGGTATCGAAAAATGATGCTCGAGGTCGGATATTAGGCTACTCAAGCATCCAAACAAGCACTTTCAGGTACTTGTCAGCATAATCCGCTCCGTCCTGTCACTCACCGACGGAGCCGCGATGAGCACCCGAACCGACACCACCGCTTTCGACCTGCATCCCGCCGCACCGCGCGACGCTCGCGACACGGATCGCACGCTGCCGCTCGCCACGGTGCGCACGCTGGCCGCCGGCGCGCACGTCGGGGATCTCGTGTTCATCCGCGTGCCGGCCGGCGCGCCCCGCGACGCGGCAGGCAACGCGGGCGCATGGGCCGATCGCTTCGGCATCGTCGTCGATACGTCGGGCAACGAGCCGCTGATCGCCGAGCCGGCCTTTGCGCGAACGAAGCTCACGCCGCTGTCGCGCTTCGTCGCCCGCGCCGACGGCGGACGCATCGCACTGGCGCGCCGCGTCGCCGCACCGACCGCCGACGCGCAGCGCAACGTGCACGCGCTGGCCGAACGGCGGATCGACGCGCTGCTCGGCAGCCGCTTCAGCCTGCTGGCGCGGCGCGGGTTCTGCGCGAACTACGTGAGCGACGTGCTCGGCGCCGAGCACGCCGCGACACCGGCCGCGCTGCTGTGCAGCGGCACGCTGTCGCTCGAATTCGACGGGATCGTCTTCGATCCCGCCCGACCGTAACGACCAAGCACCCAGGACGATCGACGGGCACGCTCGGGGAGACCGGATAACAACAACAACGAAACACAAAAAAAGCAGCGACGGGCTGGCTGGAGGGCCGTGCACGGAGTCGTCACCGACGACGCGAAGCCCGATCGCTTTTTCCGCCGGACAGGCCGCCTGTCCGGCGGATTTTCATTGGCGTCGCCGAACATAACGAATGGTTATGCGATTCGCGAAAAAAGGTCATTTTGCATAACTTTCCGGATTGGCTAAAGTCTTGCCATCCACTTCGCGAAATACCTACCTATCAGGAGACGCCCGATGGATTCCCCCACGATCCTCACGCCGCGCGACTGGCCGTCGCATCCCGCGTATGTCCACCCCGAGTACCGTTCGTCGGTGAAGCGCGGCCCGACGCGCCCGATGATCCCGTTGAAGGAAAAGCTGCGCGACCAGTACGCGCCCGTCTACGGCGCCGAAGATCTCGGCGCGCTCGACCATGATCTGACGAAGAACGCCGTGAAGAACGGCGAGCCGCTCGGCGAGCGCATGGTCGTCACCGGCCGCGTGCTCGACGAAGGCGGCAAGCCCGTGCGCAACACGCTCGTCGAGGTATGGCAGGCGAACGCGGCCGGCCGCTACGTGCACAAGGTCGACCAGCACGACGCACCGCTCGACCCGAACTTCCTCGGCGCGGGCCGCTGCCTGACCGACGACGAAGGCCGCTACCGCTTCCTGACGATCAAGCCCGGCGCATATCCGTGGGGCAACCACCCGAACGCGTGGCGCCCGAATCACATCCACTTCTCGCTGTTCGGCGACTACTTCGGCTCGCGCCTCGTCACGCAGATGTACTTCCCCGGCGATCCGCTGCTCGCGTACGACCCGATCTTCCAGGGCACGCCGGAAGCGGCGCGCGACCGCCTGATCTCGCGCTTCTCGATGGACATCACCGAAGAAGGCTATGCGCTCGGCTACGAATTCGACATCGTGCTGCGCGGCCGCGACGCTACCCCGATGGAGCGCTGAACCATGACGACGCTGAAGCAAACCCCTTCGCAGACGGTCGGCCCGTACTTCGCATACGGCCTGTGCCCGCAGCAATACGACTACGACCTGAAGAGCCTGTTCACGCCGACGATCGCCACGCCGGACGCCGAAGGCGAGCACGTGCTGCTGGTCGGCCAGGTGTTCGACGGCGACGGCAACGTCGTTGGCGACGCGGTGCTCGAATTCACGCAGGTGGACAGCGCCGGCCGCTATCCCGCGTCGCGTGACGACATCGCGAAGTCCGGCTTCACGGGCTTCGCACGCGTCGGCACGGGCACCGATGCGCAGCAGCGCTTCGTCGTCGCGACGGTGAAGCCGGGCCGCATCGCCGCCGACGAAGCACCGCACATCAACGTGACCGTGATGATGCGCGGGATCCTGACCCACGCATTCACCCGTGTGTATTTCGATGACGAAGCCGCGGCGAACGCAGCCGATCCGGTGCTGAACCTGGTGCCGGCCGAACGCCGCGCGACGCTCGTCGCGAAGCGCGACGCGCAGCCGGGCCGGCCCGTCGTGTACCGCTTCGACATCCGCATGCAGGGGCCGGACGAAACCGTGTTCTTCGACGTGTGACACGCAAGCCGGCGCACGCCGGCTGCTCGCACCGAACCGCCGTGTGGCGCGATACCGACAGGCATCGCGTCGCGCGGCGGTTTTTGTTTTCGGGCAACAACATTCGATGCTGTGTCGCAGCACGCCCGAACGGGATCGCAGCTACCGATGTTTGAGGGTCTCCGACCCCGCCATCAAACGCGCGATTGAAACGCATGCTGCGAGCGCATATGAATCGTTTGACGTGCACGATATCGTTTGCGCGTTATGCGGCGTATGCTTTGCTATCCATAACGCACCGATGGAATTGAATCGGAATAAGAAACAATTTCACGAGTCAATGCGCGAGCGCTGCCCCGATGGCCGGTCGCGCATTTTTTCTGACCGGGTGCCTTCAAACGCGTCTGACCGAATCCTGGCAGGCGCGTTTTTTTGTGCGCGCGGCGACGGCCAGCGCGGTGCGCCGCCCCCCCCCCGCCGCCCGCGGCCCTCCCGGCTAGCGGCGAACCTCCAGATACCGGCTCGGCGTATCGCCGAGGATGCGGCGAAACGCGGATATAAAGGCGCTCGCGCTCGCATAGCCGAGATCGAACGCGACCCGCGTCACCGGCTGCCCGTCGCTCAGGCGTGTAATCGCCGCGAGCATGCAGACCTGCTGACGCCACGCGGCGAAACTCACGCCGGTCTGCGCACGGAACAGCCGCGTAAACGTGCGCGTGCGCCGGCTCACGCCCGCATCGGTCGCCACCTGGTCGAGATCGGCCGCGATCGACGGCGACACGAACAGATGCCGGCAGATCCTCGCGAGGCGTGCATCGGCGGGCAGCGGCGCATGCAGCGACAGCCGTGGCATCGTCGCGATCTCCGCGACCAGCAGCGCCATCAGCTTGCCCGCCCGGCCGTCGACGTCGTACATCGCCGGCAGGTCGATCGCATCGTCGATCAGCTGCCGCAACAGCGGCGACACACCGTACACGCCGCACTGGTCCGGCAGCCCGGCGGCCCGGGCCGCATCGTCGGACACGAACGTGTTGAGCATCGTGACCGGCCCGGTCGTCGTCATTTCGTGGTGCACGCCGGCCGGCACCCAGCACGCACGCTGCGGCGGCACCAGCCAGCGGCCGTGCGGCGTCGACACGCCGATCGTGCCGCGCGACGCGAACGCGAACTGCCCGCGCCCGTGCGCGCGTTCCGGAAACGTCGTACCCGCCGCGTAGTCGTTGGCGGTCACGACCACGCTACGCGGAATGTGTTCGTAGGGATCCAGCAGCGTATTTCTCAAGGCCGGAAGTCCATCATGTGACGCGCCGCGCATCGCGCGGCATCCGGTCGGCATGCCTCATCGCAGCATGAACGACATGGCCGACAGACTGTTCAGCGTGCGCACGACGTGCTCGACCGACGGCCCGTCGAAGCGCAGCGTGACCGCATCGACCCGCTCGAGCGAAGGCAGCACGCAGAACAGATCGGCGAGCGCGGCCGTCTGAACGCGTAGCGTGCAGGCGGCCGGTGCGGGCCGATGCGCGCTCGCGCGCCAGCCTGACGACAGCGCATGCGCAACCGTGTCGCGTGCGGCGGCTGCAAGACGCGCGCAGGACGCGGCCGGCGTGAGCGTGTCGCCGCTCGATGCACCGCCGGCCGTCTTGACCGTCTCGAAACGCGCGTCCGGAAACAGTGGCCGGGTTTCCTCGGCGAACACGTCGTCGCCCGACGCCAGCGCGACGTGCGCGCCGTATTCGCGCGCCAGCGCGCCGTACAGCCCGGCCTCGCCGAGTTCGACGCCGTTCAGCCACACCTGCGTGAACGCGAAGCTGTTGATGGTGTGCGCGAGCACGCCGCGCGTCTGCGATTTCGCATGAAAACCGATCATGAACACGAGATCGGGCTGCTGTTCGAGGCCCGCCATCATCCCGAGCGTGCGCGGCTTGCCGAGCACGACGCGCGCACGCGCATCGAGCCCGTCGGGCAGCAGATTGCGAAAGCCGCCATGCGAGTCGTTGACCCAGATGGCCTGCGCGCCGCCCGCGAACGCACCTTCGATCGCCGCGTTCGCCTCGGCGGTCATCCAGCGGCGCGCGCGTTCGTATTCCGGATTGCCGGCACGCGTCTGCTCGGCGGCGAATACGCCGGCGACGCCTTCGATGTCGGTCGAGATCAGGATCTTCATGACGGGGAATGACGTCCTTCGTTGTCGTCGTTGAACAGGTTTTCGAGATCGGGCACCGCGACGCGCAGCGACTGCCGCACGTGACCGTCGCGCCCGACGACGGTCACGGCCTGCAGCAGCGCGTCGGCGATCGCGTGCTCGACGCTTTCGGCCGCGGCCATGAACAGCGGATCGAGCGCCGCATCGGCCACGAGGGCCGGCAGCGCGACGGTCGACGCGTCGTGCGCGATCGTGTACGCGGTGGAAAACGCGAGCGCGATGTCGCCGCTGCCGTGTCCGTAGACCGAACCGGTGCGGGCCAGGCCCGCGCCCGCGCGGCGCGCGAGCCGCGACAGTTGTCGCGCGTCGAGCGGCGCATCGGTCGCGAGCAGCAGGATGATCGAGCCTTGCTCGGGCGGCGCTGCATGTGTCGCCTGCGCGACCGAGGCTGCGGCGGCATGCCGCTGCGCGACGATGCGCCCGAGCGGCACGCCGCCGAGCGTCAGCATCGGCAGCCGGCCGAAATTCGCGAGCACGAGCGCGCCGACCGTATACGGCCGGCCGGCCGCGACGGCCACGCGCGACGCGGAGCCGATCCCGCCCTTCAGGTCGAAGCACGACATCCCGCGCCCGGCGCCCACCGCGCCGCGCGCGAAGCCGCGCGCCGCCGTGCGGCACGCGTCGTCGTAATGCGCGGCCGTCACCGCGAACGCCTGGATATCGTTCAGATAGCCGTCGTTGCACTCGAACACGAGCGGGTTGACGGTCGACCAGTCGCGGCCGATTTGCGGATTCGCCGCGATCGCCGCGCGGATCTGCGCCTGCGCGACCGCGCCGACGCCGAACGTGTTGGTCAGCGCGATCGGCGTATCGAGCGTGCCGAGCTCGTCGACCTGCACGAGCCCGACGCTCTTGCCGAAGCCATTGATCACGGCCGCGCCGGCCGGCACCTTGCTGCGGTACAGGTCGCCCGGGTGCGGCTTCACGACGGTGACGCCCGTCTGTACGTCGCCCGCATCGAGCGTCGCATGGCCGACCGTCACGCCCGGCACGTCGGCGATCGTGCCGCGCGGCCCGGCCGGCAGCGTCGCGCTCCACATGGGAACTGCACGCATCAGCGGCGCTCCAGCTTCGGGTCGAGCGCGTCGCGCAGCCCGTCGCCGAGCAGGTTGAACGCGAGCACGGTCAGGAAGATCGCGAGGCTCGGGAAGAGCGCGACGTGCGGTGCGGTCACCATGTCCGCGCGCGCCTCGTTGAGCATCGCGCCCCACTCCGGCGTCGGCGGCTGCGCGCCGAGCCCGAGGAACGACAGGCTCGCGGCCGTGATGATCGACGTGCCGATCCGCATCGTGAAGTAGACGACGACCGACGACACGGTGCCCGGCAGGATGTGCCGCATGATGATCGTCCAGTCGGACGCGCCGATGCTGCGCGCGGCTTCCACGTAGGTCATGTGCTTGAGCATCAGCGTGTTGCCGCGCACGAGCCGCGCGAACGCCGGAATGCTGAAGATCGCGACCGCGCAGATCACGTTGACCATTCCGTTGCCGAGGATCGCGACCACGCCGATCGCGAGCAGGATCCCCGGGAACGCGAACAGCACGTCGGCCACGCGCATCGTGATACGGTCCCACCAGCCTTCGTAGTAGCCGGCGAGCAGCCCGAAGAACGTGCCGATCAGTGCGCCGAGCGCGACCGAGAAGAAGCCGGCCGCGAGCGAGATGCGCGTGCCGGTGATGATCCGGCTGAAGATGTCGCGGCCGAGCGAATCGACGCCGAACCAGTGCACGGCCGACGGCCCCGCATTCAGCGCGTCGTAGTCGAAATAGTTTTCCGGATCGAACGGCACGATATGCGGGCCGACGAACGCCAGCACGACGAGTGCCAGCACGAAGCCGCCCGCGACGAGCGCGACGGTCTGCTTGCGGAACTTGCGCCAGAATTCGCGCCACGGCGTGCGGATCGCGGTCGATGCGGCCGGCGCCGCGGGCTGGACAGTCGCGTTCATGCGCGCCTCACTTGAACCGGATGGTCGGGTTGATGACCGCGTACAGCACGTCGACGGTCAGGTTGATCAGGATGAACTCGAGCGAGAACAGCAGCACGATCGCCTGGATCACCGGGTAGTCGCGCATCGTCACCGCATCGACCAGCAGGCGCCCGAGCCCCGGCCAGTTGAACACGGCCTCCACGACGATCGAGCCGCCGAGCAGGAAGCCGAACTGCAGCCCCATCATCGTGACGACCGGGATCATCGCGTTGCGCAGGCAGTGCTTGAGCACGACCATCGGCTCGTGCACGCCCTTCGCGCGCGCGGTGCGCACGTAGTCCTCGTTGAGCACCTCGACGAACGATGCGCGCGTGAAGCGCGCCATCACGGCCGCGACCGCGGCGCCGAGCGTCAGCGACGGCAGCACGTAGCTCTTCCACGTGCCGTCCGGCACGACCGGCAGCCAGCCGAGCTTCACCGAGAAGATCTCCATCAGCAGCATGCCGAGCGCGAATGCCGGAAACGAGATGCCCGACACCGCGATCGTCATCCCGAGGCGGTCGGGCCAGCGGTTGCGCCACACCGCCGACGCGATCCCGATCGCCATTCCGAACGCCGTCGCCCACACCATGCTGACGAGCGTGAGCAGCAGCGTCGGCATGAAGCGCTCGCCGATCTCGGTCGACACCGGTCGCTTGCTGCGCGTCGACGTGCCGAAATCGCCGTGCGCGATCTTCACGAAGAAGTTCGCGAACTGCGCGGGCAGCGGCCGGTCGAGCCCGAGGTCGGCGCGCACGAGCGCGACCGTCGCGTCGTCGGCTTCGGGGCCCGCCGCGAGTCGCGCCGGGTCGCCCGGCAGCAGGTGCACGAACAGGAACACCAGCACCGCGACGATCGCGAGCGTGGGCAGCAGGCCGAACAGGCGTTTGACGAGAAAATTCAGCATGGGGCACCGATCGAATCAGTGCGCCGGCAGCTTGCGCCGCCGACGCCACGCAGCGGGCGAACCGCCGTCATTTCACCGAGATTTCGTCGAAGTTGAACGAACCGTCCGGCATCACGTACATCCCGTGCAGGCGCTTGCTGCGCGCATAGACGATCTTCTCCTGCACCAGGAAAATCCACGGCGCGTCGGTCCACACCTGCTTCTGCGCATCCGCGTACAGCGACGCCTTCTTCGCACGATCGGTCGTCTCGAGCGCCTTCGCGAGATCGTCGTCGACGGCCGGGTTCTTGTAGTACGCGGTGTTGTAGAGCTTCGGCGGCGCCGACGTCGACGCGAGCAGCGGCGACAGCGCCCAGTTCGCCTCGCCCGTCGACGCCGACCAGCCGCTGTAGTACATCCGCACCGGTGCGGTCGCCGGATCCTGCGCGCTCTCGACCTTCGCGACCCGCTCGCCGGCCTCGAGCGCCTGCACCTGCACCTTCACGCCGACCTGCGCGAGCTGCTGCTGGACGAACTGGATCAGCTTCTGCGCCGTCGAATGGTTGTATGCGGACCAGAGCGTCGACTCGAAGCCGTTCGGATAGCCGGCCTCCTTCAGCAGCGCGCGCGCCTTCGCCGGATCGTACGGCCACGGCCCGAGCTTCGTCGCGAATTCGACGCCGACCGGAGCGACGCCCGTCTGCGGGGTCGCATAGCCGGCGAACACGACCTTCGCGAGCGCTTCCTTGTTGACCGCGTAGTTCAGCGCTTCACGCACCTTCGGATTGTCGAACGGCTTCTTCTGCGTGTTCAGCGAGATATAGCGCTGGATGATCGACGGCCGTTCGATCAGCTCGACCTTCGGATTGCTCTTCAGGTCGGCCGCCTGCTCGAACGGAATCGTGAACGCGAAATCCGCCTCGCCGGTCTTGAGCAGCGCGGCGCGCGTGTTGTTGTCGACCACCGGCTTCCAGTCGATCGAATCGACCTTCGGATAGCCCTTCTTCCAGTAGCCGGCAAACTTCTTCACCTTCATGTCGTCGGTCTGCTTCCATTCGACGAACTCGAACGGGCCTGTGCCGACCGGATGCAGCGACACGTCGTGCCCCCACTTCTTCAGCGCGGCCGGCGAAATCATCACCGCCGACGGGTGCGCGAGCGTGTTGATGAACGCGGAGAACGGCTCGCGCAGCGTGAACCTCACCGTCATCGGATCGACCACCTCGGTCTTCTCGATCACGCGGAACAGCCCGTAGCGCTTCAGCTTGTTCGCAGGATCCGTCACGCGGTCGAAGTTCGCCTTCACCGCGGCGGCGTTGAAGTCGGTGCCGTCGTGGAACTTCACGCCCGGGCGCAGCTTGACCGTGTATGTCTTCGCATCGGGGCTGGCCTCATAGCCCGTCGCGAGCACGTTGACGAGCTTCATGTCCTTGTCGAAACCGAACAGCCCTTCGTAGAACGACTTGACGACCGCTTGCGACACCGTGTCGTTCGCGTCGTACGGGTCCATCGTCGTGAACGTCGAGTACACGGCGACCACGACGTTCTGTTGCGCGAACGCGGGCACCGCGACCGACAGCGCGAGCGCGCCTGCCCCTGCAGCGAAGAACGCGCGCGGACGGAACATCGGGAACGAATTCGGCTTGTTCATTTTGTCTGGCTCCTGTGGATGATTCGGTAACGCGTGGTGGAAATCGCGGTGTGACTGCATCCGCTCGGGAAAATGACGCCGTTGCCTGGCTCGTGCGCAGCTGCGGTCCATATGTCCTCCGCCGTGCAATCAATACGCGCCGCCGACGCGATGCGTCGCGACGTAATGATCGGGGCCGACCGCAACGAGCGGCGCGACCGTCGGCTCGTCGCCGGCCGCGCGGATCGGGCTCGGAATCTCGTCCGCCGCGAGTTGCCGCGGCGCATGCCGACGCGCCGGGTCGGCCACCGGCACCGCGCTCATCAGCTTCTTCGTGTACGGATGCTGCGGCGCCTCGAACACCGCGCGGCGCGGGCCGATCTCGACGATCTGGCCGAGATACATCACCGCGACGCGATGGCTGATGCGCTCGACGACGGCCATGTCGTGCGAGATGAACAAGTACGCAACGCCGAGCTCGCGCTGCAGGTCGAGCATCAGGTTGACGATCTGCGCCTGCACCGACACGTCGAGCGCGGACACCGATTCATCGGCGATCACGACCTTCGGGTTCAGCGCGAGCGCGCGGGCGATGGCGATCCGCTGGCGCTGGCCGCCCGAGAACTCGTGCGGATAGCGGCGCGCGGCCTCCGGCGGCAGGCCGACCTTGTCGAGCAGCCAGTCGACGCGCGCCTGCGCGTCGCGGCCGCTCGCGACGCCGTGCACGAGCAGCGGCTCCATGATCGAGAAGCCGACCGTCAAGCGCGGATTCAGCGACGCGAACGGATCCTGGAAGATGAACTGGATGTTCCGGCGCAGCGCCTGCAGATCCGCGCCCTTCAGCGCGCTGATGTCGCGGCCGTCGAATTCGATCGAGCCGCTCTGCGATTCCACGAGGCGCAGCAGCGAGCGGCCGGTGGTCGACTTGCCGCAGCCCGATTCGCCGACGAGCGCGAGCGTCTCGCCCGCGCGCAGCTCGAAGCTCACGCGCTCGACCGCATGCACGTATTGCGACACGCGGCCGAACACGCCGCTCTTCACCGGGAACCGCGTGACGAGATCGCGCACGCGCAGGATCGGCGGCGCGGCCGGATCGACGTGCGGCTGCGCATCGACCGCGGCCGCGCCGGAGGTGTCGTTCGCGGCAGGCGCCGGTGCGGCGGCGCTCTTGCCGTCCACCTTCAGCAACGGGAATTTCTCGGGGATATCGGTACCCTGCATCGAGCCGAGCCGCGGCACGGCCGCGAGCAGCGCGCGCGTGTAGCGGTGCGCGGGCGTCGCGAAAATGCGCTCGGACTCGCCTTCCTCGACCTTCTCGCCGCGATACATCACGAGCACGCGATCGGCCACTTCGGCGACCACGCCCATGTCGTGCGTGATGAAGATCACGCCCATGTTCATTTCGTCCTGCAGGCCGCGGATCAGTTGCAGGATCTGCGCCTGGATCGTCACGTCGAGCGCGGTCGTCGGCTCGTCGGCGATCAGGAGCGCGGGCCGGCACGACAGCGCCATCGCGATCATCACGCGCTGGCGCATCCCGCCGGACAACTGGTGCGGATAGCGCGCGAACACGCGGCGCACCTCCGGAATGCGCACGAGATCGAGCAGCCGCAACGCTTCCGCGCGCGCTTCGGCCGCGCTCTTCGACTGGTGCAGCGCGATCGCCTCGCTGATCTGGTCGCCGACCGTAAACACCGGGTTCAGCGACGTCATCGGTTCCTGGAAGATCATCGCGATGTCCGCGCCGCGGATTCCGCGCATCGCCGCCGCGCTCGCCTGCGCAAGATCGACGATCGCCCCGCCGCGGCGCCGCAACGCGATCCGGCCGCTCGTGATCTCGCCGCCGCCGTGCTCGACGAGCCGCATCAGCGCGAGCGACGTGACCGACTTGCCGGAGCCCGATTCACCGACGATCGCGAGCGTCTCGCCGCGATCGACGTGAAACGACACGTTGCGCACCGCATCGAACGTCGCGGTTTCGCGACGGAACATGACCGACAGGTCGTCGACGGCGACCACGCGCTGCTCCGGCAGCACCAGCGCGGACGGGGTTCGGCTCGAAGTCATGCGAAGGTCTCCTCGTGCGGTCCGGGATCAGGCCGCATCGTCGCGATAGATGCCGACCACCGGCGTCTCGCCGACGCGCGCGTAGCCGCGATACATCCCTTCCGTGTTGAACGGCATCGCGACGTTGCCGTGCGCATCGACCGCGATGATCCCGCCGCGCCCGGCGAGGCGCGGCAGCTTGTTCATCACGGCGTCGTGCGCGGCGTCGGCGAGCGATGCGCCGCGATACGCGATCTGCGCGGCCACGTCGTGCGCGGTCGCAAGCCGGATGAACATCTCGCCGGTGCCCGTCGCGGATACCGCGCAAGTCGCATCGTCCGCGTAGCAGCCGGCGCCGATGATCGGCGAATCGCCGACGCGCCCGGGCTGCTTGTTCGTGATGCCGCCGGTCGACGTCGCCGCCGCGACATGGCCGTTGAGGTCGCACGCGACCGCGCCGACCGTGCCGTGCTTGCGATCAGGATCGAGCGGTTCGGCCGGCTGCCCGGCGCCGAACGAGAAGGTCGCGGCATCGTGATCGAGCATCATGCCGGCTGCCGCCGCGCGCGCCTTGAGCCACTGCGCATGACGCGCTTCGGTATCGAAGTAGCCGGGCTCGGCGAGTTCGAGGCCCTGCGCGGCCGCGAACGCATCGGCGCCCGCACCGGCGAACAGCACGTGCTCGCTCGCCTCCATCACGCGCCGTGCGGCGAGGACCGGATTGCGCACCCGGGTCGCGCTGCAGATCGCGCCGGCCGCGAGCGTCGCGCCGTCCATCACCGCCGCGTCGAGTTCGTGCTTGCCTTCGGCCGTATAGACGGCGCCGCGCCCTGCATTGAAGAGCGGGCAGTCCTCGAGCATCCGCACGGCGACGGTCACGGCGTCGAGCGCGCTGCCGCCGTCGGCGAGCACCTTCTGCGCGGCCTGCAGGATCGCGGTGAGCTCGGCGCGGTACTGGCGTTCGGTGTCGGTATCCATCGCATCGCGCAGGATCGTGCCTGCACCGCCGTGAATCGCGACAATCGCGGGTGAAGTCATGATTTTTTCGGACCGGAGGAAGAAGGGTTGGCGGCCGGCAGCACCGCTTGCGGCTGGATCAGCCATGGCAACAGGAATTCGGTCATCTCGGCCGCGGACTTCGCGGAGCGGTGCGTGCGCAGCGCGACCGCATCGATCAGCGCCTCGATCATCGTCAGCACGGCCGCTTCCGACGTGGCCGCGAAACGCCGTTCGGCCTTCACGTACAGATTCAGCGACGCGACCGGTGCAAGCGGCGAACCCGGCCCATCGGAAATGCCGAGCACGCGTGCGCCACGCGCGGCCGCGCGACGGGCCAGCTCGATCGTGTCCTTCACGTAGCGCGGAAACGCGAGCGCGATCACGAGATCGCGCGAGTCGGCCGTGTACAAGCGCCGCGCCGCATGCGAAGGGCCGCCGAGCAGCGCGAGCGACTGCACGTTGTCGTGGCACACCGACAATCCATGCTCCATCAGCCCGGCCAGAAACGCGCTCGAACCGGCGCCGAGGATCAGCACGCGCCGCGCACCGACGATCGCTTCGACGGCCGCCTCGACATCGGCCGCGTCCAGCTGCGCGCGCGTGTTCTCGATGTTCGTGACGGCCTGGTCGAACACCGCGTCGATCCACGCGGCGCCGCGCACGCCCTGCTCTTGCTCCTGTTCCTGCGCGGAACGCAGCCGCTCGACGGGGCCGAGCGTCGCCTCGAAACCGCGCACGAGCGCCGCGCGCATCGCCGGATAGCCATCGAAGCCGAGCGCCTTCGCGAAGCGATTCGCAGTCGCGATCGATGCATTCACCGCCTGCGCGAGTTCGTCGATTCGCATCGTCGCCGCACGAAACGGATTCGCGAGCACGAACTCGCCCATCCGGCGGTGGATCGGCGTCATCCGCGGCATGGCCGACGCGATGCGCTCCGCGATCGCGGATTCGTCCTGACTGGCATCGTGCGGAACGAGAGGCGTCATACGAATGGTTTTGCAAGGTAGATGAAAATCAATTTACACAATCTACCGATTGGAAAAAAATAAATTTTCATGACGGTGGACATGCGCTGCGTCGTACCGGCCAGGAATCGGGCAATTGTCCGGCCGTTGCGAAGCCCCGCTGCACGGGCGTTGCGCACGCAATCGTCGCGCGTCGCCATGCGTGCTGTGCCCGCCCGCCCATCGGGAATACCCCCAGGCCCATTCGAATGCGGATTCGCGACGGCTGGACTCGGCTTCGAATAGCCGGCGTGGACGCAATGCACTGCCATCCGGCTTCCACCCCTCCGTGTTTCAGGCGCCGCGCTGCTCGTGCGGGTTTTCGCACTCGCATCGATACCTTACAATTCGTCAGCTTTATCGCTGCATGCTCCCTCTTGCAGTCCTGACACCACGGTACACTCGACGCACGCCGTATCAGGGTCCGACGCGCGACAGGCGCGCCGGGCGGCGTCGCGCCTCGTTGCACCCACAACTGGATGCCAGCCATGCCAGATCCCCGTCCCTCGCCCCGCACGACATTCAAGCCGCAGGTCGTGCTGCCCGCGCTCGCGGTCATCGGCGCACTGCTCATCGTGTGCGGGTGGCACCCGAACGAAGCCGGTGCGCTGTTCTCCTCCGGCCAGCAATGGGTCGTCGCGCGTTTCGACTGGTTCTACGTACTCGCCGTCACCACGTTCCTCGTGTTTCTCGTGCTGATCGCGGCGAGCGACTTCGGCAACATCCGGCTCGGCCCCGATGACGCCGAGCCCGAGTTCAGTTTCCTGTCGTGGACGGCCATGCTGTTCGCGGCGGGCATGGGCATCGGCCTCATGTACTTCGGCGTCGGCGAGCCGATGCAGCACTTCCTGAAGCCGCCGACCGTCGACCCCGGCACGCCTGCCGCCGCGCGCGAGGCGATGCTGATGACCTTCTTCCACTGGGGCTTCCATGCGTGGGCGATCTACGGGCTGATGGGGCTCGTGCTCGCGTACTTCGGCTTCCGCTACAACCTGCCGCTGACGCTGCGCTCCGGTCTGTACCCGGTGCTGCGCGAGCGCGTGAACGGCTGGATCGGCCACACGGTCGACGCGTTCGCGCTGGTCGGCACGGTCGCGGGCATCGCGACGACGCTCGGCTACGGCGTGATGCAGATGAGCGCGGGCCTGCATACGGTCGCCGGCTGGGACACGAGCGGCAACGCGTTCCGCATCGGGCTCGTCGCGATCGTCGTGATCCTGGCGGGCGCATCGGCCGCGAGCGGCCTCGACAAGGGCGTGCGGCGGCTGTCGGAGCTGAATCTGCTGCTGGCGTTCCTGCTGCTTGCGTTCGTGGTCGTCGCGGGCCCGACGTCGTTCCTGCTGCGCGCGCTCGGCGACAATATCGGCCAGTATCTGGCGAATCTCGTCGACCTGTCGTTCCGCACCTATGCGTACGCGCCGCCACGCGAGGAAGGCTGGTTCGGCGGCTGGACGATCCTCTACTGGGCGTGGTGGGTATCGTGGTCGCCGTTCGTCGGCATGTTCATCGCGCGGATCTCGCGCGGCCGCACGATCCGCCAGTTCGTGATCGGCGTGTTGCTCGTGCCGACCGCATTCAATCTCGTATGGATGACCGTATTCGGCAACAGCGCGATCTGGCTCGACACGCACGGCGCGGCCGGGGCACTCGCGCAAACGGCTACCCGTGTCGATGCGTTGCTGTTCCGCTTCTTCGATTTCCTGCCGCTGCCGCAGTTGCTGTCGATCGCCGCGATCGTGCTGATCGCGGTGTTCTTCGTCACGTCCGCCGATTCGGGTGCATTCGTGATCGATCAGATCGCGACGCGCGGCGCCGCGCATTCGCCGGTCTGGCAGCGGCTGTTCTGGGCTGGGCTGCTCGGTGTGACGGCAGCCGTGCTGCTGGTCGCGGGCGGGCTCGGCGCACTGCAGGCGATGACATTGATCGCCGCATTGCCGGTCGCCCTGATCATGCTCGCGCTGTGCTACGGACTGTGGCGTGGGCTCGCGGCCGATCGCGTGCACTATTCGCAGGCCGTCGCGCCCGCGACGAGCTTCTGGACCGGCCAGCACTGGCGCCATCGCCTGACGCACATCCTGCGGCAGACGACCGAAGCCGACGCACGCCAGTTCGTCGCGGAAACCGTCGAGCCCGCGCTGCGCAAAGTCGCCGACGAGTTGCGGGCGGGCGGCGTCGACGCGCACGTGCAGCGCGACAGCGAAGACGCGGTACGGTTGACCGTGCCGACCGCGGAACACCGTGACTTCGTCTATGGCGCGCGCGTGACGGCGAAATCCGCCGCCGCGTTCCTCATGCGCGAGGCGGCCGAGCCGGAATCGCAGCGTGCACACGTGTACGGCATCGTCACGTTCTTCGAGGATGGTCGGCTCGGCTATGACGTCGAATACCTGCGCGGCGACGAACTGATTGCCGACGTGCTGCGTCAGTACGAACGCTACGTGTCGCTCGCGGCCGACCAGCGTACGCATCTGCTGAGCCGTGCTCCGGGGCACGCTACGGAGGCCGAATGAACGAGACCGTCACCTTTATCGCGTCAAACCGGCGCGCGGCACCCGACGGAGTCGCACGATGAGCGGCCTCCTGCACGATCGCACCGGCGACGTCGTCGCGCTCGCCACGCTCGCGCTGCTGTACCTCGGCGGCGTCGGCCTCGCGCTGTGGCGGATTCGCACCGCCGCGCGACGCGGCAAGTTCTACTGGATCGCCTGCATCGCGCTACTGGCAGGCGGCGCCATCGTGATGACCGCGAACCTGTCGCCCGTGCCGAACAGCGGCGAAATGCCGCCGGGCTTCGCGCTCGGCGTCGAAGCGGTGCTGCTCGGGCTCGCGCTCGTTGCAGCCGGCTGTGCGTGGCTGATGTTGCGCGCCCGGCGCGGCTGATATCCGCCTTTTGCATGGCCCGCCCTTGTCACGCGTCAACAGCAGCGCGCGTGCCGAACGTCGTGCCGCTTCCCCTCTCCCGATGCGTCATGCGGACGGCGCACGTGCGGTGACGAGCCAGCATGCGGCATCGAAGCGCACGTTCGTGCCCTGCAGGTAGCCGTCGTACTCGGCGCGAACCGTATCGATCACGCGTCGCCGCGTCGCATCGTCCGCGTGCTGAAGCGCGAGCCCGACCGGCCCCAGCCGCGCGATGTAGTCGTCCAGCGCGGACGCCGGCAACGTGCATGCGACATCGATCGGCTCGATCGCGATATCAGCCCAGCCGCTATCCGACAACACCGACGCGATCCGCTGCCGGTCGCCGAATGCGAATTGTCCCGGCGCACCCCGCTGCCGCGCCGGCAGGTTCGGCAGCAACGGCGCCGCGGCGCGTTCAGCCGTCGTCATGAACGGATTGTCGGCCGCGCCGCGCCATGCGACGAATCGCAGTTGCGCGTTCGCGCGCGCCGCACGCCGCAGGTTCGCGAACGCGCGCACCGGATCGTCGAAGAACATCACGCCGAAGCGCGACACGATCAGGTCGAACTGACCGGGCGCAAACGCATGCGTCTGCGCATCGGCATGCACGAAGTCGGCGCCAGGGCCGTCGCGTTCGGCGCGTGCCTTGGCGGCGGCAATCATCCGCGCCGAGATGTCGACACCCGTACAGTGCACGTGCGCGTGCACGCCGCGCCGCCGTGCAATCGCGAGCGTCACCGCGCCCGTGCCGCACCCGACGTCGAGCACGCTGCGTGCGGACGCCGCCGCATCCGCGAGCAGTATCTCGAACGGCTCGAACATCCGGTCGAGCGAGCGCTGCGCGTCGACCCACGCAAGCCCCGACGGGCCGTTCCACAGCGCAGACTGCGCTTCGTTTGCCGGGCTGTCTTTCATCATCGACTCTCCTTTGTCCGCGTCGTTGATCGTGATCCGGACTATGCTGCTTCAAGCCGGCTTGAGGTCAAGGCCACGACGCTGGCACGCTTCACGCCGAGCACCTGAGCACTTGTCGCGCCCCGCTTTTCATAATTCTTACATTCGTGTTGCGTATCGTTGACGACTTTCCCACGGTGCCTCCCATGCGACGATTCCTCTCTCGCGCGCGATTCGTGCGTTGCGCCCCGCTTGCTGCCCTCGCGGCGCTGTCCGCGTGTTCGAATCACATCGATACACCCGCCGATCCAGCGAGTGCCGCGATCAACGTCCAGGCCGCGTGGGTCGAGATCGGTGATGCGAACCAGGCGATCGCGCGCGTGATCACGAACTACAGCCCCGCGTCCGCGAGCGATCCGCTGTGCCCGCAACTGTCCGTCGACGGCAAGCTGTCGCGCATGACGCTGCGCGCCGGCGCCGCGACCATCGCGCAACGGCCGACCGCCAGCGACCCGGCCGACTCGAAACCGTCGAGCTTCCCGGTGTCGGTCTGCGAAACGACGCTGCCGGCCGATGCGCAGACGGCGAGCGTCGCAGGCCGCGCGCTGCCGCTGCCGAAAGCGCAGCCGCAGCGCATCGCGATCATCGCCGACACGGGCTGCCGGATGAAGAAGGCCGACAACGCATGGCAGGCGTGCAGCGACGCGACGGTCTGGCCCTTCGACACGATCGCGGCGAGCGTCGCGAAGCTGTCGCCGGATCTCGTGCTGCACGTCGGTGACTATCACTACCGCGAGAACGCTTGCCCGCCCGACATCGCTGGCTGCAAGGACAGCCCGTGGGGCTACGGCTGGGATACGTGGCAGGCCGACCTGTTCCGCCCGGCCGCGCCGCTGTTCGCGAAGGCGCCGTGGGTCGTCGTGCGCGGCAACCACGAGGAATGCGCGCGGGCCGGCCAGGGCTGGTACCGCTTTCTCGATACGCACCCGTATTCGACAGCCCGCTCGTGCGACGATCCGGCCAACGACAACGATGCGAACTATTCGGATCCGTATGCGGTGTCGCTCGGCGACGGCACGCAGGTGATCGTATTCGACACCGCGAAGGTCGGCCGCAATCCGCTGAAGACGACCGACGCGCAATTCCGCATCTACCAGAAGCAGTTCCAGACGGTGGCGTCGCTCGCAGCGAAGGCCGGCATGACGACGACGATCTTCACGAACCACCATCCGATCCTCGCGTTCGCGCCGATCGCCGGCAGCACGCCCGCGCCGGGCAACCTCGCGCTGCAGTCGGTGATGTCGAGCCTGAACGCGCAGGCGTACTACCCGCCCGGCATCCACGTCGCGCTGCACGGGCACGTGCACGACTTCCAGGCGATCAACTTCTCGTCCGGGCATCCGGCGACGATCGTGTCCGGCAACGGCGGCGACAATCTCGACGTCGCGCTGCCCGATCCGTTCCCGGCCGACCTGACGCCCGCGCCTGGTGCCGTGATCGAGCGGCTCTCGCATAACAACAGCTTCGGTTTCCTGATCATGGAGCGACGCGCGGCGCCGGCGACCGGTTGGGTGTTCCATGCATATTCGGCGGCGGGCAAGCTGCTCGCGTCGTGCGACCAGTCGGGCACGACGCTCGCATGCGACAAGACGGGGTTCATCGCGCCGTGAGTGATGAAGTTCGATTGCTTGGCGGTTTGACGGGTTTGACGGGTTCGACCGGCCGCCGGTGGTGGACGGCCGGAACGCGGAAACGGCCGGGTTCGTCGGCGGCTTCCGTCGAGCGTTCGGCTTCGGCTTCGGCTTCGGCTTCGGCTTCGGCTTCGGCTTCGGCTTCGGCTTCGGCTTCGGCTTCGGCTTCGGCTGCGGCTGCGGTTTCAGTTTCGGCTTCGGTCGCCGGCAGCGGCTGCACGGCACGCGTACTTGCCGCCGCCTTGCTCGCCGGCGCGGCGCTCGCAACCCACGCCGCACCGTCCGAAACGACCCTGCTCCCCGGCGCGCCGCCGTCGCGCGTCGTCGACACGATCGGCAACGGCACGCCGCAGGTGACCGGCAAGGTCGACGCGGCGACCGCCCGTTTCGCGCCCGACCCGACGCTCGTCGCGCTCGGCCGCCGGATCTTCTTCGATCCGCGCCTGTCCGAGCCGCGCGGCATGTCGTGCGCGGGCTGCCACGATCCGGCGCGCGCATTCGCGCCGACGCTGTCGGCCGCCTCGCTCGCGGGGCCCGGCGTGCCGGAAGGCAGCCGCCACGGGCGCTTCAGCCAGCGCAACGCGCCGTCGCTGCTCTATGTGCGCTACGTGCCGCGCCGCCACTTCTACCAGGACGACGACGCGCCCGCGCCGTCGCCGTTCGGCGGCCTTTTCAGCGACGGCCGCGCCGACACGCTCGCCGAACAGATCCGCGGCCCGTTGTTCGATCCGAACGAGATGAACAACCGGTCGCCGGCCGCGCTGCTGCGCAAGGTTGACGCAACCGAACTGGCGGGCGATCTCGCCGTGCACTTCGGCGCATCGGTGCGGCGCGATCCCGAGCAGCTGGTGCGCGCGCTGGGCTCGGCCGTCGAGGCCTATCTGCAGAGCGACGACATGGCGCCGTTCACGTCGCGCTTCGACGCGTTCCTGCGCACCCGCAAGCCGCTCGCGCCGGCGGAGATGCACGGCCTGGCGCTGTTCCGCAATCCCGACAAGGGCAACTGCATGAGTTGCCACACGCTGTCGGAAACGTCGAACCGGCCGGAGCGCTCGCTCTTCACCGATTTCGGCTACGACGCGATCGCGGTGCCGCGCAACCGTGCGCTGCCCGCGAACCGCGATCCGCGCCATTTCGACAACGGCCTGTGCGACACGGCAACGCGGCTGCGCTGGCCCGAGCCGACGCAGTGGTGCGGCTACCTGCGCACGCCGGGGCTGCGCAACGTCGCGGTCAAGCAGACATTCATGCACAACGGCGTGTTCACGACGCTGCGCGACGCGGTCGCGTTCTACAACACCCGCTCGACCGACCCGGGCTACTGGTATCACGGCGCCAGGACGTTCGACGACGTGCCGGCCGCCTATCGCGGCAACATCAACGTCAATTCGACGCCGATGAACCGCCGGCCGGGCCTGCCGCCCGCGCTGACCGACGCGGAAATCGACGACATCGTCGCGTTCCTCGGCACGCTGACCGACGCGCGCTACGCGCATCTCCTCCCGCCCGCCGCCCATGCGGCCCCGGCTGCCCCGCTCACCGGGTCGCCGGTCGTCCGCACCGCCGCGCCTGCGCGCTGACCCTGGCCGAACGGCCAGGCGCATGCGCGCCCGCTTGCGGCCGCCTCACATACTGGTTATATTTACAGCACTGTATTTATGAACAGTGAGGTGCGCGATGGAACATCTGGTCCGTATCGTCAACGACACCGATCGCCAAGTGCTGGCCTGGCTGCGTGCGCAGGTCGGCGACGCCCGCGTCGAGCGCGCGGCACGCCAGCTCGGGCACACACGCAAGCCCTTTCCTTCCGCGGTATGCCGGTATCTCGGCATGAGCGCGCCGGCCACGCTGCGCCAGGCGGAACGGCCGCGTGCCGCACGCGACTTCTCGGTCGGCGATCGCTACCTGTCGCTGATCCGTCAGCACCTCGCCGCGCATGCGGTCAGCCGATGAAATCGCCGAAATCGTATCGCCGGCGCGTGATGGCGCGGCGGGCCACCGGGGTGAACGCGGCGTGCCGGATTGGCCGGCCCGTGCCGCCGTCACGCCAGCCGAGCCCGATAGCCGACGCGCCAGCCCGGCCGTCACCGGCCCTGCTTACGCAGCGGCGGCCGCGTCGCGTATCAGCCGGCCGAGCGTTTCGATCGCCGCTTCGTGCGCCGTGTCGAACGCCCGCGTGCAGGCAAGCCGGATACACGCATCGAAGCGGTCGGAATTCGAGAAGATCGACCCGGGTGCGATCCTTACCCCGCATGCCAGCGCGGCCTCGAACAATGCTTCGGAACGCACACTGTCCGGCAGCGCGATCCACAGCAGCATGCCGCCGGGCGGCCGGTTCATTCGCGTGCCGGCTGGAAAATGGCGTGCGATCACGTCGATCGTCACGTCGCGCTGCACGCGAAGCTGTTCGCGAAACCGGTGCAGGTGGCGATCGAACGCACCCGAGCCGACGAATTCGGCCACGACGGCCTGCAGCAACGCGGCGTTGTGCCGGCTGTGCGCGAACTTGAGCATCTTCACGCGCGCGTGCCAGCGGCCCGCGCTCATCCAGCCGAGCCGCATCCCGGGCGCCAGCACCTTGTTGAACGACGGGCAGTAGAATCACCGTGCTGTCGCGGTCCCATGCCTTCACGGGCTTCACCGCGTGCAGCGCTTCGACGAGCTCGCGATACGGTTCGTCCTCGATCACGGCCACGCCGCGACGCGAGCACAGCGCGACCAGCGCGATCGTGCCCGGTTCCCTCACCGCGCAGGGCCGATTCAGCCGAGCAGAGCCGACAACCCCAACCGACACATCCTGCCCGCCGCGCGGCATGCACTCCACGCCTTTGCTACCGCACCTTCCACGCACGCTCGAGCCATTCGAACAACGCCATCCCGGCCAGCATCGCGACGACGAATGCGATGCCCTTGACCGAGCCGAGGCCGATCGACACGAGCGCCGGCCCCGGGCAGAACCCGGCAAGCCCCCAGCCGATGCCGAACACGGCACTCCCGACGACGAGCCGCACGGTGATCGTCCGCGCGGTCGGCCACTGGATCGGCAGACCGAGCAGCGACCGCGTCCGGCGCTTCGCCCATGCGAACGCGAACACGGCGACGCCGATCGCGCCGGCCATCACAAACGCGAGCGACGGATCCCAATGGCCTGCCAGGTCGAGAAAACCGAGCACCTTCTGCGGGTTGGCCATCCCCGACACGATCAGCCCGACGCCGAACAGCAACCCCGCCAGAAATGCGAATCCTGCCTGCATGTCAGCCTCCGAGCACGTGCCGCCGCACGAATACGGTCGCGAAGCCCGCGACCATGAACACCGCCGTCGCGACGAGCGAGCGCGTCGCACCGCGCGACAGCCCGCAGACACCGTGACCGCTCGTGCATCCACCCGCATAGCGCGTGCCGATCCCGACCAGCAGGCCGGCCGCCAGCAACGTGCCCCAGCCTGCGTCGACCTGCGGCGTGACGGCGGCACCGGCGATACGCATCATCAGCGGCGCGGCGACCAGCCCGGCGACGAATGCGGCACGCCAGTCGCGCTCCGCGCCACCGGCCGTGAACAAGCCGCCGACGATGCCGCTGATCCCGGCGATTCGCCCGTTGAATGCGACGAGCCACGCGGCGGCAAGCCCGATCAGAACCCCACCGGCAAGCGACAGCCACGGCGTGAAATGAAGCGAATCAAGCTGCATGGCGCGTCCCCTTCGCGGCCGGGCCGCAGAACTGTTCGTACAGCACGCCCATCACCGCGATCGCGGCCGGACTGTCGAGCGAGTAGTGGATGTTCTTGCCTTCGCGGCGCGTGCGGACGAGCGCGTTGTCCCGCAACACGCCGAGTTGCTGCGACAGCGTCGGCTGACGGATATCCAGTCGCGCCTCGAGATCGCTCACGCAGCGTTCGCCCTGCGACAGTTCACACAGCAGCAGCAACCGGTCGGGATTGGACAGCACCTTGAGCAGCGCGCACGCCGATTCGGCAGCGGCGCGCATCTGGCTGGGCTCGGGCAGCCCGGCGGAAGGATCGGCATTCATGGGGATGGTGGCACACGATTAACGAATCAATATTATATCTATTTATATATTGATGACTCGTACTATCGTCCGGCGCCATTACTCGAATGGCGCCATCACCACCGCCCTCCCGTACCACCCGCTACGCCTGCTCCCCGGCAATCGCATCGGCCGCCGCCGCGCGCTTCGCGCCGGCCCGCACCGCGCCGAGCGCCAGCACCGCGATCCCCGCGATCACGCACGGCGCCGCGACGCATGCGAACGCGGTCGGCAGCGGCAACCCCATTGCGAGCATCGCCCCGCCCGCCATCGAGCCGACGACCGATCCGCCGCGGCCGATCCCGTTCGCCCAGCTCACGCCCGTGGTCCGGCATTCGGTCGGATAGAACGCGGCCGACAGCGCGTTCGCGCCGACCTGCGAGCCCGACACGCAGAAGCCGGCTGCGAACACGGCCAGCGCGGCACCCGCCGGCGACGCCGCAAGCACGCCGATCGCCGCGACGAACACACCCGCCGCCGCATAGCTGCATGCAAGCACGCGGTGCGGATCGAAGCGGTCCATCAACCAGCCGAGCACAATCGCGCCGAGCGTGCCGCCGACCTGGAACATCGCGGTCACGCGCGCGGCCGTCTGCAGCGACGCGCCGGTCGTGCGCAACAGCGTCGGCAGCCAGCTCGACAGCAGGTAGATGACGAGCAGGCTCATGAAGAACGTAAGCCACAGCAGCAGCGTGCCGCGCAACAGGTCCGCGCCGAACAGGCGGCCGAGCGGCGAACCGGCCGGCTTGCCGCGCGGCGCGATGAACGACGCGTGCGCGAGATGCGGGTCCGGTGCGATACGCGCGAGCATCGCCGCGATCCGCTCGCGCGCCGCGCCGGTGTTGACGAGGTAGCGCACCGATTCCGGCAGCCGCCACGCGAGCACCGGCAGAAGCAGCAGCGGCGCGGCACCGCCGACGACCAGCACCGTGCGCCAGCCGTCGCGCTCGATCAGCGCCGCGGCCGCGAGCCCGCCGAGCGCGGAGCCGATCGTGAAGCCGCAGAACATCGTCGTCACGAGCAGCGAGCGCCGCCGCGCGGGGCAATACTCGGACGTCAGCGTGATCGCATTCGGCATCGCTCCGCCGAGCCCGAGGCCGGTCACGAAGCGCCACGCGATCAGCTCGGTCAAGCCGCCCGCGCTCGCCGACGCGGCACTCGCGATGCCGAAGCACGCGACACAGGCGAGCAGCAGGCGCTTGCGGCCGAACCGGTCGCCGAACGGCCCGAACACAAGTGCGCCGGCCATCAGCCCGGCGAGCCCGGCACCGAATACCGGCGCGAGCTGCGCGGGTGAAAGGCCCCATTCCGCGCGAATGACGGGGGCGATGAATCCGATCGATGCCGTATCGAAACCGTCGATCGCGACGATCAGGAAGCACAGCGCGACGATCGCGGCCTGAAACGGCGCAACGCGATGCCGGTCGATCCACTCGCTGACGTCGATGGACAGCGTATCGGCCATGATGGTGTCTCCTCCATGAAGGCGGTCGCGCGTGATGTCGTTGGAATGCGCGCCGCCGGATTCGGGCTGAAGCGCGTCAGGCGACGAACTTCAGGCAATCCTCCGCACGCCAGCCGTGCAGCCAGTCGAGCGCATCGTAGAACTGCGCCTGCGTGCGTCCGACCCACAGCGCGTTGCGCACCTGCCGCTCGACGCCCTTCGCGTGATAGATCCGCCCCATCTCCCGCGCCGAATACAGCACGCGCGCGGTGCGCGGAATCCGCACGCGCTCGTACAGCGCGAACGCGGCCTCGAAATCGCCGTCCGTCTGCGCGACGGCCGCGCCGAGCGTCACCGCATCCTCGAGCGCCTGGCACGCGCCCTGCGCGATGTATTGCGTCATCGGATGCGCGGCGTCGCCGAGCACCGTCGCGCGGCCCGCGCTCCAGCGTTCGACCGGGTCGCGATCGGCGGTCGCCCAGCGCTTCCACGACGTCGGCCGGTCGAGCATCTGCTTCGGCAGCGGATGGATGCCGTCGAAGTACGACAGCACTTCCTCCTTGCTGCCCTCGCGCACGCCCCAGGTTTCCTGCTCACGGCTGTGGAACGTGACGACGAGGTTGTATTGCCGTCCGCCGCGCAGCGGGTAATGGACGAGATGGCAATGCGGGCCGGCCCAGACGACCGGCGCATTGATCTGCAGATCCTTCGGCATGTTGTCGACGTCGACCACCGCGCGGTACACGACGTGCCCCGTCACGCGATGTGCGTCGCCGATCAGCGCCTGCCGGATCGCGGACTTCACGCCGTCGCAGCCGATCACCGCGTCCGCGCGATAACGCTCGCCATGCTGGTCGGTCACGGTCACGCCGTTGTCGTCCTGCTCGAACCCGCACACCTGCGTGCTGGTCCGGAATTCGATCAGCGGATGATCCTTGACCGCTTCGTAGATCGACAGGTGAATGTCCGCGCGATGGATCACCGCATACGGGTTCCCGAAGCGTTCGCGATACGCGGCGCCCGTGTCGATGCACGCGACTTCCCGCGCGTCGACCGCATCCATCAGTTGCAACCGGTCGGTGAACACGGCGCGGCCGCGCGCGGCGTCGCCGACGCCCAGTGCGTCGAGCGCGTTGAACGCATTCGCGGCGAGCTGGATGCCCGCGCCGATCTCGCCGATCTGCTCGGCCTGCTCGAGCAGCTTCACGCGAATGCCCTGGCGCGCGAGCGCCAGCGCGGTCGCGAGCCCGCCGATGCCGCCGCCGATCACGAGGACGCGCCGGCCTGTGTTGTGTGTCTCGCTCATGTCTGTCTCCTGCTTCGTGTTACGCGACGTAGTCCGGCTGTCGCTGCGGCTGCGCCGCGTCGAACGCCGGCTCGCGCCGCGCGTGTTCATAAACCGCGAGGCTGCGCGGATACGCGCTCAGGTCGCAGTCCATCCGCAGCGCGTTCGCAACTTGCGGCACGAGGCACACGTCGGCGAGCGTCGGCGCATCGCCGAAACACCACGGGCCCGTGTCCGCGCGCGCGAGCAAGCGCTCGACACCGGCCATTCCTTCCGCGATCCAGTGCCGGTACCACGCACGCTTCTGCTGCGGCGTGACCTGAAGTTCGCTGTCGAGGTAGCGCAGCACGCGCAGGTTGTTGACCGGATGGATGTCGCATGCGATCAGCGTCGCGAGTTCCAGCACGCGCGCGCGCTGCCGCGGTTCCTGCGGGATCAGCCGCGGCGCCGGATGCATCCGGTCGAGGTAGTCGATGATCGCGAGCGACTGGCCGAGACGGAAATCGCCGTCGACCAGCGCCGGCACCGACGCCGACGGATTCACCTGCGCGACGTAGCCGGCCTCGCGATGCTCGCCCGTGCGGATGTTCACGGGCAGCGTGTCGTACGGCAGTCCTTTCAGCGCGAGCGTGATGCGCACCCGATAGGAGGTCGAACTGTTGAAGAAGCTATGCAGTTGCACGATGTAGCCTTTCGAGGAAATCGACGAACGCGCGTCAGACCACGCGCACGGCCAGTTCGCCGAGACGCTCGACGCCGACCTTCATCACGTCGCCCTTGACCACCGCGCCGACGCCTTCCGGCGTACCGGTGAAGATCACGTCGCCCGGTTCGAGGCGGAAGAACTTCGACAGGTCGGCGACCGTTTCCGCGACCGACCAGATCAGGTGCGACACGTCGCTCTTCTGCTTCGTCGTGCCGTTGACGGTCAGCCACACGCCGGCCTGCTCGAAGTGGCCGACTTCGCTCGCCGGATGCACGGGGCCGATCGGCGCGGAACGGTCGAACGCCTTGCCGATTTCCCACGGCCGGCCCATCTCGCGCATCTTCATCTGCAGGTCGCGACGCGTCATGTCGAGGCCGACGGCATAGCCCCACACGTGCTCGAGCGCATGCTCGAGCGGAATGTCCGCCCCGCCCTTGCCGATTACCGCGACGAGCTCGGCTTCATAGTGGTAGTTCTGCGTCTGCGACGGATATTCGAGATCGAGCGTTTCGCCGTAGGCGACCGGCACGATCGAATCGGCCGGCTTGCAGAAGAAGAACGGCGGTTCGCGATCGGGATCGAAGCCCATTTCGCGTGCATGGGCCGCGTAGTTGCGGCCGACGCAGTACACGCGGCGTACGGCGAAGCGGGCGTCGCTACCGGCGACGGGAAGCGCCACCGGCGCTTCGGGCGGGAAAACGTAAGTCATGAACGGCTCCAGCTTGAGCATGAAAGAAGGAACGCGCGCCGCCTTGGCGGCGCACTGGACGAATCGGGGAAATCGGGGAAAAGCGGGAAATGCGGCCGCATCAGTCGCGCGCTTCGCGCAGCAGGTTCAACGCGGACAGCACGGGCCGGTCGGAATAGCTGAACAGCACGCTGTCGGAGGACGCAGACAACCGCACCGGCACCCACGACGGCGCGACGAAGATGTCGTGCGGCTCGAACGCGAACGCGTCGCCGCCGATGTGCGCGGTGCCGCTGCCTTCAACGACGCAATAGATCGTCGCGTCGGTGCTGCGATACGTGCGGCCGTCGAAACCGGCGGGCAGGAACTGCATGAAGGTCGCGATCGTCGGCATCGGCCAGCCGCCCGTCGCGGGGTTCACGTAGCGCAGCTTCACGCCGTCCCATGCGTCGAGCTCGCCGTTGCGGTACAGCCCGTCGAGCGCCTCGCGGGTGCGGGCATATGGATAGCTGAACACCGGCGACGTCGGATCGCTCGCGCGATGCCGCACCGGCACCATGTTGTGACCGAAGCGCGCGAAGCTGTCGCCTTCCGCGCGGCTGACGGGCTGCTCGGCTTCCGGATAGTTCTCTGCGAAGCCCGCATCGAGGTTCGCGACGAGCGGAATGTCGAGCCCGTCGAGCCACACGACCGGCTCGCCGCCGTCTTCCACGGACGGGTTGCCGTGGTCGTGCCACGCCCACGACGGCGTGATGATGAAGTCGCCCGGATGCATCGTCGTGCGCTCGCCGTTCACCGCGGTCCATGCGCCCTTGCCTTCGACGATGAAGCGCAGCGCCGACTGCGTATGCCGGTGACTCGGCGCGATCTCGCCCGGCAGGATCAGCTGCAGGCCCGCGTACAGGGTCGGCGTCATGCTCGACCGGCCGGGCAGCCCCGGGTTCTCCAGCACCAGCACGCGACGCACGGCTTCTTCCGCGCTGATCACGCTGCCGGCCTGCATCACCAGGTCGCGCACCTGCGCGTACTTCCAGATCGCGGGCTGCGCGGCCGGCTGCGGGGTTTTCGGCACGAGGTTGTGCAGCGACTCCCACAACGGCGCGAGGCGCTGTTCGGCGATCCGTGCGTAGTAGTCGGCGCGCGACGTATCCGGGTGTCGGCTGGTCATGATGTCTCCTTGAGGCGGCCGATCGCGGTCGGCGCTGTGTCGGGTCGGGAACCGCGTGCCGCAGTCCGTTAGCGCATTTATATTCGACGCAGACATACCCGGTAAAATGATGAAATCATCTAATCCATATGATTTCGGATATACCTTCCGACACGGAGCGCGCGATGGACTGGACCTACCGGCTGCGATTGCGGCACCTGCAAGTGCTGTTGAGCCTGGCCAGCACGGGCAACCTGAGCCAGTCGGCGGCAGCGCTCGCGACCACCCAGCCCGCGCTGTCGAAATGGCTGAAGGAACTGGAGGAGGACGTCGGGTTGCCGCTGTTCGAGCGGCACGCGCGCGGTTTGCGGCCGACGGCCTACGGCGACGCGCTGATCGAGCACGCGCGCCGCGTGGAGGCGCAGCTCGACGTCGCGCGCGACGACATGGCTGCGCTGCGCGAAGGCGGCAGCGGCCTGGTGACGATCGGCACGTCGGGCGTCGCGGCCGCCGATACGGTGCCGCTCGCGGTGTCGCAGTTGCTGAAGCGGATGCCGCGCGCGCAGGTGCGGCTCGCGGAGAGCACGATGAACCAGTTGATGCCGCAGCTCGCGCGCGGCGAGCTGGACATCGTCGTCGGCCGCTCCGGATCCGCGTCCGTCGATCCGCACCTGCACGCCGAAGCGCTGTATGTCGATCCGGTGGTGTTCGTTGCGCGGCCCGATCATCCGCTCGTCGGCACGGCATCCGTCGGCTGGGACGAGGTGCTGGCCTACTCGTGGATCGTCTGGCCGCCCGGCACGCCCGTGCACAACGCGCTGCAGGTCGCGCTGACGGCCGCCGGCCGCGTGCAGCCGCCGCACTGCGTCGAATCGAATTCGTCGATCCTGAACCTTACGCTGCTGAACAACACCGACCTGCTCGGCGTCGCATCGCACCGCGCCGCACGGCGTTTCGAGCAATTGAACGCGATCCGCATCCTGCCGATACGGCTCGAGGGCCAGGGCGCGGTGTCGATGTACTGGCACCCGGACAGCGCGAATCGCGCGGCCGTGGCCGCCGCGATCGAGTGCCTGCGTGCCTGTGCGGCGCCGCAGGTGGGCGGATGGGAGAAAGTGAAGGCGGATTGAGCGGCGAAGCGGCCCGGCGCGAACCGCGCCGCTTCACCGTGGCGCGTCAGGCGCCGTCGCAGGACGCCGTGTCGTCCAGCATCAGCGTGCCGACCCGCGCAGGCACGAGCGGCGTGCGCGGCACCGGCGGCGTCCAGCCGAACAGCGCCTGCGCGGCCGCGCCGCACACGCGGCCCTGGCATGCGCCCATCCCGCAGCGCGTCTGCAGCTTCGCGGCCGTCCAGCCCGGCGCCGGCGCGACCGCGTCGAAGCGCACGTCCTCGCAACGGCACAGCAGCGTATCGGGCCGCGCGAGCCGGCGAATCGGCTCGCGGATCGTGAAACGCTCGCGCACGGCGTCCGCGAACGCCTGCCAGTGCGCTCGCCGCGCAACCAGCGCGGCGAGCGGCGCCGTCTGCCCGGTGGCCGCGCAGCCAGCGATCTCGCCTTCGACCATCGCCAGCTCGCTGCCGCCGACACCCGTGCACTCGCCCGCCGCGAAATACCCGTCGCGGCTCGTACGTTGGTGCGCGTCAACCGCGACCGCGCCGCTCTCGATCCGGCAGCCGAGATGGCTCGGCAGCACGGTGTTCGGCACGAGGCCGAAGCCGCACGCGAGCCGGTCGCAGTCGACGTCGAATTCGCGCTCGCCCTGCCGGATCCGCACGTGTTCGAGCCGCTTGTCGCCGAACGCTTCGACGACGTATGCATTGGGCCGGTAGGCGGCCGTGACGAGCTTCGCCGCCTGTGCGAGCTTCGACGGCCAGCGCCACAGCCCCGCGCCGAAGCCGGCGACGTCGCTCCACGCCGCCTGTTCGAGCACATGCGACACCTGCGCGCCGGCCTGCCTGGCCGTCACCGCGCTCGCGAGCAGCAGCGGGCCGCTGCCGGCGATCACCGTGCGCTGCTCGCGCACGTCGAGGCCATACTTGATCAGTGCCTGCAAGCCGCCCGCGCCGGTCACACCGGGCAGCGTCCAGCCCGGGAACGGCAGCAGCAGCTCGCGCGCGCCGCAGCACAGGATCAGCGTGCGGAATTCGAGCAGGAATCCGCGCTCGTCGTCCTCCAGCAACAATGTGCCCGGCTGCGTTTCGGCGACGATGCGCGTGGCCGCGAGATGCGTGACGTTCGGCTGCCGCAGCACGGCAAGGCGTTCCGCCGCGGCAGGCACCGGCATCGCGGTAGCCGCCTGGCGCCAGATCTGCCCGCCCGCGCGCGGGTTGTCGTCGACGATCGCAACCGTTGCACCGCTTCGTGCGGCAGCCCGCGCGGCCGATAGCCCTGCCGGGCCCGCGCCGACGATCGCGATGTCGACGCTCAGTCGTTCCTGTTTCATCGCGTCCGCTCCACCCGCATCCCGTCGCGGCACAGCGTCTGGCAAGCCAGACGACGGCGGCCGTCGATCGTCATCCTGCACTCCTGGCAGATGCCCATACCGCAAAACGGCGCGCGCGCCGCACCCGTGCACGACACGCGCGTCGTGTCATCGCCGCTCGCCGCGACGGCGGCCGCGACGGTCGCACCGTCGGCCACCGTCAGCGCGCGGCCGTCCAGATGAATGATCATGTCAGCCTCCGCCGGGCCGCCCTGCACGTACAGGAATCGGCCTTCGAGGGACGGGGGGACTGCGTCCCCCCAAGCGAACGAAGCGAGCGTGGGGGTCGTTTCATGTCAGCGCTCCGGCTACGGGGGACGTCGTCAGGAAACGTCCCGGCAAATACGGTTCGATGTCGATGGGCGGCCGTTCGCCCGTCATCAACGCGGCGATGAGCCGCGCACTGCCCGGCGCGGTCGTCACGCCGAGCCCTTCGTGCCCGACCGCGAGCCACACGCCCGGCCGCGCCGGATGTTCGCCGAGCAGCGGCAGGCCGTCGGGGCTCGCGGAACGGAAGCCCGTCCATGCGCGAATCCCGTTCAGGTCCGCCAGCTCCGGCAGGTAGCCGACCGCGCGGCGCAGCATGCGCGCGAGCACGGGCGGCTCGATGCGCGCGTCCTCGGTGTCGAACTGGCGCGACGAGCCGATCAGCAACTGGCCGGTCGGCCGCGGCTGCACGTTGAACGCGACCGACGTGCCGTCGCTCGCGTGCGCGCTCGCCGCATAGCCGAGCTCGACGAGCTGGTGCGACACCTGGCCCGGATAGCGGTCGGTGATCAGCAGATGGCCCTTCTTCGGGCGCAGCGGCAATTCGGGCAACAGCGTGCGCGCGGCGACGCCGTTCGCGACGACGACGCGTTCCGCGCGCAGCGTGTCGCCGCTCGCGAGCGTCACGCTCGGGCCGTCGACCGCCACCGCGCGATCGCGCCGCAACGTGATGCCCGATGTGCGCTGCAACAGCCAGCTCGCGGCGACTGGCGCATAGAGAATCGCATCGCCGGGGATCTTCAGCGCGCCGCCGAGCCCCGCACGCAGCATCGGCTCCAGCCGCGCGAGCGTCGCCGCGTCGATCAGCTCGCCCGCCACGCCGTGCGCGGCGAGCGTCGCCTGCTTGGTGCGCGCGAGATCCATCTCGTTGGAATCGGCCGCGAGCCACAGCGTGCCGCAGTTGCGGTACGCACAACCTTCCGGCATCTCGCCGGCGAGCACGCGCCACAGCTCGATCGAGTAATGGCTCAGCGCGAGTTCGGCCGCGTTGTCGTCCATCGCGACGAGGTGCCCCATGCCGGCGCCGGTCGCGCCGCCGCTCGCGTCGTCGACGACGAGCACACGCAGCCCGCGCTGCGCGAGTTCATGCGCGCATGCGGCGCCGACGATGCCGGCGCCGATCACGACGACGTCGGTCCGGGTCTCGCTCACGACACGATGCCCCAGCCGAACGGATCGTCTTCCTCGATCAACAGCGTGGCTTCCGCGCTCAGGTGCGCGCTGCCGCGAATCGTCGGCACGATGCCGCCGTCGGCCTGCGCATAGCTCGCCTGGAACACGCTGCCGATCACGCTCGCCTGCCGCCACACGACACCCGGTTCGAGCTTGCCGTCAGCCGCGAGGCACGCGAGCTTCGCGCTCGTGCCGGTGCCGCACGGCGATCGGTCGTACGCATGCCCCGGGCACAGCACGAAGCTGCGGCTGTCGTGCTCGGGATCGTCCGCGAACAGTTCGATATGGTCGATCTCGCCGCCGTTCGCACCGGTGATGCCCGCGTGCTCGAGCCCTGCGCGCACAGCGGACGAATAGGCGGTCAGCGCGGCGACGTTGTCGCCGGCCACGCGCTGGCCGTGATCGCTGATCAGGAAAAACCAGTTGCCGCCCCACGCGATGTCGCCCTTCACCGGGCCGTAACCCGGCACGTCGACGGCGACGGCCTTCGCATGGCGGTACGCGAGCACGTTGCGCACGCTGACCGACAGGTCGTCGTGCAGCGTCGCCTCGACGGTGCCGACCGGCGTTTCGATCCTGTGCACGCCCGGCTCGATGCGGCCCATGTGATGCAGCGTGCGCACGACGCCGATCGTGCCGTGCCCGCACATCCCGAGATAACCGCTGTTGTTGAAGAAGATCACGCCGGCCGCCGCCTCCGGCGACACGGGTTCGCACAGCAGCGCGCCGACCAGCACATCGCTGCCGCGCGGCTCGAGAATGCACGCGGTGCGATAGCGATCGTGCTCGCGCGCGAGCACGTCGCGGCGCTCGGCCATCGTGCCGTTGCCTAGCGAGGGGAAACCGGACACGACGAGCCGCGTGGGTTCGCCGCCCGTGTGCGAATCGATGATCTGGATGCGCTTCATCATGAGCCGTCCGAAGTGGGGAAAGGAGCATAGCTTCCTCCGTCGTGCGTCCGTCCGCTTGTGGCTTTTCGATGAGGACGGCGACGAAATCGGCATAGTGCGGAACGCCCTTCGCACCCCTTCCGGCTACTGTGCCGATTTCGTCATTCTGCTCCGCGATACGACTCAAGCGTGATGGGTGTTTGCACGGCGATACTGGTTGCACGTCGACGCGCCTGTCGTCGGCCGATACGTAGCAGGAGATTGCAGTGAGCCGAAACGCCATCCCGCGGGCCGGAGTGTTCCCCGCCCTCAGCAACCGGTTCGTGCCGGGCGCTTCCATCGCTTCCATCACCTTCGACGCCGCGCACCGCGCCGGATAGAACCGGGCGAACCGCTGACCGATTTTCCCCCGGCGGTGCAACGGCTTCCCCCGTCGCATCGCCACTTCCGGTCCGGCATGGCCCGCACGGGCCCGTTCGCCGCAACGCCAGCCCGCGCCGCGCATGAACGGTCCCCGGCCCGCCCCGGCCGTTCGAACCGGTCGCGCGCCGGCCGGCAGGTGTGCGCCGCTGCTCCGTCGGAGCGCGGCGCACGCCGCACCTGCCCCGATATTTCCCAGGAGACAAACCCATGCCAGGCCAAGGCAACACACACCCGTCCGTCCCGCTTTCCCGTTCCGTGCCCGCCGACGGCGGTCACGGCAAGTTCAAGAAGCAGCTGTCGCTGACCGACCTGACGTTCATCGGTCTCGGGGCGATCTTCGGTTCGGGGTGGCTATTCGCCGCGAGTCACGTCTCGACGATCGCCGGCCCGGCCGGCATCTTCTCGTGGCTGCTCGGCGGCTTCTCGGTGCTGCTGCTCGGCATCGTCTATTGCGAACTCGGCGCCGCGCTGCCGCGCGCGGGCGGCGTGGTCCGCTACCCGGTGTTCTCGCACGGCCCGCTGCTCGGCTATCTGATGGGCTTCATCACGCTGATCGCGTTCTCGAGCCTGATCGCGATCGAAGTGGTCGCCGCGCGCCAGTACGCGGCCGCGTGGTTCCCCGGCCTGACCAAGGCAGTCTCGAGCGACCCGACCACGCTCGGCTGGCTCGTGCAGGCCGCGCTGCTGTGCTTCTTCTTTTACCTGAACTATTCGAGCGTGAAGACTTTCGCGAAAGCGAACAACGTCATCAGCGTCTTCAAGTTCATCGTGCCGCTGTCGGTGATCGCGGTGCTGTTCACGTTCTTCAAGCCGGCCAACCTGACCGTGCACGGCTTCGCGCCGTTCGGCATGCCGGGCATCGAGATGGCCGTGTCGGCCGGCGGCATCATCTTCGCGTATCTTGGCCTCACGCCGATCGTGTCGGTCGCGAGCGAAGTGCGTAATCCGCAGCGCACGATCCCGATCGCGCTGATCCTGTCGATCCTGCTGTCCACGCTGATCTACGTGCTGCTGCAGCTCGCGTTCATCGGCAGCATCCCGACCGACATGCTCGCCGCCGGCTGGCATGACGTCAGCCGCGCCTTCTCCCTGCCGTACCGCGACATCGCGCTCGCGCTCGGCGTAGGTTGGCTCGCGGTGATGGTCGTCGCCGACGCGATGATCTCGCCGAGCGGCTGCGGCAACATCTACATGAACGCGACGCCGCGCGTCGTCTACGGCTGGGCGAAGACCGGCACGTTCTTCAAGGTGTTCACGCGCGTCGACGAAGCATCGGGCATCCCGCGCGCGGGCCTGTGGCTCACGTTCGGCCTCGCGATCTTCTGGACGATGCCGTTCCCGTCGTGGGAAGCGCTGATCAACATCGTGTCCGCCGCGCTCGTGCTGAGCTACGCGGTCGCCCCCGTGTCGGTCGCCGCGCTGCGCCGCACCGCGCCCGACCTGCCGCGGCCGTTTCGCGCGGTGGCGTTCGGCATCACCGGCCCCGCGTCGTTCGTGATCGCCGCGCTGATCGTCTACTGGTCGGGCTGGGGCACCGTGTCCTGGCTGCTCGGCCTGCAGATCGTGATGTTCGTGATCTATCTGGCGTGCCGCCGCTGGGTGCCGACCGCGCACCTGAGCCTCGCCGAGCAGGTCCGTTCGTCCGCGTGGCTGATCGCGTTCTACGCGGCCATGATCGTGCTGTCGTACTTCGGCGGCTTCGGCGGCACGGGCCAGCTCGCGCATCCGTACGACACGGTCGTCGTCGCGGCCGTGGCGCTCGTGATCTTCTACTGGGGTGCCAACACCGGCATCCGTTCCGACAAGCTGCAGCTCGAAGACGACGAAGACTGACGCACCCGTTTTCCCCTTTCCACACCGGCCGGGCGCACCACGCCCGGCCCCGCATTTTCCGAGGAAGAACCATGCAACTCACAGGTCAGCTCCTGATCGGCCAGTCGGCCATCGCCGGACAGAACGGCACCCTCCACGCGATCGCCGCCGCAACCGGCGAACCGCTCGAACCCGCGTTCGGCGGCGCGAGCCTTCACGACCTGGAGACGGCCTGCGCGCTCGCCGACGACGCGTTCGACACGTACCGCGAAACGCGCCCCGAGCAACGCGCCGCGTTTCTCGACGCGATCGGCCGCAACATCATGGCGCTCGGCGACGACCTGATCGAGCGCTGCGTCACCGAAACGGGCCTGCCGCGCGCGCGCATCGAAGGCGAACGCGGCCGCACGGTCGGCCAGCTCGCGCTGTTCGCGTCGCTCGTGCGCGACGGCGGTTACGTCGATGCGCGCATCGACCCGGCCCGTCCGGAGCGCAAGCCGCTGCCGCGCGTCGACCTGCGCCTGCGCAACCTCGCGATCGGGCCGGTCGCCGTGTTCGGCGCGTCGAACTTTCCGCTCGCGTTCTCGGTCGCGGGCGGCGATACCGCTTCGGCACTCGCCGCCGGCTGCCCGGTGATCGTCAAGGCGCACTCCGCGCATCCGGGCACGTCCGAGCTCGTCGGCCGCGCGATCCAGCAGGCCGTGCGCGAATGCGGGCTGCCGGCCGGCGTGTTCTCGCTGCTGTTCGACGCGTCGCGCGAGATCGGCCAGGCGCTCGTCGCCGATCCGCGCATCAAGGCCGTCGGCTTCACCGGCTCGCGCCGCGGCGGCGTCGCGCTGATGAACATCGCGGCCGCACGCCACGAGCCGATTCCGGTCTACGCGGAAATGAGCTCGATCAACCCGGTGCTGCTGTTCCCGGCCGCGCTCGACGCGCGCCACGACGCGATCGCGCCGCAGTTCGTCGCATCGCTCGCGCTCGGCGCCGGCCAGTTCTGCACGAACCCGGGCCTCGTGCTCGCGGTCGACGGCCCCGCGCTGCGCGCGTTCGAAGCCGCGGCGGCCACCGCAGTGCAAGCGACTGCCGCGCAGACGATGCTGACGCCGCACATCCACGCGAGCTATGCGCAAGGCGTGGCCGCCCTGCGCACGCACGACGCGGTCGAGCTGCTGGCGGAAGGCGCGGAAGGTGGCCGCTACCAGGCGCGCGCAGCGCTGTTCGCGACGTCGGCGGATGCGTTCATCGCCCGCCCCGAACTGCGTGACGAGGTGTTCGGCCCTGCGTCGCTGATCGTGCGCTGCCCGGATGGCGGCACGCTGCATCGCGTGCTGCAGTCGCTCGAAGGCCAGCTGACGATCGCCGCGCATCTCGCCGACGGCGACGCCGCGCTGTTCGCCGCGCTGCGCCCGACGCTGGAGCGCAAGGCCGGCCGCATTCTCGTCAACGGCTTCGGCACCGGTGTCGAGGTCGGCCATGCGATGGTGCACGGCGGCCCGTTCCCGGCCACGTCCGACACGCGCACGACGTCGGTCGGCGCACGCGCGATCGAACGTTTCCTGCGCCCCGTGTCGTACCAGGACGTGCCGGACGCGCTGCTGCCCGACGCAATCCGCGACGGCAACCCGCTGAACGTGCCGCAACGCATCGACGGCGTGCCCGCGCCGCGGGAAGCGCGCGATGTCTGAGCCGCTCGCCGAAGTCGTCCTGTCGCTCGATGACGTGCACGCGCTCGCGCTGCGAGTGCTGACGCACAACGGGATGTCCGACGCGCACGCGCGGGCGATCGCCAACGTGATCACGCAGGGCCAGCGCGACGAGTGCCACTCGCACGGCGTGTACCGGCTGCTCGTATGCGTGCGCTCGCTGAAGAAGGGCAAGGTCGATCCGCAGGCCGTGCCGACGCTGCGCCGGCTGTCGTCGTCGATCGTCGCAGTCGACGCGCATCGCGGCTTCTCGCTGCTGAGCTTCGAAACCGGCCTGCCGGTGCTCGTCGAGATGGCGAAGCAGCACGGGATCGCCGCGATGGCGATCAACCACTGCTACCACTTCTCGGCGCTGTGGCCCGAAGTCGAGGCGATCGCCGCCGAGGGGCTGGCCGGCATCGCGATGAACCCGAGCCACAGCTGGGTCGCGCCGGAAGGCGGCCGCGAACCGGTGTTCGGCACCAACCCGATCGCGTTCGCGTGGCCGCGCCCGGACGGCGTGCCGTTCGTGTTCGACTTCGCGACCAGCGCGATCGCGCGCGGCGACATCGAGCTGCACGCGAAACAGGGCAAGACGATCCCGCCGTACTGGGCGATCGATGCCGACGGCCAGCCGACCACCGATCCGAAGGCCGCGCTGCAGGGCGCGATGCGCACCTTCGGCGGCCACAAGGGCTCGGCGCTCGCGGCGATGGTCGAGCTGCTCGGCGGTGCGCTGATCGGCGACATGACGAGCCAGGAGTCGATGGACTTCGACGAAGGCGTCGGCGCGACGCCGTGCCATGGCGAGCTCGTGGTCGCGTTCGACCCGAAGGTGTTCCTCGGCGACGGGCTCGACGGGGGCCTCGCGCGCGGCGAGCGGATGTTCGCGTCGATCACCGGGCAAGGCGCGCGGCTGCCGTCGCAGCGGCGCTTCGACGCCCGCGCGCGCAGCCTCGCGCACGGCGTGCGGATTCCGAAGGCGCTGTACGACGAAATCCTGACGCTGCTCGACTGACGCGCGATCGCGGGGCGCGGCTTCGTCGCCGGCAGAACGGCGATGGCGCCGTCGCCCGTTCCGCCGCCGAGGTCCTGCGCTCGCGTGCGCGGACGCCGCCCGGCGCACCGTCCGCGGCGCCCGCTCCCGCGGGCGCCGCACGCCCGGCGGCTGTGGGATAATCGCCCAGTTTGCCCAGGGCGCAGCTCAAGAGGTTGTTCGCACGGGCGCGAGAGAGGCCTTTATTCCCGTGCCTCCACCCTTTTTCGCGATATTTCTTCAGCCATCACAATGCCCACATACCGTTCCAAAACCTCCACCGCCGGCCGCAACATGGCAGGTGCACGCTCGCTGTGGCGCGCCACCGGCATGAAAGACGACGATTTCTCGAAGCCGATCATCGCGGTCGTCAACTCGTTCACGCAGTTCGTGCCCGGGCACGTGCACCTGAAGGATCTTGGCCAGCTCGTCGCGCGCGAAATCGAAGCCGCCGGCGGCGTCGCGAAGGAATTCAACACGATCGCGGTCGACGACGGCATCGCGATGGGCCATGACGGCATGCTCTATTCGCTGCCGAGCCGCGACATCATCGCCGACTCGGTCGAATACATGGTCAACGCGCACTGCGCAGACGCGATGGTGTGCATCTCGAACTGCGACAAGATCACGCCGGGGATGCTGATGGCCGCGATGCGCCTCAACATTCCGGTGATCTTCGTGTCGGGCGGCCCGATGGAAGCCGGCAAGACGCGTCTCGCGAACCCGGTCACCAAGACCGTCGAACTGAAGAAGCTCGACCTCGTCGACGCGATGGTGATCGCGGCCGACCAGTCGTATTCGGATGCCGACGTCGCCGAAGTCGAACGCTCGGCCTGCCCGACCTGCGGTTCGTGCTCGGGCATGTTCACCGCGAACTCGATGAACTGCCTGACCGAGGCGCTCGGCCTGTCGCTGCCCGGCAACGGCACGGTGGTGGCCACGCACGCCGACCGCGAGCAGTTGTTCAAGCGCGCCGGCCGCCGCATCGTCGAACTGACGCGCCAGCACTACGAGCAGGACGACATGCGCGTGCTGCCGCGCTCGGTCGGCTTCAAGGCGTTCGAGAACGCGATGACGCTCGACATCGCGATGGGCGGTTCGACCAACACGATCCTGCACCTGCTGGCGATCGCGCAGGAAGCCGGTATCGACTTCACGATGAAGGACATCGATCGCCTGTCGCGCATCGTGCCGCAGCTGTGCAAGGTCGCGCCGAACACGAACAAGTACCACATCGAAGACGTGCACCGCGCGGGCGGCATCATGGCGATCCTCGGCGAGCTCGACCGCGCCGGCAAGCTGCACACCGACGTGCCGACCGTGCACGCGCCGACGCTGAAGGATGCGCTCGACCAGTGGGACATCGTCCGCACCGAGGACGCGGCAGTCCGCACGTTCTACCTGGCCGGCCCGGCCGGGATCCCGACGCAGGTCGCGTTCAGCCAGGACACGCGCTGGCCGAGCCTCGATCTCGACCGTGCCGAAGGCTGCATCCGCTCGTACGAGCATGCGTTCTCGAAGGAAGGCGGCCTCGCCGTGCTGACCGGCAACATCGCGCTCGACGGCTGCGTGGTGAAGACGGCCGGCGTCGACGAAAGCATCCACGTGTTCGAGGGCTCGGCCCACGTGACCGAGTCGCAGGACGAAGCGGTCGAGAACATCCTGAACGACAAGGTCAAGGCCGGCGACATCGTGATCGTGCGCTACGAAGGCCCCAAGGGCGGCCCCGGCATGCAGGAAATGCTGTACCCGACGAGCTACATCAAGTCGAAGGGCCTCGGCAAGGCCTGCGCGCTGCTGACGGACGGCCGCTTCTCGGGCGGCACGTCGGGCCTGTCGATCGGTCACTGCTCGCCGGAAGCGGCAGCGGGCGGCGCAATCGGCCTCGTGCGCGACGGCGACAAGATCCGCATCGACATCCCGAATCGCACGATCGACGTGCTGGTGTCGGACGACGAACTCGCGCGTCGCCGCGAAGAGCAGAACGCGAAGGGCTGGAAGCCGGCGCAACCGCGTCCGCGCAAGGTGTCGGCGGCACTGAAGGCCTACGCGAAACTGGTGATGTCGGCCGACAAGGGCGCCGTGCGCGACCTGTCGCTGCTGGACGACTGACGCCCCGGGCAGCGGGCCGCACGAACGGCCCGCCCGGTCGAAAAGCCGCTCTCCGGAGCGGTTTTTTTTCGTCGATGGCAGGCCGAACCGTCGCGCGCTCAGCGACGAAACTCGTCGCTGCGCCCGTCGCTGCCGCCCCCACCGCCACCGTGGCCTCCCTCATGGTTTCCGCCACCTTGCGGCCGGGCGCCGAAACCGCCGCCGCCCGGATTCGCCTGCGGCGGCATCATTCGGGTCACCGCGCCGCCGCCGGGCGCAGGCGCGGGTGCCGGACGCGCGACAGCCGCCGGCGGATGCGCATTGCCGCCCGCGCCCGGCATCGGCGCGGGCGCCGGTGCCGCCTGCGGAGCCGGCACGCGATTCGGGCCGTTCCAGCCGCCGCGCGTGGCCGACGGCCGCGTGTCGTGCTGCACGGGCGGCGGTGCACCGCCCGGTGCGCGCTGGATCGGTTCGCCCGGCTGCGGGTGCCCATAGGCGGGCGGCCTCCCGCCGGGGCCGACGCGCGGCTCGGCACGATGCTCCCAGCGGTCTCGATCGTGATACCACGGCCGATGCCGGTAATAACGGTCCCAGTACGCGCCGATCGCGAACCCGGTCACCGGCACGCCGATGATCGCGCCATATTCCAGCAGCGGCACGTAATTGCCCTGGTACGGATAGTCGAGCTGCTGCGCGTCGATCCAGCCGCGCACGCCCGGCAGCGCGACGTCGCACCACGAGTAGTCGCTCAGACAGCCGAACACGTCCAGCGCGGTGCCGGGCGGAACCTGCGCGACGACGGGATAATCGGGTGCCGGCCCCGCATAGAGTTCGGCCCCCGAGTTGGTGTAGGCGCTGCTTTGCGCGTCGGCGATGCCCGGCACCGCGGCGATGCCGAACAGGGCGACGCACAGACTTCGGATGATCGTGTTGCTCATGTTGCTCTCTCCCGCGCGGTGCCGCCGCGCGTCGGTCAGTGTCGATGGCCCCCGCCGCCCCAATGTCCGCCACCCCAGTGGCCGCCGCCCCACGGACGGCGCCAGTACCCGCCCCGGTAACCGCCGCCCCAATGCCCCCAGAAGCCGAGGCCGATCGTGACGGGCGGCCCGTACCAGCCCGGGTAGTACGCGGGATAGTAGGCCGGGTAAGGCACATAGGCCGGCGCGGCATAGACCGGAGCCGGCGCGTAAGCGTAGTCGTCCGCCGGCGGCGGCACGGTCGGTGCCGCGGGTGTCGACGCGACCGGTCCGGCGTTTGCCGGCGCTACCGGAATCTCGCGCTGCGACACCGTGGCGGGCACGGGTGCGTAATACGGTGCATAGCCGTAAGGGCCCGTGTAATAGCAGCCGCTCAGCGCGAGCATGGCCAGCACGACGATGGATGGCCTTGCGGCGGGAATCGGGGTCATGTGAAGCTCCGCAGGAATCCGCGCGTCGCCGCGTGGCGCGCGCCTGACTGTAGCTTACGTCCCCTGCATATTTCTGCGGGTTTGATCGGTTACTTTTTGTTTCCCCGCGGCGAATGAAGGGTCGGACTGCGCGGGCATGCCGCGTGCTCCCGCGTCTGCCGCGCCGGCGTTGAAGTTGGTGCAAATGCCCTCAACTTGAATATCGAGTCAGGCTGGCCGGCGCGGACGGGTGTTCGCGGCCCCCGGCGGCCTGAAACCCGCGGACCTCGGCCCGCCCAGACAGGAACGCGGCTCACGCCGCCATCGACATGACTACGCCACGCCCCACGCTTCGGGCGGACACGCCCCTCGATCCGATCATCCAGCTACTGGCGCTCGCCAGCGAACAGGGTTATCTGACGCACGCCGACCTCGTCGACGCGCTGCCGCCGGAAAGCGACAGCCCCGACGCGCTGGACGTCGTGCGCGCCGCGCTTGCGGACATCGGCATTGCCGTGCTCGACGAGCCGGCCGCGCCGGCGCCGTTCGCGGGTGCGGCACCGGTCGACGTCGATCGCGACGCGCTCGACGAAGGCCGCGCGCTGCTCGGCGATCTCGCCCGCGGCACGAGTGCTTCGACCGATCCGCTCGCGCTGTATATGCGGCGCATCCATGCGGTGCCGCTGCTCAAGCGCGAGGACGAAATCGTGCTCGCCCGCGAAATCGAAACGGGCCGCCATCAGATCCTGCATGCGCTCGCCGGCTGTCCGGCCGCGGTCGATGCGCTGCTCGCGCGCCATGGTGCAACGGGCGCAACCGGCACGGCCGGCGACGAAGGTGCTGACGTCGACGATCGCGAAGACGACACACCCGCGCCTGCGCGCTATGACACGCTGCAAGCTGCAGTCGCGGACGTGCGCGGCGCATTGCGCGCGCATGGCTGCCGCTCGTCCGAATACCGCGACGCGCGCAACCGCCTCGCCGCACTGCTCGGTTCGCTCGCGTGGGTTGCACCGGCCGTCGACGATGCGAGCCGCGTCGTGCGCGCACTCGCCGCCGCGCCGGTCGGCGCCACCCCGGACGCCGATACCGATGCCGCCTGTTTCGACACGGTCGCGCGGCGTGCGCTCGGCGCCGCACTGAGCGACGGCCAGCAGAAGGTGCGCGACGGCACCCGCGCAATGCTGGAGGCGAACCTGCGGCTCGTGCTGTCGATCGCGCGCAAGTACATGAACCGCGGCGTCGACCTGCCCGACCTCGTGCAGGACGGCTGCCTCGGCCTGATGCGCGCGATCGAGAAGTTCGAATACCGGCGCGGCTTCAAGTTCTCGACCTACGCGACCTGGTGGATCCGGCAAGCGGTCGCGCGCGCGGTAGCCGACCGCTCGCGCACGATCCGCGTGCCGGTGCACGTCGGCGACCAGTACCAGCGCGTGCAGCGGCATGCCCTGCGTTTCCGCCAGCGCACGGGCCGCCGCGCGACGCCGGCCGAGCTCGCGACCGAGACCGGGCTCGCCGAGGACAAGCTGCGCGCGGTGCTGGCGCTGCCGGCCGAGCCACTGTCGCTCGACACGCCGCTGCCCGACGCGGACGCCGGCCTCGTCGACCTGATCGAGGACCAGGCATCGGCAAGCCCGTTCGAGCGACTGGCGGACACGCGCATGCGCGAATGCGTGACGTCGCTGCTGCGGTCGGTCACGCCGGCCGAGGCCGACGTGCTGCGCCGGCGGTTCGGCCTCGGTGGTGCCGAACCCGATACCTACGATGCGATCGCGCAGGACGCGGGGATGTCGCGCGAACGCGTACGGCAGATCGAGAAGCGCGCGCTCGCCACGCTGCGCACGGCCGCCGAGGCCGAGGGCGCGCAGTCGTTCCTCGACGCGTAACCGGTCGCGGGGGGGGGGGGGGGGGGGGGGGGGCGCGGGGGGGGGGGGGGGGGGGGGGGGGGGGGGGGGGCGGGGGGGGGCGGGGGGGGGGGGGGGGGGGGGGGGGGGGTGGGGGGGGGGGGGGGGGGGGGGGGGG
>NZ_QTPW01000016.1:0-152869 GCF_003857965.1 Burkholderia sp. Bp9031
GCCGCGACCTTCGCGAGCGAGCCGCCGAATTTGCCGACCGCGGTCCGCGCGGCCGATACGATCACTACGTCCGTCATGTTCAGTTCCTGCATTGAAATCAATGGGTCGATCCGTATCGCGTGCCGGTGCCGGTGCCGGTGCGACTTGGCGCAGCCGACGGCGGCGCATGAGCGCCGCGCGGCCCGGGATGCGGCTGCACGCTCGCGCTCCTGCGCGCCGCACATCCGCATGTTCCGGCCGTACCCGGCACGCTGCGGCGAGCCGGACGTTCGCCGATCGCCACGCGGCACACGCGGCGGCCGGCGCCCGCCGGCGCCGTTCAATCGTGTCGCGCCTGCGCGCGACACGCGGTCATGCAGCCGATTCGCGCGAAGCGGTTTCCTTGCGTGCGGCGGCTGCCGTCTGCTTGGCACCGCGCGCCGTCGTTTCGCTGACCGCCTCGAAACCGCTTTGCGCAGCCTCGATCGCCTGCCCTGCCGCAGCGCGCACGGAGTCGGCCGCGGCGCTCGCCGCGGACAGCGCCGAGTTAAACGCAGCGACCACGGGGGCCGAACCGGCCGGCGCATGCTTCGTCAGCTCGCCGAACACGTCCTTCACGCGCTTGTCGGTCTGCTCGTACTGAGCCTGCGCGACCTTCGCCCATTCGGTCTGCGTCGACACCGCGATGTCGAACAGATGGCGACCGTACGCGACGGCCTTGCCGGCGGCTTCCTGCGGCGCAGTGACCTGCTGCGCGAAACCCGCGGCCGGGTTGCTCACGTTGAACGCGTTCTTCAGCTTGTCCTCGTACTCCTCGAGCGCCGTCTTGGCCGCTTGCAGGTTGAGTTCGACGACGGCCTCGAAACCGCTGATCGCCGGACGGGCAATCGCAAACCAGGCAGCGATTCCGGACTGATAATCGGCGGTGAGTTTTTCGGGGGCAAATACGGACATCGGCACGCTCCTGTTAGCAATGCGAGAGACGACAAAAAAATGGAAGCCAGTTCGACGGCCTGCTTCCTTATTGACATCCCGCAGACCCTATTGAATGCGAGAAGTTGAGGATAGCCATTCTAAATGGATTAATTGTCAATTAAATGGCATTAATCCTAGGTGAAAACCCTTATTGAACGAATTGACCGCTACTCCACGGAGGCCACACGCACTGGGGACCTTGCTGTAACGCCCTGTCCAGACATGGCTTTTACCTTTTTACAGCATGACCCGCCAACCCCCTGCAACATTTACCTCGTCATTATTCCCGTCATTAGAAAAGAGGTACGCATTGAAAAACGGAGCGGCCGCCGATGTAATCGTTTTTCCAGATTTATTTTGAAATCGTTACCGGGTTTATTAATGAACGATTCAATGATCGTATAAATTTCCGGATACGACGCCAACACTCTCACCCGACCAGCTCGCGATGCAGCGCGCGAAACTCCTGCGCGAGCTTGTGCGCCGGCTCGAGATGGATCACCGGCTTCGACTGCTGATGCGACTCGCGGATCTTCACCGACGCCGACAGCCGCGACGCCAGCACCGGCAGCCCTTCGTCGACGAGTTCGTCGACCAGCCGCTGCGGGAGGCTCGCGCGCGGCTGGAACTGGTTGATGACGATCCCTTCGACCTCGAGCGCCGCGTTGTGGTCCTGCTGGATTTCCTTCACGTTCTCGAGCAGCGTGTACAGTGCGCGACGCGAGAAGTCGTCGCAGTCGAACGGAATCAGGCAGCGCTCGACCGCGATCAGCGCCGAGCGCGTGTAGAAGTTCAGCGCGGGCGGCGTGTCGATGTAGACGGCGTCGTAGGCATCGAGCTCGTTCAGCGCATCGCGCAGCTTGTAGATCTTGTAGCGCGACTCGAGCTTGCCGTGCAGCGCGTCGAGGTCCGGATGCGCGGGCATCACGTCGAGCCCGTCGAACGGCGTCGGATGGATGAACGACTCGACGTCGACCGGCCGGAAGTTGAACGTCAGCGCGGTCTCGAAGAATTCGGCGGCGCCCGGATGCGCGTCGGTCGCGCGTTCCCCGAGCAGGTAGCGCGTGGAATTCGCCTGCGCGTCGAGGTCGATGACGAGCGTGCGCAGCCCTTCGCTCGCGCTGATTGCCGCCAGGTTGCAGACGATCGTCGACTTGCCCACGCCGCCCTTCTGGTTGAATACGACCCGCCGCATTGTGTCTCCTCACTCGAAAACGTCGAAACAAGAAGCTTAGCCGGTCAATAATGGCTGTCGCGTGACGCAGGTCGAATTGTGCGCAATTGGGCGCGATGTGTATCAACGGCGCATCACCGGCCCCGATACATACCGGTTGCCCGGCACGCTCCACCGCCACGGCAAATCCTTGCCGACGCGAATGCCGATGCGCGGCCCACCCGCCAGATCGGTGGGCGGCGCGACACCATCGTCGACGATCGCGAACCCTTCGTGCGCGCCGATCAGGTCGACACCATCCTGCGCGCCGGCGATCCCCATCGCCTGGGTCAGCCGCGCCGGCCCCCGGCACAGGTCGCGATCAAGCGTCTGCGGCGGCCGCGCCGCACGCATTTGTTCGAGCCCTAGCAGCGGCTCGAGCGCACGAATCAGCACGCCCGTTCCCGTGCCGTCCGGGCCGCACACGCAGTTGCAGCACCAGTGCATGCCATAGGTGAAATAGACGTACAGGTGCCCCGGCGGCCCGAACATCGTCGCATTGCGCTGCGTTTTGCCGCGATAGGTATGCGCAGCCGGGTCGATCGCGCCGGCATAGGCTTCCACTTCGACGATCCGTCCGGCCCGGCCGTCCGCGGCCGCGAGGACCTTGTTCAGCAGTTGCGGGGCGACGTCGGTGGCCACGCGGTTGAAGAACGCGCGCGGCAGCACGGTGCCCGGCCACCGAGGCGCGTTTTCATGGTGACGCATCCCGCCCCTCCAGTTGAAGACCGGACCCGGCCTTCGCCTGCAAACGAAGCTGACGGTATGCGTCGACCAGATCGTCGAGACCGAACGCGAGGTTTCTCCCGCTGGGATTGGGCAGCACCCAGACCCTCGCCCCCTGCATACGGGCCGGTTGCAGCCCCCACTCGACTTCTCGCTGCCCGGAAAGCACCGCGTACGCCGCCTTGCCGAGAAATGCGACGAAGCGCGGCCCGTAACGCCCCACCTTTTGGTCGAACGCCGCAGACGCAGCGAGGAATTCCGCGCGCGAAAGCTGATTGGCACTCGCGGTCGGCCGCTTCACCACCGCCGTCAGGCCGCAACCAAACCGGAGTATCGCGTGATCGTCCTGCGGCGAAATTTCCGCCGGCGTGAAGCCCGCGAGATGGATCACGCGCCAGAAGCGGTTGTTTCTCCCCGCGAAGTGATGCCCGGTCGCGGCCGCGGTCAGGCCAGGGTTGATCCCGCAGAACAGCACGTCGAGATTCGGAGCGATGAGGTCGGGAAGTTCGTCAGCCACGTTTTACCTGGCGCACAAGGAACATTGACGTAAACGGAAAAGGGCCCGAAGACCCGGGCCAAGCGGTCGGCTTGACTCGGACATTCAGGCCCATCGTGATGCTGGATGCCGACTTGCCGATCAGAACGGGATATCGTCGTCCATCTCGTCGAAGCCGCCACCTGCCGGCGCGCTCGGACGGCTCTGGCCGCCGCTTGCGCCACCGCGCGGTGCGCCGCCGGCACGACCGCCGCCACCGCCGCGCTCCATCTGTTCGCCGCCACGACCGCCGCCGCCACCAGCGTAGCCGCCGCCATAACCGCCTTCGTCACCGCCGCCACCGCCGCCGCCCGCACCACCGCGGCCGCCGAGCATCTGCATCTGGTCGGCGACGATTTCGGTCGAGTAGCGATCCTGGCCGTCCTGGCCCTGCCACTTGCGCGTGCGGATGCGGCCTTCGATATAGACCGACGACCCCTTCTTCAGGTATTCGCTGACGATTTCGGCGAGACGGCCGAAGAACGCGACGCGGTGCCACTCGGTCATTTCCTTGAAATCGCCGCTTGCCTTGTCCTTGTAGCGATCGGTCGTCGCGAGACGGATGTTCGCAACCGCGTCGCCGCTCGGCAGGTAACGGACTTCAGGATCGGCGCCGAGATTGCCGACGAGGATGACCTTGTTGACGGATGCCATGTGTTTCTCCAGTAAATTCGATGCCGGGCCGCCCGCGAATGTCGTCGGAGCGGCCCGCCGGACAGGCCGGCGAGCGCCGCCGGTGCCTGCCCGAAAAGAGGTTCAGGCCTTGCGCGGCGGCGCTTTCATGCTGGCCGCGATTATAAGCCACGCGGCAACGAGCCCCGAGCACGCATAGAAGACGGTGTTCGCGCCGCCGTGCTTCAGCAGCCAACCGCCCACGATGCCGCCGAGCGCGAGCCCGATCGATTGCGTGGTGTTGTAGACGCCCGTGGCCGCGCCCTTGCGCGAACCGGGCGCGAGCTTCGACACGAGCGACGGCTGCGACGCCTCCAGGATGTTGAAACCCAGGAAGTACACGAACAGGATCGCCGCCACAATGAGGATGGTATGCGGTGCGCTGCCGAGCAACAATTGGCCGATCAGGATAGCCAGAATGCCGCCGAGCAGCACCGGCTTCATCTTGCCCCGTTTTTCCGCGACGATGATCGCCGGGACCATCATCACGAACGCGAGCCCCATCACCGGCAGGTAGACCTTCCAGTGCGCGGCGACCGGCAGCCCGCCGTCGACCAGCAGGCGCGGCACGACGAGGAACAGCGCCGTCTGCGTCGCGTGCAGCACGAGCACGCCGAAGTTCAAACGCAGCAGCTCGCCGTTGTGCAGCACCTCGGCGAACGGCGCAGGCACGTGCACGGGCTTCGCCGCGTCGGGCACGATCCACACGACGACGCCGATCGCGAGGATCGACAACACGCCGACGATCGCGAACAGCCCGCTCATCCCGACCCAGTGGAACACGATCGGCGCGCCGACGATCGCGACCGCGAACGACACGCCGATCGAGCCGCCGACCATCGCCATCGCCTTCGTGCGGTTCTGCTCGGAGGTCAGGTCGGCGATGAACGCGAGCACCGCGGACGACACGGCACCCATCCCCTGGATCACGCGGCCGACGATGATCCACGTGATGTCGTGCGCGAACGCGGCGACGAAGCTGCCGAGCGCGAAGATCAGCAGGCCGGTGGCGATCACGGGCTTGCGCCCGAACTTGTCCGATGCCCATCCGTAGAAGATATACAGCAGCGACTGCGTGACGCCGTAGGCCCCGAGCGCGATGCCGACCAGCAGCACGTTGTCGCCGCCCGGGATGGTTTTCGCGTAGACCGAGAACACCGGCATGATCATGAACAGGCCGAGCATGCGCAGCGCGAAGATCGCCGCGAGCGACGTGGTCGCGCGCAATTCGGGCGCACTCATGCGGGAAGACGTGGCGGACGGATTGGACATCGGGAATGAATTTCGAATGATCGGAATGTCCGCCCGGCGGCGGGCGGCGGAAGATCAGGGCCACCGGCCCGGCACGCCTGGCAGGCGCTTTCCGGGGCCGCTTTCCGGGACGTCCCGAGGCAGCCCGCGGGCAGCCCGGAGCCGTGCGGCGCGGCCGCTTTCCCCGGCGTGGGCACCGCCTTGCTGCCAGCTGCTGCAAAGGCTGGGGCCCCCAACGACGGCCTCGAAAAGCCGTTATAGTAGCAGGTTTGGTTCCCTCCATTTTCGCCAGGTTCATGGAACAGATCCGTATCCGTGGGGCACGCACCCACAACCTGAAAAACGTCAATCTCGACCTGCCGCGCCACAAGCTGATCGTGATTACCGGGTTGTCCGGGTCGGGCAAGTCGTCGCTCGCGTTCGATACCCTTTACGCCGAGGGCCAGCGCCGCTATGTCGAAAGCCTGTCCGCGTACGCCCGCCAGTTCCTGCAGTTGATGGAGAAACCCGACGTCGACCTGATCGAGGGCCTGTCGCCCGCGATCTCGATCGAGCAGAAGGCGACGTCCCACAACCCGCGTTCGACCGTCGGCACGGTCACCGAAATCCACGACTACCTGCGACTTTTGTTCGCACGTGTCGGCACGCCCTACTGCCCCGACCACGACATCCCGCTCGAGGCGCAGAGCGTGTCGCAGATGGTCGACGCGGCGCTCGCGCTGCCCGAGGAAACCAAGCTGATGATCCTCGCGCCCGTCGTCGCGAACCGCAAGGGCGAGCACGCCGAGCTGTTCGAGGACATGCAGGCGCAGGGCTTCGTGCGCTTTCGCGTGCGCTCGGGCGGCGGCACCGCGAACGAAGGCGTCGCGAAGATCTACGAGGTCGAGTCGCTGCCGAAGCTCAAGAAGAACGACAAGCACACGATCGACGTCGTCGTCGACCGCCTGAAGGTGCGCCCGGACATGAAGCAGCGCCTCGCGGAATCGTTCGAGACCGCGCTGCGCCTCGCCGACGGCCGCGCGATCGCGCTCGAGATGGAGTCCGATCACGAGCACCTGTTCAGCTCGAAGTTCGCGTGCCCGATCTGCTCGTACTCGCTGCAGGAGCTCGAGCCGCGCCTGTTCTCGTTCAACAACCCGATGGGCGCGTGCCCGGAATGCGACGGCCTCGGCCAGATCACGTTCTTCGACCCGAAGCGGGTCGTCGCGCACCCGTCGCTGTCGCTCGCCGCGGGCGCCGTGAAGGGCTGGGACCGCCGCAACCAGTTCTACTTCCAGATGCTGCAGAGCCTCGCGGCGTTCTACGATTTCGACATCGACGCCGCGTTCGAGGATCTGCCGGAAAAGATCCGCAAGGTGCTGCTGTTCGGTTCGGGCAAGCAGACGATCCCGTTCTCGTACATCAACGAGCGCGGTCGCACGACGATCCGCGAGCACGTGTTCGAAGGGATCATCCCGAACCTCGAACGCCGTTACCGCGAGACCGATTCGGTCGCGGTGCGCGAGGAACTGTCGAAATACCAGAACAACCAGCCGTGCCCGTCGTGCGACGGCACGCGGCTGCGCCGCGAGGCGCGCCACGTGCGGGTCGGCACCGGCGACTACGCACGCGGCATCTATGAAATCAGCGGCTGGCCGCTGCGCGACGCGCTCGGCTATTTCGACGGGCTGACGCTCGACGGCGCGAAGCGCGAGATCGCCGACAAGGTGATCAAGGAAATCGTCGCGCGCCTGACCTTCCTGAACAACGTCGGCCTCGACTACCTGTCGCTCGAGCGCAGCGCCGAAACGCTGTCCGGCGGCGAGGCGCAGCGGATCCGGCTCGCGTCGCAGATCGGCTCGGGTCTGACCGGCGTGATGTACGTGCTCGACGAGCCGTCGATCGGCCTGCACCAGCGCGACAACGACCGCCTGATCGGCACGCTCAAGCACCTGCGCGACCTCGGCAACTCGGTGATCGTCGTCGAGCACGACGAGGACATGATCCGCACGGCCGACTACGTCGTCGACATGGGCCCCGGCGCGGGCGAGCACGGTGGCGTGATCGTGGCCGAAGGCACGCCGAAGCAGGTGCAGTCGAATCCGCAGTCGCTGACCGGCCAGTACCTGGTCGGCAAGCGAACGATCGAGTATCCGGACGAGCGGCTCGCGCCCGATCCCGAGCGGATGCTGCGCATCGTCGACGCGCACGGCAACAACCTGAAGCACGTCGATCTCGAGCTGCCGGTCGGCCTCTTGACCTGCATCACCGGCGTGTCGGGTTCCGGCAAGTCGACGCTGATCAACGACACGCTGTATCACGCAGTCGCACGCCACCTGTACGGCTCGTCGGCCGAACCGGCGCCGCACGAAGCGATCGAAGGCCTCGAGCACTTCGACAAGGTGATCAACGTCGACCAGTCGCCGATCGGCCGCACGCCGCGCTCGAACCCGGCTACCTACACGGGCCTGTTCACGCCGATCCGCGAGCTGTTCTCGGGCGTGCCGGCCGCGAAGGAGCGCGGCTACGATCCGGGCCGCTTCTCGTTCAACGTGAAGGGCGGCCGCTGCGAGTCGTGCCAGGGCGATGGCGTGCTGAAGGTCGAGATGCACTTCCTGCCTGACGTCTACGTGCCGTGCGACGTGTGCCACGGCAAGCGCTACAACCGCGAAACGCTCGAAGTGCAGTACAAGGGCAAGAACATCAGCGAAGTGCTCGACATGACCGTCGAGCACGCGTACGAATTCTTCAGCGCGGTGCCGGTGATCGCGCGCAAGCTGAAGACGCTGCTCGACGTCGGCCTCGGCTACATCCGCCTCGGCCAGTCGGCCACGACGCTGTCGGGCGGCGAGGCGCAGCGTGTGAAGCTGTCGCTGGAGCTGTCGAAGCGCGACACGGGCCGCACGCTGTACATCCTCGACGAGCCGACCACCGGCCTGCACTTCCACGACATCGCGCTGTTGCTGGAAGTGATCCACCGGCTGCGCGACCAGGGCAACACGGTCGTGATCATCGAGCACAACCTCGACGTGATCAAGACGGCCGACTGGGTGATCGACCTCGGCCCCGAGGGCGGTGCCGGCGGCGGGCAGATCATCGCGCAGGGCACGCCGGAGCAGGTCGCGAAGACCAAGGCGAGCTTCACCGGCAAGTACCTCGCTCCGCTGCTCAAGCGTCCGACCCGCAAGGCGGCGGCCGGCTGACAGCTTTCGTTCCCGCGCGCGGCTGCCGGCCGCGCGCCCCCGCCGCTCGCGGCGGCGCCGGTTTCCTCGTTTTCCCTTCTGCGGTTTTCCCCTCTACGTTTACACCACGAGCCAAACAGCCCCGTGGCGGACCATAATGGCAGCTATACTTTACGGTCGTAAGGTTCGCCATCCGCACCAACCCGGTGCGACGCCGGGCGACCGCCGTCCTGCCGCCCACCGCGCGGCACGACACACGAACGACAGGAATCCACGATGGAGAAGCAACAAGAGTCGCGCGACGCGCAGAACCGCGAGCCGCACCTGCGCAGCGTGCGGCTGACGAGCGACTTCAGCCTGCCGAAGCTGTCGGCGATCGAGATCGGCAGCTATCTGTTCGCCCTCATCGCGATGGTGCTCGTCATCGAACTCAAGCTGCTGGGCGGGCTGCTGGCCGGCATGCTGGTCTATCAGCTGATCCACACGATCGCCCCGGTGATCGAACGCCACACGACGAGCATGCGCGCGCGCTGGGTCGCCGTCGTGCTGCTGTCGATTGCGATCGTCGGCGGGCTCACGGGCCTGACGATCGGCATCATCGAACACTTCGAGCACACGGTGCCGAACCTGCAGAGCCTGCTCGACCAGCTGATGCAGATCGTCGAGCAGACCCGCGCGCGCACGCCTTCCTGGATCGCGAACCTGCTGCCCGTCGACGTCGAACAGATGAAATCCAAGGCGGCGCTGCTGATGCACTCGCACATGGATCAGCTCCAGCAAGGCGGCAAGAGCGTCGCGCGCGGCTTCGGCCATGTGCTGTTCGGGATGATCATCGGCGCGATGATCGCGATCGGCGTCGAGCACGGCAAGGTGCGCCGGCCGCTGTCGACCGCGCTCGTCACGCGCGTGTCGCGCTTCGCCGAGTCGTTCCGCCGGATCGTGTTCGCGCAGATCAAGATCTCGGCGATCAACGCGGCCTTCACCGGCATCTACCTGCTCGTCGCGCTGCCGCTCTTCCACCAGCGGCTGCCGCTGTCGAAGACCCTCGTGCTCGTCACGTTCATCGTCGGGCTGCTGCCGGTGATCGGCAACCTGATTTCGAACACGCTGATCGTCGCGGTGTCGCTGTCGGTCAGCATGGGCACGGCGATCGCATCGCTTGCGTTCCTCGTCGTGATCCACAAGCTCGAATACTTCCTGAACGCGAAGATCATCGGCGGCCAGATCGAGTCGCGCGCGTGGGAGCTGCTGCTCGCGATGCTGATCATGGAAGCCGCGTTCGGGCTGCCGGGCGTGATCGCCGCGCCGATCTTCTATGCATACCTGAAGCGCGAGTTGTACATGCTGCGGCTGATCTGACGGCCGCGCCCCCGCCCTGCCCGTCACACGCATCACGCGATAAAAAAACGCCGCGCCCCGTGAAGGGCGCGGCGTTCTTGTTTGCAGCAATCGACGGCCGGCACAGGCCGACCGACGCAACCCGCGGATCAGCGGAACACGACGGTCTTCGTCCCGTTCAGCACGATCCGGTGCTCGACGTGCCACTTCACCGCGCGCGCGAGCGTCACGCACTCGACGTCGCGGCCGATCGCCGTGAGCTGGTCGGGCGTCATGCTGTGGTCGACGCGCTCGACTTCCTGCTCGATGATCGGGCCTTCGTCGAGGTCGGTCGTCACATAGTGCGCGGTCGCGCCGATCAGCTTCACGCCGCGGTCGAACGCCTGGTAGTACGGCTTCGCGCCCTTGAAGCTCGGCAGGAACGAATGGTGGATGTTGATCGCGCGGCCGGCGAGCTGCTCGCACATGTTCGGCGACAGGATCTGCATGTAGCGCGCGAGCACGACGAGATCGGCCTGGTGTTCGTCGATCACGCCCAGCACGCGCGCTTCCTGCGCGGCCTTCGCCGCATCGGACGACCCGCCGACGAGCGGAAAGTGATGGAACGGGATGTTGTAGCTCGCGGCGAGCTGGTAGAACTCCTTGTGGTTCGACACGATCGCCGGGATCTCGATCGGCAGCTGGCCGGTGCGATAGCGGAACAGCAGGTCGTTCAGGCAATGGCCGATCTTCGACACCATGATCACGACGCGCGGCTTCACCGCCGCGTCGTGCATTTCCCAGCGCATCGCGAACTGCTCGGCGAGCGGCGCGAATTCCTTGCGAAGCGTGTCGAGCGCCGACGCGGCATCCGCGCCGTCGGCATCCTGCTCGAAGTGCACGCGCATGAAAAACTCGCTGGTGCGGCTGTCGCCGAACTGCGCCGAGTCGAGGATGTTGTTGCTGCGCTCGAACAGGAAGCCCGAGACCGCGTGAACGATGCCGTGCCGGTCGGGGCACGACAGTTTCAAGATAAAGCTGTGATCGGTCGACATGACCGCTACTCCCTTCGTTTCGGTATTCGTCAAATAGGCCGTTCAGCGCGTTACGCGGCCGGCGCGAACAGCGCGTCGATGCCCGCGGCTTCCGCCGCCGCGAGCCAGCGGTGGCGCAGCAGCGTGTCGAGCATCGCGAGGCTCGCATCCATCGTCGCGCGGCCTTCGCGCAGCCAGCCGATCACCTCGGGCACGCCGGCCAGCAGGTGCTCGGCCACTTCGCCGTCCTGGTTGTGCGGCGCGAAGTCGCGCGGCAGCGGCAGGTCGTACACGAAGATCAGTTCGGACTGAGTGCCTTCCGGCAGCGAGCACAGCACCTGCACCGCCCGGCCCGCGATCGCGCGCGCCGCCAGGTCGTCCGGCATGCCGGCCTCTTCCCAGCACTCCTTCGTGAGCGTCTCGTGAACGCCCAAGCCCCAGCCGATGCCGCCTGCGACGACGTTGTCGAGCATGCCGGGGTCGGTGGCCTTGGTCACGCTGCGGCGGCCGAGCCACATCTGCGGCACGGCGGGCGAACCCGGCGCAGCCGCATATTCTACGATGCCGTTCAGGTGCACCGCATAAGTCTGCGTGCCGAAGAAGCGCGACGCGGCGCGCTCGATATACGCGAGCGGCGGATCGTCGAAGCGGTTGCGGATCGCATAAATCTCGTCGCGCCAGCCGGGAATCGCACCTTCGGCCGCCAGCGCGCCGATCGCGCTCGCGAGCGCCATGCTGCGCGCGTCGACCGTGTCGTAGCGCGCCGACAGCACGACACGCTCGTCCGTCAGCTCGAACACGTCGGGCCAGCGGGCGAGCTTCGCGACGTCCTGGCGACGCACCCAGCCGACCTGCTCGCCGGCGATCTCGAAACGCAGGTGCGCGGCCGGATCGAAGCGGCGCGCGGCCGCAATGCACGGAAACGTCATCGGGTTCAGTCCTTCAGCGCCACGCGGATGCCGATCGCGATGAAGGTCGCACCGGCAATCCGGTCGAGCCACACGCCGGCCTTCGGGCGGCGCTTCAGCCATGCGCCGATCGCGCCCGCGCCGATGCCGAACAGCGAGAAGATCGCGGCCGTCTGCAGCATGAACAGCGCGCCGAGTTCGAACATCTGCAGCGTCACGCCCTGCACGCCGTGCGGATCGACGAACTGCGGCAGGAACACGACGAAGAACAGCGTGACCTTCGGGTTCATCAGGTTGCCGATCACGCTCTGCCGGAAGATCGCGCCAAGCGGCTGCGGCTCACGCGCATGCGCATTCGCAAGACCCTGGCTGCGCAGCGCCTTGATGCCGATCCACACGAGGTACGCGGCGCCCGCGAGCTTCAGCGCCTGGAACGCGACCGGCGACGAACGCAGCACGGCCGCGACGCCGAGCGCCGCGAGCGTCGTATGGAACAGGATCCCGGCCGTGAAGCCGAGCGCGGCGACGAAGCCGGCCGCGCGGCCCTGCGAGATGCCGCGCGCGAGCACCTGCAGGTTGTCGGGACCCGGCGCGAACGTGATCGCGATCGACGTGGCGAGAAACAGCATGAAGTTGGGCATCGTGACCTCGCGGCGAGGGCCGGCGTTCAGTGGTTCAGTGGCCGGAGAATTCGGTGACGGTATAGACGGGCAGCCCCGCGTTGCGCAGCAGCGCCGAGCCGCCGAGATCGGGCAGGTCGATGATCGCCGCGCCTTCGACGACGACCGCGCCGAGCCGCTGCAGCAGGTTGCGCCCCGCCATCATCGTGCCGCCGGTTGCGATCAGGTCGTCCATGATGATCACGCGGTCGCCGGGGCGGCACGCGTCTTCGTGGATCTCGACCGTCGCGCTGCCGTATTCGAGGTCGTACGATTCCGAGCGCGTCTTGTACGGCAGCTTGCCGACCTTGCGGATCGGCACGAAGCCGACGCTCAGCTCGTACGCGACGATCGGCGCGATGATGAAGCCGCGCGCGTCGAGCCCCGCGACGTAGTCGAGCTTCGCATCGACATAGCGTTCGACGAACAGGTCGACCAGGATGCGCAGCGCCTTCGGGCTCTGCAGCAGCGTCGTGATGTCGCGGAACATCACGCCCGACTGCGGCCAGTCGGGCACGGTGCGGATCTGGCTGTGAATGAAGGCGACCGGATCGAGCGGTGCGCCCGACGACGAATGCGGCATGAAACTCTCCGAAAAAAACGGTGCGCGAAGATCGGGCACCGTTTCGAATAAATACGGGTCAGGTTATCGAATCGCGACTCAGGCGACCGCGGCCGGCGGCTCGCGCCGATGGCGCGACAGCCGCTCCTCCGCAAGCGCGAGCGCTTCGGGCAGCCCGCGCAGCACGACGATGTCGCTCGCGCGCAGCTTGGTCTGCGGATCGGGTTCGACGCCGCGGATCCCGTGCCGGCGGATCGCCGTGACTTCCAGCCCGAGCGCATACAGCCCGAGCTCCTCCAGCGAGCGCCCGACCGCGTCCGCGCGCGCGTCGACCGGCACCGATTGTAGCCGCACCTGCTCGTGATCGTCGTCGTCCGCATCGTCCGCGCCGCGGAAATAGCCGCGCAGCAGGCTGTAGCGCTCGTCGCGCATCTCCTCGACGCGCCGCACGACCTTGCGCATCGGCACGCCGACCAGCACCAGCGTGTGCGACGCGAGCATCAGGCTGCCCTCGACGATTTCCGGGATCACCTCGGTCGCGCCGGCCGCGAGCAACTTCTCGAGATCGGCGTCGTCGACCGTGCGCACGATCGCCGGCAGCGTCGGCTCCAGCTCGTGCACGTGGTGCAGCACGCGCAGCGCCGACGGCGTGTTCGCATACGTGATCGCGACAGCCGCCGCGCGATGGATACCGGCCGCGAGCAGCGACTCGCGCCGCGCCGCATCGCCGAACACGACCGATTCGCCGGCCGTCGCGGCCGCGCTCACGCGATCGGGGTCGAGGTCGAGCGCGACGTACGAAATGCCTTCCTGCTCGAGCATGCGCGCCAGGTTCTGCCCCGCGCGGCCGTAGCCGCAGATGATCACGTGGCCGCGCTGCTTGAGGCTTTGCGTCGCGATCCGCGTCATCTGCAGCGACTGCTGCATCCATTCCGTCGACGACAGCCGCATCACGATCCGGTCGGCGTTCTGGATCAGGAACGGCGCGGCGAGCATCGACAGCAGCATCGACGCGAGGATCGCCTGCAGCAGCGTCGAATCGACGAGATGCCGGTCGAGGATCAGGTTCAGCAGCACGAAGCCGAACTCGCCGGCCTGCGCGAGCCCGATGCCGGTGCGCATCGCGACGCCCGGCGTTGCGCCGAACAGGCGCGCGAGCCCGGCGATCATCGTCCCCTTGAACAGGATCTGCCCGACGAAGAAGCCGAGCACGAGCAACGGGTGCTCCCAGATCACGCGCGGATCGAGCAGCATCCCCGTCGTCACGAAGAACAGCCCGAGCAGCACGTCGCGAAACGGCTTGATGTCCTCTTCCACCTGGTGACGGAACGGCGTCTCGGAGATCAGCATCCCTGCGATGAACGCGCCGAGCGCGAGCGACAGGCCGAAGCGGTCGGTGATGAACGCGGCGCCGAGCGTGACGAGCAGCAGGTTCAGCACGAACAGCTCCTGCGAGCGGCGCCGCGCGACGACGTTGAGCCAGCGCGTCATGAAGCGCTGGCCGACGATCAGCAGCAGCGCGAGCGCGATCACGATCTTGACCGCCGCAAAGCCGAGCGTGATCGCGAGATCCTTCGACGACTCGGCACCGAACGCGGCGATCACGATCAGGAGCGGCACCACCGCAAGATCCTGGAACAGCAGCACGCCGAAGATGTTGCGGCCGTGCGCGGTCTCGATCTCGAGCCGCTCGGCGAGCATCTTCGACACGATCGCCGTCGACGACATCGCGAGCGCGCCGCCGAGCGCGACGCTGCCCTGCCACGTGATGTGCATCCAGCGCTCGAACAGCGCGCCGAGCACGACCGCGAGCACGAGTGTCGCGACCACCTGCAGCAGCCCGAGCCCGAACACGAGCCGCTGCATCGCCCTCAGCTTCGCGAGCGAGAACTCGAGGCCGATCGAGAACATCAGGAACACCACGCCGAATTCCGCAAGATGCTCGGCCCGCTCGAGGTCCGCGGCGATGCCGAACGCGTGCGGGCCGACCAGGATGCCGACGGTCAGGTAGCCGAGCATCGGCGGCAGGTTCAACGAGCGAAATACGACGACGCCCACCACCGAGGCCAGCAGCAGCAGCAGGGTCATTTCGAGCGGGGAAATCACGGGCGAAGCGTCCTCGTTCGTCGGGGCCACGGCAATGCGGGCGCGGGTGGTGGCGATGGACAGGCGTCCTCGGACGAGTCCGAGAGCCCGGCGCGGCGAACAAACGCCTTTGCTATACTCCGCGCATGATAGCGAAAATCAATGATGATCGGGCGCTCGCGCTCGCCCGCGACGTGCTCGACATCGAGGCGGACGCCGTGCGCGCGCTGCGCGACCAGCTCGACGGCGACTTCGTCCAGGCCGTCGCGCTGCTGCTCGGCTGCCGCGGCCGCGTCGTGGTATCGGGCATCGGCAAATCGGGGCACATCGCCCGCAAGATCGCGGCCACGCTCGCGAGCACCGGCACGCCGGCCTTCTTCGTCCACCCGGCCGAGGCCAGCCACGGCGACCTCGGCATGGTTACGTCGGACGACGTCTTCATCGGCATCTCCTATTCAGGCGAGTCGGAAGAACTCGTCGCGATCCTGCCGCTCGTCAAGCGGATCGGCGCAAAGCTGATCGCGATCACGGGCCGTGCCGAATCGAGCCTCGGCACGCTCGCCGACGTGAACCTGAACGCCGCGGTGTCGAAGGAAGCGTGCCCCCTGAACCTCGCGCCCACCGCGAGCACGACCGCCGCGCTCGCGCTCGGCGACGCGCTTGCGATCGCCGTGCTCGACGCTCGCGGCTTCGGTTCGGAAGATTTCGCGCGCTCGCACCCGGGCGGTGCACTCGGCCGACGCCTGCTCACCTACGTGCGCGACGTGATGCGCTCGGGCGACGACGTCCCGTCCGTCGGGCTCGACGCAACGCTGTCTGACGCGCTGTTTCAGATCACCGCGAAGCGCCTCGGCATGACCGCCGTGGTCGACGCCGACGGCAAGGTCGTCGGCATCTTCACGGACGGCGACCTGCGCCGCGTGCTCGCACGCGACGGCGACTTCCGCACCTTGTCGATCACCGAAGTGATGACGCGCGACCCACGCACGATCGCACCGGATCACCTGGCGGTCGAGGCCGTGGAACTGATGGAGCGCCACCGGATCAACCAGATGCTGGTCGTCGATGCCGACGGCGCGCTGATCGGCGCGCTGAACATGCACGACCTGTTTTCGAAGAAGGTGATCTGATGAGTGCAGCGCTGACTGCGGCCGAACGCGCAAGCCGCGTGAAGCTGATGATTTTCGACGTCGACGGCGTACTGACCGACGGCGGCCTGCTGTTTACCGCGGCCGGCGACGCGATGAAGTCGTTCAATTCGCTCGACGGCCATGGCGTGAAGCTGCTCGGCGAAGCCGGCATCGCGACCGCGATCATCACCGGCCGCCGCTCGGAGATCGTCGCGGCGCGCGCGAAGGAAATGAAGATCGCGCACCTGTTCCAGGGCGTCGAGAACAAGCTCACGGTGTTCGCCGACCTGATCGCGTCACTCGGCATCGGCGCCGACGCCTGCGGCTACATGGGTGACGACTGGCCCGACCTGCCGGTGATGCTGCGCTGCGGCTTCGCGACTGCGCCGGCCAACGCGCACCCCGAAGTGATCGCCCGCGCGCACTGGGTGGCCGAGGCCCGCGGCGGCCAGGGCGCCGTGCGCGAAGTCTGCGACGCGATCCTGCGCGCGCAGCGCCGCTACGATGCGCTGCTCGCGGCTGCCTGCGGAGCCTGACGGATGAACACGCATTTCCGCTGGACCCAGCTGCTGCCGCTCATCGCGGTCGCCGCGCTCGCGGGCATCACGTGGTGGCTGCTGCAGGCGACGCTGCCGCCGCCCGGCGAAGGCACCGTGCAGCCGAAACGCCATACGCCCGACTATTTCGCGGACAACTTCTCGGTCACCGAGCTCGACCAGTCGGGCACGACCCAGTACCGGCTGACGGCCGCGAAACTGGTCCACTACGAAGACACGGAAAACAGCGACCTGACCGATCCGGCCATGCGCGCATTCCAGCCCGGCAAACCGGTCGTCACGACCACCGCGAAGCGCGGCACCGTCAACGGCGACGTGTCGATCGTCGATTTGTACGACGACGCGCGCATCCTGCGCGTGGCCGGCGGCGGCGATCCGCAGATGCAGGCCGATTCCCAGCATTTCCGGATCTTCGTCAATGACGATGTGATCCAGACCGAAAAGCCGGTTAAACTTCAGCGCGGCCTGTCGCTCGTCAACGCGACCGACGGCATGAAGTACAACAACGTCACCCGGGTCATCGAGCTTTACGGCAACGTGCGCGGCACGATCGCCGCGGCGGACACGTCCGGCGGCTCGAAAGGTCAATCCAGGTGACGCATCCCTCACGTGACTGCATGAACGAACCGTTCCCTCGACAGAATTCCGGCGGCGCTGCGCGCGCCGTCCGCGCCGCGCTCGCCGCGACGCTCGTGGCGCTCCCGCTCGTCGGGCTGGCGCCGCTCGCCCATGCCGAGAAGGCCGACCAGAACAAGCCGATCAACGTCGAGGCGGACAACCTGACCTATGACGACCTGAAGCAGGTGACGGTCGCGACCGGCAACGTCGTGATCACGAAGGGCACGATCATCATCAAGGGCGATCGCGTCGAAGTGCGCCAGGATCCGGAAGGCTACCAGTACGCAACGTCGTTCGGCAGCGGCAAGAAGCACGCGACGTTCCGCCAGAAGCGCGAAGGTCTCGACGAATACATCGACGGCGACGCCGAGCGCATCGACTACGACGGCAAGCAGGACCTGACGACGCTGACCACCGCCGCGACCGTGCGCCGCCTGCAGGGCACGTCGACCGTCGCCGACACCGTGCACGGCAGCGTGATCACGTACGACGGCCAGCGCGACTTCTACACCGCGAAGGGCGGCAAGGACGTCGCGGCGCCGGGCAACCCGAACGGCCGCGTGCGCGCGATGCTCTCGCCGAAGAACGGCGGCCCCGGGCAGTTGAACGGCGCGCCGGCGAAGCTGTCGCCGTCGACCACGATCCAGGGAGCGCCGGGCCAATGAACGCGCTACCGAACCGCCAGCCGGCCGGCACGACGAGCTCGCTCGTCGTCCGCAACCTGAAGAAACGCTATGGCTCGCGCACGGTCGTCAAGGACGTGTCGCTCGACGTGAAGAGCGGCGAAGTCGTCGGCCTGCTCGGCCCGAACGGCGCCGGCAAGACGACGTCGTTCTACATGATCGTCGGCCTCGTGCCGCTCGACGCGGGCGAGATCTCGCTGAACGGCAGCTCGATCAGCCTGCTGCCGATCCACAAGCGTGCATCGCTCGGCCTGTCGTACCTGCCGCAGGAAGCGTCAGTGTTCCGCAAGCTGACCGTCGAGGAAAACATCCGCGCGGTGCTCGAACTGCAGCACGGCGAAGACGGCAAGCGGCTGTCGAAGGACGCGATCGCGTCGCGCACCGAGGCGCTGCTCGACGAGCTGCAGATCGGCCATCTGCGCGAGAACCCGGCGCTGTCGCTGTCGGGCGGCGAACGCCGTCGCGTCGAGATCGCGCGTGCGCTCGCGACCAACCCGAACTTCATCCTGCTCGATGAACCGTTCGCCGGCGTCGACCCGATCGCAGTGCTCGAGATCCAGAAGATCGTCAAGTTCCTGAAGCAGCGCAACATCGGCGTGTTGATAACCGATCACAACGTCCGCGAAACGCTCGGCATCTGCGACCACGCATACATCATCAGCGACGGCTCGGTGCTTGCCGCCGGCGCGCCGAGCGACATCATCGAAAACGAAAGCGTGCGCCGCGTGTACCTCGGCGAACACTTCCGCATGTAACGTCCCCCTGTGGCTGGCTGCACCCCGCCCGGCATCGCCGCGCGGGGTCGCGCCCGCGTGCTCCGCCGCACGGCGGCTCCTGTCCGCGGCCAAGCGCCGCGCCGCGCGTAATCGCGGATGGCTCAATACGCCTGGGTCGTGGCAAACTGCCGGTATGACTCCCTCCTCGCCATGAAAGCCAGCCTTCAACTCCGCCTGTCGCAGCACCTGGCGCTGACACCGCAACTGCAGCAGTCGATCCGGCTCCTGCAGCTGTCGACGCTCGAACTGCAGCAGGAAGTCGCGATGGCCGTCGCGCAGAATCCGCTGCTCGAGAACGATGACGAATGGATCGCGAGCCCGCTGCGTGTCGCGGCGGACGGATCGCTGATCGCGCAGACGCCTCCCGGCCAAAACACCGAACCGGGCGCCGTCAACGGCGGCAGCCAGTCGAGCGATCGCGCCGAGCGCGACGAGCCGGCCGGCGCCGACGAATACGACGGCTACGCGTCGGGTGACGCCGGCGACGGCCCGCAGTGGAATCTCGACGAGTTCGGCCGCTCGAGCGGTGCCTCGGATGACGACGACCTCCCGCCGCTGCAGGTACAGGAAGCCGCGACGTCGCTGCGCGACCACCTGTCCGCGCAATTGCGCGTCACGCAGGCCAGCCCGCGCGATCGCGCGCTCGTGATGTTCCTGATCGAATCGCTCGACGACGACGGCTACCTGACCGCCTCGCTCGACGAAGTGCTCGCCGACCTGCCGCCGGAACTGGAAATCGACTGCGACGAACTGAATGCGGCGCTCGCGCTGCTGCACAGTTTCGACCCGGCCGGGGTCGGGGCCCGTTCGGCCTCCGAATGCCTGAAGCTGCAGTTGCTGCGCCTCGATCCGTCCCCCACCCGCACGCTCGCGCTCGAGATCGTGTCGCAGCACCTCGAGCTGCTCGCCGCGCGCGACTTCACGCGGCTGCGCAAGCAGATGAAGGCGACGGACGACGCACTGCGCGACGCGCACGCGCTGATCCGCTCGCTGGAGCCGTTCCCCGGCGCCGCCTACGGCAAGGCCGAGGCCGACTACGTCGTGCCCGACATCATCGTGAAGAAGGCCGGCCAGGGCTGGCTCGCGGAACTCAATCCGGAAGTGATGCCGCGCCTGCGGATCAACAATCTGTACGCGAACATTCTGCGCAACAGCCGCGGCGATCCGTCGGCCGGATCGCTGAAACAACAGCTCCAGGAAGCGCGCTGGCTGATCAAGAACATCCAGCAGCGATTCGACACGATCCTGCGTGTCGCGCAGGCTATTGTCGAACGTCAGAAGAATTTCTTTGCGCACGGTGAAATTGCCATGCGCCCCTTGGTTTTGCGGGAAATAGCTGATACGCTGGGCCTACACGAGTCGACTGTCAGCCGTGTGACAACAGGCAAGTACATGCTGACCCCGTTCGGGACGCTTGAATTTAAGTACTTCTTCGGATCACACGTTTCGACCGACACCGGAGGCGCCGCATCGTCGACCGCCATCCGAGCCCTGATCAAGCAACTGATAGGAGCTGAAGACCCAAAATCGCCACTTTCGGACAGCCGCATTGCCGAGCTGCTGGCAGAACAGGGATTCGTGGTTGCGCGCCGCACGGTTGCCAAGTATCGCGAAGCCCTCAAAATCCCGGCAGTGAATCTGCGCAAGTCTCTTTAAGCCTGCTGCCTGCCCGGCGGCAGGCGTGTTCCGGCCACCGCGCATACGGGGAACAGGCCGGGCGACCTGTCCGCGAATTTGCCGCCATGTGCGGCAGGGGCAAGTCGACCGGAGCGCCGCCTCGATGCGGCCGCGTGGTCACTCGCTTGGAGAAGCACTATGAACCTGAAGATCAGTGGACATCATCTCGAAGTCACGCCTGCAATTCGCGAATACGTGATCACCAAGCTGGACCGGGTGCTACGGCATAGCGATCAGGTGATCGATGGCACTGTGATCCTCTCGGTCGACAATCACAAGGAAAAGGACAAGCAGCAGCGCGCGGAAATCAACCTGCACCTGAAGGGCAAGGACATCTTCGTCGAAAGCGCAAACGGTAACCTGTACGCTGCGATCGATCTGCTGATCGACAAGCTGGATCGCCAGGTCGTCAAGCACATGGAGCGTCTGCAGACCCATGCGCATGACCCGATCAAGCTGCAGCCGTCGATCGACCAGATCGAACTGCCGCCGCAATAACGTTCACCGCAACATACACGCCGCCCGGTTCGCCGGGCGTTTTTTTTGTGTCCGAGCGGCAGTGGTGCGACCGGTCCGTCCATGCTGCGCCACGCACGCGGCTGTGCTCTATAATGTTCCGGTTATCGCCGGGGGGCGTTGGGTGCGGTAGCTGCCTTGCAGGTTGCCGATGCCGAACGCCTTGATATCGCCGAACATGGAAAATCAGTCTGCCGCCGCAAGGAGACCCCAGGCCGCCCAATCGCCTGCCAACATGAATCGCCTAGCCAAAATCCTGCCCATCGAGAACGTCGTCATCGACCTCTCCGTTACCAGCAAGAAACGCGTCTTCGAACAAGCCGGGCTGATCTTCGAGAATCAGAACGGCATCGCCCGCAGCACCGTCACGGACAACCTGTTCGCGCGCGAGCGCCTCGGCTCGACCGGGCTCGGCGAAGGCGTCGCGATTCCGCACGGGCGCATCAAGGGGCTCAAGCACCCGCTCGCCGCGTTCGTGCGGCTCGCCGACGCGATCCCGTTCGAAGCCCCCGACGGCCAGCCGGTCGGTCTCCTGATTTTCCTGCTCGTCCCCGAGCAAGCCACCCAGCAGCACCTCGAGATCCTGTCGGAAATCGCGCAACTGCTGTCCGATCGCGACGCGCGCGAGCGTCTGCACAACGAAACAGATCTCGCCGAGTTGCATCGCCTGCTCACTCAGTGGCAACCTTGAGTTGATCCGGACGGAATATTTTCCCGAACGAGGCGGCACGCGCCGCCGTCCAGGGCCGCCCGGCGCCGGTCCGGCATGGCGACGCCCGTCGCCAAGCGCATGCACCGGCTCATTGGAGTGACGAGAGTCATGGATACGTCCAGCATCAACGCCCAGAGCATCTTCGACGACAACGCGGCCACGCTGAAACTGAGCTGGCTGACGGGGCATGAAGGCTGGGAGCGCGGTTTTTCGGCCGACACCGTCGGCAACGCGACGTCGAGCGCCGACCTCGTCGGCCACCTGAACCTGATCCACCCGAACCGGATCCAGGTGCTCGGCGAAGCCGAAATCGACTACTACCAGCGGCAGACCGACGAAGACCGTTCGCGCCACATGGCCGAGCTGATCGCGCTCGAACCGCCGTTCCTCGTCGTCGCCGGCGGCGCCGCCGCGCCACCCGAACTCGTGCTGCGCTGCACGCGCTCGTCCACGCCGCTGTTCACGACGCCGATGTCGGCCGCCGCGGTGATCGACAGCCTGCGGCTCTACATGTCACGCATCCTCGCGCCGCGCGCGACGCTGCACGGCGTGTTCCTCGACATCCTCGGGATGGGCGTGCTGCTCACCGGCGACTCCGGGCTCGGCAAGAGCGAGCTCGGCCTCGAACTCATCAGCCGCGGCCACGGCCTCGTCGCCGACGACGCCGTCGACTTCGTCCGACTTGGCCCCGATTTCGTCGAAGGCCGCTGCCCGCCGCTGCTGCAGAACCTGCTCGAAGTGCGCGGCCTCGGCCTGCTCGACATCAAGACGATCTTCGGTGAAACCGCCGTGCGCCGGAAAATGAAGCTGAAGCTGATCGTCCAGCTCGTGCGCCGCCCGGACGGCGAATTCCAGCGGCTGCCGCTGGAAAGCCAGACGGTCGACGTGCTCGGCCTGCCGATCAGCAAGGTCACGATCCAGGTGGCGGCCGGCCGCAACCTCGCGGTGCTGGTCGAGGCGGCCGTGCGGAACACGATCCTGCAGTTGCGCGGCATCGATACGTTGCGCGATTTCATGGATCGGCAACGACTCGCGATGCAAGATCCCGACAGTCAGTTCCCCGGCAAGCTCGTGTAACTTCTCCGCGCCGGCCTCGCAGCGCCGACGCGTCGAGCCGGTGCTATGATGAAACGTCAGGATTCTCTGCTTCCCATGCGCATCGTCCTCATCACCGGCATCTCCGGCTCAGGCAAGTCTGTCGCGCTGAACGCGCTAGAAGACGCAGGCTATTACTGCGTCGACAACCTGCCGCCGCACGTGCTCCCCGAACTCGCCCGCTACCTTGCTGATGGCGGTCAGCACCGGCTCGCGGTCGCGATCGATGCGCGTTCGAGCGCGTCGCTGGACGAATTGCCCGGCCTGATCCGCGCGCTGTCGCTCGAGCACGATGTCCGCGTGCTGTTCCTCAATGCGAGCACGCAGGCGCTGATCCAGCGCTTCTCCGAAACACGCCGGCGCCACCCGCTGTCCGGCTCGCCGTCGCACGACGCGAACGTCGGGCTGCTGTCGTCGCTCGAGGAAGCGATCGAGCGCGAGCGCGACCTGGTCGCGCCGCTCGCCGAATTCGGTCACCAGATCGATACCAGTACGCTGCGCGCGAACGTGCTGCGCACGTGGGTCAAGCGATTCATCGAGCAGAAGAGCAACGACCTGATGGTGATGTTCGAGTCATTCGGCTTCAAGCGCGGCGTGCCGCTCGATGCCGACCTGATGTTCGACGTGCGCGCACTGCCGAATCCGTACTACGACCATGAGCTGCGCCCGCTCACTGGGCTGGACCAGCCGGTCATCGCCTTTCTCGACGCACTGCCGATCGTCCACCAGATGATCGACGACATCCATGCGTTCCTGATGAAATGGCTGCCGCACTTTCGCGAAGACAACCGCAGCTACCTGACCGTCGCCATCGGCTGCACGGGCGGTCAGCATCGCTCGGTGTTCATCGCGGAAACGCTCGCCGCGCGCCTCGCGCACGATGCGAACGTGATCGTGCGGCATCGTGACGCGCCCGTGGATGTCGACGCGTCGTCGCGGCTCGTCACCGAGGTCGCCCGACCTTAGCGACACCGCCCTCTCGCCGGCGCACCATGTCCACCCTATCGACCACCCTGATCGACCTGCCGCTGTTTCCGTTGCACACGGTGCTGTTCCCCGGTGGCTGGCTGCCGCTCAAGGTGTTCGAGGCACGCTATCTCGACATGTGCCGCGCCTGCCTGCGCGACGACGCGCCATTCGGCGTATGCCTGTTGAAGAGCGGCCCCGAAGTCGCGCAGGACGGGGCCGTGTCCGTGCCCGAGACCATCGGCTGCATGGCGCGCATCACCGAGTGCGACACCGGCGAATTCGGGATGCTGTACCTGCAGGCAATCGGCACGCAGCGTTTTGAGCTGCTGTCGCATCGCGTCGAAGGCAACGGGCTGCTGGTCGGCATCGCGGAGCCGCTGCCCGACGACATCCCGCTCGAAGGCGAGCAGGCGCTCGCGCAATTCGGCTCGTGCGCCGAGGTGCTCGAGCGAATCATCGAAGCGCTGAAGAAATCCGAACCCGGCAAGCTGCCGTTCGGCGAACCGTTCCGCCTCGACGACCCGAGCTGGGTGTCGAACCGCCTCGCGGAACTGCTGCCGCTCGACCTGCGCGCGCGACAGAAGCTGATGGAGTTTCCGGATGTCGGTGCGCGGATCGATGCCGTGCACCATGTGCTCGACCGGCACGGATGGCTGTAGGCGCCGACCGACCTGTCGCGTCGCACCGGCATCGCCGCGCGCATCATCCTGACGGACGAAACACTCGCGGCGGCCCGGCGCTTCCGTAAGCGCGGCCCGCGCGGTGCCTTCCCCCTTTCGTTACAGCAGCGGTCCGCTCAGCGCATCGAGCAGCTTGCGCACTGGCGCCGGCACGCCGTACGCATCGAGCCCGGCGAGCGGCACCCACGCCGTCTCGGCATCCTGCGCGTGCGCAGCCGGCAGCCCGCCGTTCGTCATGTCGCTCAGCCGCGGTTCGATCTCGAGCCGGAAATGCGTGAACGTGTGCGTAAACGGCGCGAGCGGCACCGGGCCGCCGCCGCCGAAGCCGCGTGCGAGTTCCGCGAGTGCGGCGTCGCCGTCCGCCTGCGGCAGGCACCACAGGCCGCCCCAGATGCCGGCCGGCGGACGCCGCTCGAGCAGCACGGCGTCGCCGTCGCGCAGCACGAGCATCCAGGTCTTGCGCGTCGGCACGGCCTTCTTCGGCCGCGCGGCCGGCAGTTCGCGCTGCCGGCCCGTCGACTGCGCAACGCAGTCGACCGCGAACGGACAGCGCGCGCAATCCGGCTTGCCGCGCACGCACAGCGTCGCGCCGAGATCCATCAGCCCCTGCGTATAGGCGCTCACGTCGGCCGCGTTCGCGGCATCCGGCAGCAGCGATTCGGCCAGCGCCCACATGTCGTTCTCGACCCGCTTCTCGCCTGGAAAACCTTCGACGCCAAACACCCGCGCCAGCACGCGCTTCACGTTGCCGTCGAGGATCGTCGCACGCGCACCGTACGCGAACGACGCGATCGCCGCGGCCGTCGAGCGGCCAATGCCCGGCAGTTCGGCGAGCGCGTCGGGCGTCGACGGGAATGCACCGCCATGCTCGGCGACGACGACCTGCGCACAGCGGTGCAGGTTGCGTGCGCGCGAGTAGTAGCCGAGGCCGGCCCACAGCGCCATCACGTCGTCTGCCGGCGCGGCCGCGAGCGCGGCGACGTCGGGAAAGCGCTCGAGAAAGCGCATGTAATACGGGACGACCGTCGAGACCTGCGTCTGCTGCAGCATGATTTCCGACAGCCAGATCCGGTACGGATCGCGGGTGTTCTGCCACGGCAGGTCGTGGCGGCCGTGCACGCGCTGCCATGCGATCAGGCGCGTGGCGAACGTACGGTGCAGCGGCGTGACGGGGAACGGAGCGGGAGCGATGCGGGGCGGCTTCAAGTGTTCGAATCTTTGGAAAAGGGTTTTAACGCGGGGCTCAACGCTGGCAGGTCGGGCAGAAATAGGTCGAGCGCTGACCCTGCACGATCTGGCGGATCGGCGTGCCGCATACGCGGCAAGGCAGCCCCGCACGGTCGTAGACGAAGCAGTCGAGCTGGAAATAGCCGCTTTCGCCGTTGCTGCCGACAAAATCGCGCAGCGTGCTGCCGCCGCGCTCGATCGCGTCGGCGAGCGTCGCGCGCACCGCGTCGGCCAGTCGCTCGTAGCGTGGCAGCGATACCTTGCCGGCGGCGGTCGTCGGCCGGATGCCGGCGCGAAACAGGCTCTCCGACGCATAGATGTTGCCGACGCCGACGACCATGTCGCCCGCGAGCAGCGCCTGCTTGACCGACACCGTTCGGCCGCGCGTGCGCGCGTGCAGCAGCGCGCCGGTGAACGCCGGCGAGAACGGCTCGACGCCGAGGCTCGCGAGCAACGGATGCGCATGCACGTCGCCCGCTTCGCGCGGGTGCCACAACACGGCGCCGAAGCGGCGCGGATCGCGGAACCGCAGCACGAATTCGTCGAAGATCCAGTCGATGTGGTCGTGTTTCGCGGCGACCGGCACGCCGGCCGCGGGCAGCACGCGCAGCGTGCCCGTCATCCCGAGATGAACGATGAACCAGCCCGCGTCGACCTCGAACAGCAGGTACTTGCCGCGACGCTCGACGGCGAGCACTTCGCGCGCGCGCAATTGCTCCGCGAGCCCGGCCGGCACGGGCCAGCGCAGCATCGCGGTACGGACGTCGACACGCTCGACGCGGCGGCCCGCGACAAAGGGCTCGATGCCCCGGCGCGTGACTTCGACTTCTGGCAACTCTGGCATGTTTTGCGGGTCTGAGACGGGATTCACGATCGTGCGTGTATTGTAGCGAGCGCGTTACAATCGGTTGAAACATCGAACGGATTTCCATGACCCTGCCCTCGAAGCTGCTTCTGAAGCGCCCCGCCGCCGAGCGCGGCGCGCGCGCCTTCCCGGTCCGCCGTGCGCTCGGCGCCGCGCTGTTCGCCGCCTGGACCCTCACCGCCTTCCCGGCTCACGCGCAGGCTCCGGCATCGGATGACGCGGAGCCGCAGGGCGCGTTCGAGCACGTGATGCCGGACGAGAAAAAGGATCTCCCGGGCGTCCCGCTGACGAGTCAGATCGTCTACCAGGTGCTGGCCGCCGAAGTCGCGCTCCAGCGCAACCAGCCGGCGCCGGCCTACCAGACCTACCTCGCCCTCGCCCGCGACACGCGCGATCCGCGTATGGCGCAGCGTGCGACCGAGATCGCACTCGGCGCACAAAGCCCGGCCGACGCGCTGTCCGCGGCCAATCTGTGGCGCCAGTACGCGCCCGATTCGAACCGCGCGTCACAAGTCGACGCCGCACTGCTCGTGCTCGCCGGCAAGCCGGCCGACGCGCAGCCGATGCTCGCGCGCGAGCTGGCCCGCGCGACCGGCGAAACGCGCGGCCCCGCGATCCTCGCGCTGCAGGCGCTGCTCGTGCGCGGCTCCGACCGCGTCGGCGGCCTCGCGGTGCTGAAGGACATGCTGAAGAACGACATGAACCGCCCGGAGGCGCAGCTCGCGATCGCGCGGCAGCAACTCGCGGTTGACGACAAGGAAGGCGCCGCGCAGTCGCTGAAGCACGCGCTGCAGATCCGCCCCGACTACCTGCCGGCAGCGCTGATGCTGTCGCAGATGGGGCCCGCTGAGCGGGCGGCCGGCATCGCGTCGTTCGAGAAATATGTTCAGCAGAATCCGAAGTCGCGCGATGCGCGGCTCGCGCTGTCGCAGCTCTATCTCGCCGACGACCGCCTCGACGACGCGCAGAAGCAGTTCGAGACGATGCGCAAGCTCGACTCGAAGGACCCGACGCCGCTGATGGCGCTCGCGCTGATCAAGATCCAGCAGAAGAAGCTCGACGACGCGAGCGCGTACCTGAAACAGTACGTGCAGCTCGGCGACAAACAGCCGAACCTCGACGTCGGCCAGGGCTACATCTATCTCGCGCAGATCGCGATCGAGCAGGGCAACGACGCGCAGGCGTCGCAATGGCTCGACAAGGTCGACCAGACGAGCCAGCACTACCTGCCCGCGCAGATCACGCGCGCGCAGCTGCTGCAGAAACAGGGCAAGACCGACGAGGCGCGCAAGGTGCTCGACGACCTGCCGATCAGCGATCCGCGCGATGCGGCCGTGGTCGCACGCACCGATGCGTCGATCCTGTTCACTGCGAAGCGCTATCCGGAAGCCGAGGCGCGACTCGCGCAGGCGGTCCAGGACTTCCCGGACGATCCCGACCTGCGCTACGACTATGCGATGGCGGCCGAGAAAACCGGCCACTACGCGGCGATGGAGAAGGAGCTGCGCGAGTTGATCCGCACGCAGCCCGACAACCCGCAGGCGTACAACGCGCTCGGCTATTCGCTGGCCGATCGAAACCAGCGCCTGCCCGAAGCCAGCAAGCTAATCGACAAGGCAACGTCGCTCGCACCGAACGACGCATACATCATGGACAGCCTCGGCTGGGTGAAGTATCGGATGGGCGACACGACCGGCGCGGCAAAGGTGCTGCGGCGCGCATACGAGCTGCAGCCGAACGCCGAGATCGGCGCGCACCTCGGCGAAGTGCTGTGGAAGAGCGGCGCGCAGGACGACGCGCGTACCGCGTGGCGTGCCGCGCAGAAGCTCGAGCCCGACAACGACACGCTCGTGCAGACGCTGAAGCGCCTCCAGATCAACGGCCTCTGATGCGGATGTTCCCGATGCTTTCCTTGTCTTCCCGCGCGCTGCGCACGCTGGCCGCAGCCGGCGCGGCGCTCGCGCTCGCCGGCTGCGCGAGCACGCCACCGTCGGCGAATGCGCCGGCCGGCGCCGTGCTGCAAACGACCGCGACGCATGCGTACCACGGCCGCTTCGCGGTGCAATACAACGACCGCCTCGGCCGACAGCAGAACGTGTACGGCAACTTTGACTGGCAGGAGCACGGCGACGACGTGTCGCTGGAACTGCGCAGCCCGCTCGGCCAGACGCTCGCGGTCGTGAAATCGACGCCGCAGGCCGCGTCGCTCGAACTGCCGAACCGCCAGCCGCAGTACGCGACCGATGTCGGCGAACTGATGCAGAACACGCTCGGCTTCTCGCTGCCGCTGGCTGGCCTGCGTTACTGGCTGCTGCCGACACCGGCGCCCGCGACGCCCGCCCAGACGATGCGCGACCCGGCCGACACGACGCACGTCAAGCAGATCCGCCAGGACGGCTGGACGATCGACTATCTTGCCTACGCGGACGCACCGGCCACCGGCGTCAAACGCGTCAACCTCGTGCGCGCAACACCGCCGCTCGACATCAAGCTCGTGCTCGACCAGTAAGCACGTGAACCTAGCCCCGACATACGCATGACCGATTCGACCCGCTCGCTGCGCAACTGCCTTGCGCCCGCGAAACTCAACCTGTTCCTGCACATCACCGGCCGTCGCCCGAACGGCTATCACGATCTGCAGAGCGTGTTCCAGTTGCTGAACTGGGGCGACACGCTGCACTTCACGCTGCGCGACGACGGTCGCGTCGCACGCGTCACCGACGTGCCGGGCGTGCCCGAGCAAAGCGATCTCGTCGTGCGCGCGGCCAACCTGCTGAAGGCGCACACGGGCACCGCGGCCGGCGTCGACATCGAGATCGACAAGTGTCTGCCGATGGGCGCGGGCCTTGGTGGCGGCAGCTCCGACGCGGCGACGACGCTGCTTGCGCTGAATCGACTGTGGCAGCTCGACCTGCCGCGCGCGGAACTGCAGTCGCTCGCGGTAAAACTCGGCGCCGACGTCCCATTTTTCGTTTTTGGAAAAAATGCGTTCGCAGAGGGTATCGGAGAAGAATTAGCTGAGGTAGAATTGCCGACTCGCTGGTTCTTGGTTGTGACGCCGCGAGTTCATGTCCCCACCGCTGAAATTTTTTCAGATGAGTTGTTGACAAGAGATACGAAGCCAGTCACAATTACGGACTTTCTTGTACAGCAAAACAGCGATGCGGGATGGCCAGACAGCTTCGGTCGGAACGACATGCAGAAAGTTGTGACAAGTAAGTACGCGGAAGTTGCGCAGGTGGTCAAATGGTTGTATAATGTGACCCCCGCGAGGATGACCGGCTCCGGAGCAAGCGTGTTTGCAGCGTTTCATAGCAGGCACGAGGCAGAAGCGGCAAAAGCCAAGCTGCCCACCAGTTGGAACGGTGCAGTTGCCGAGAGCTTGAACGAGCATCCGCTCTTCGCTTTCGCGTCATGAAGTTTCACTTTGCCGGATGGCCTACAAGTCCGGTGAAGTTATCAGTTGAGTGTAGGGGAGTCGCCAAGTTGGTCAAGGCACCGGATTTTGATTCCGGCATGCGAGGGTTCGAGTCCTTCCTCCCCTGCCAAAAATTTTCCCGCATTTCCCGCCTAAGCCTGAAGCAGGTGCACGATGAGCAGCCACAGCCATGATGGCTTGATGGTCTTTACTGGCAACGCGAATCCCGCGCTCGCCCAGGAAGTCGTCAATATCCTTGGAATCCCCCTCGGCAAAGCAATGGTCAGCCGTTTCTCCGACGGCGAGATCCAGGTCGAGATCCAGGAAAACGTGCGCGGCAAGGACGTCTTCGTCCTGCAATCCACGTGCGCGCCGGCGAACGACAACCTGATGGAACTGATGATCATGGTCGACGCGCTCAAGCGTGCGTCCGCCGGCCGGATCACTGCCGCCATCCCCTACTTCGGCTATGCCCGCCAAGACCGACGCCCGCGTTCGGCGCGCGTCGCGATCTCGGCGAAGATCGTCGCGAACATGCTGGAAATCGCCGGCGTCGAGCGGATCATCACGATGGATCTGCACGCCGACCAGATTCAGGGCTTCTTCGACATCCCGGTCGACAACATCTACGCAACGCCGATCCTGCTGGGCGACCTGCGCAAGCAGAACTACTCGGATCTGCTGGTCGTGTCGCCGGACGTCGGCGGTGTGGTGCGTGCCCGGGCACTCGCGAAGCAGCTCAACTGCGATCTCGCGATCATCGACAAGCGTCGTCCGAAGGCGAACGTCGCCGAAGTGATGAACATCATCGGTGAAGTCGAAGGCCGCACCTGCGTGATCATGGACGACATGGTCGATACGGCCGGCACGCTCTGCAAGGCCGCGCAAGTGCTGAAGGATCGCGGTGCGAAGCAGGTGTTCGCGTACGCGACGCACCCGGTTCTGTCGGGTGGCGCCGCCGAGCGTATCGCCGCATCGGCACTCGACGAGCTGGTCGTCACCGATACGATCCCGCTGTCGGCCGAATCGCTGGCCTGCTCGAAGATCCGCTCGCTGACGAGCGCGAGCCTGCTGGCCGAAACGTTCTCGCGGATTCGCCGCGGCGACTCGGTGATGTCGCTGTTCGCGGAATCCTGATCGCGGAACGACACGACAAAGCATGCGCAGAAAGCGAAGCGGCAACGCTTCGCTTTTTGCACAATCGGGCGGGATAGACGAAACCCCGCCCGTTTTCATCGGGGGCCGCCATTTCACCGGCCCCGTTTTACTGCCTGGTCGCGGGCAGCTAATGGAGAATCACATGAAAGTCGTCGCTTTCGAGCGCCAACAGCAAGGTACGGGTGCGAGCCGCCGCCTGCGCAACGCCGGTAAGACCACGGGTATCGTCTACGGTGGCGAAGCAGCCCCGCAAAAGATCGAACTCGATCACAACGCGCTGTGGCACGCACTGAAGAAGGAAGCCTTCCACTCGTCGATCCTCGACCTCGAAGTGGCTGGCCAGTCGCAACAGGTTCTGCTGCGCGACGTGCAATACCACCCGTTCAAGCAACTCGTGCTGCACGTGGACTTCCAGCGCGTCGACGCGAAGAAGAAGCTGCACACGAAGGTGCCGCTGCACTTCCTGAACGCTGAAATCAGCCCGGCAGTGAAGCTGTCGAGCGCAATCGTCTCGCACGTCGCGACGGAAATCGAAGTCGAGTGCCTGCCGTCGGCTCTGCCGGAATTCCTCGAAGTCGACCTGTCGAAGATCGAAGCAGGTCAGTCGCTGCACGCGAAGGACATCGCACTGCCGAACGGCGTGACGCTGGTCGCGCACGTCGACGCGGAAAACCCGGTTGTCGCATCGGCGACGGTCCCGGCTGGTGCCGTGTCGGACGCAGCAGGCGAAGGCGAAACGCCGGCTGCCTAAGGGCTGCCTAAGGGCTGCCCACGCGCCCGTTCGACCCGTTTCACGAAACGGTCGACACAACCCGCCGCGGCTTGCCCGGCGGGTTTTTCTTTTTCTGCGCCCAGGCGGGCGCTGCCGCCTACGAAACGTCATGATCAAACTGATCGTTGGCCTCGGCAATCCCGGGGCGGAATACACTGCGACGCGCCACAACGCCGGCTTCTGGCTGATCGACCAGCTCGCCCGCGACGCCGGCACGACGCTGCGCGACGAGCGCCGCTTCCACGGCTTCTACGCGAAAGCGCGTCTGCACGGCGAGGAAGTCCATCTGCTCGAGCCGCAAACCTACATGAACCGCTCTGGCCAGTCGGTCGTCGCGCTCGCGAGTTTCTTCAAGATCCTGCCCGACCAGATCCTCGTCGCGCACGACGAGCTCGATCTGCCGCCCGGCACCGTCAAGCTGAAGCTCGGCGGCGGCAGCGGCGGCCACAACGGCCTGAAGGACATCTCCGCACACCTGTCGTCGCAACAGTACTGGCGCCTGCGCATCGGCATCGGCCATCCGCGCGACCTGATCCCGGAAGGCGCGCGCGCCGGGGCGAAACCCGACGTCGCGAACTTCGTGCTGAAGCCGCCGCGCCGCGAAGAGCAGGACGTGATCGACGCATCGATCGAGCGCGCGCTCGCCGTGATGCCGATGGTCGTCAAGGGCGAACTCGATCGCGCAACGATGCAGCTGCATCGCAACTGACCCGCACCGGCATGGTGCGACGTGCCGTCCGGCAGCGCCGGGCGGCATCTCCGTCTCGCGCAATTGCGCACCGCAGCGCTCACATGCGGTAATCTGGTCGTTTTTGCCTGTCAGGAGCCAAGCGGTGAGCCGTTACTGGAGCGACGTCGTTCAGCAACTCGTGCCTTACGTGCCGGGCGAACAGCCCGCGCTCGCACACCCCGTCAAGCTGAACACCAACGAGAATCCCTATCCGCCTTCGCCGCGCGTCGTCGCGGCGATCGCACGCGAACTGGGCGACACCGGCGACACGCTGCGCCGCTACCCCGACCCGCTCGCGCGCGCACTGCGCGAGACGGTCGCGGCTCATCACCGCATCAAGCCCGAGCAGGTCTTCGTCGGCAACGGCTCCGACGAGGTCCTCGCGCACGCATTCCAGGCATTGCTCAAGCATGACCGGCCGCTGCGCTTTCCGGACATCTCGTACAGCTTCTACCCCACCTACGCACGCCTGTACGGCGTCGAGACCACGATCGTGCCGCTTGCGGACGACTTCTCGATCCGCGTCGAAGACTATCTCGACGATGCCGGCGGCGTGCTGTTCCCGAATCCGAATGCGCCGACCGGGCGCGCGCTGCCGCTCGCGGACGTCGAACGGATCGCGGCCGCGAACCCGTCGTCGGTCGTGCTGATCGACGAAGCGTATGTCGATTTCGGCGCGCAATCCGCGATCACGCTGATCGATCGCCATCCGAACCTGCTCGTCGTGCACACGACGTCGAAGGCTCGCTCGCTCGCGGGCATGCGCGTCGGCTTCGCGTTCGGCGATGCGGCGCTGATCGACGCGCTGAATCGCGTGAAGGACAGCTTCAATTCCTATCCGCTCGACCGGCTCGCGCAGGTCGCCGCGCAGGCGGCATACGAAGACACCGACTATTTCGACGCGACCTGCCGGCGCGTGATCGACAGCCGTGCGCGGCTCACGCACGCGCTCGAGGCGCTCGACTTCGACGTCGTGCCGTCGGCCGCGAATTTCGTGTTCGCGCGCCATCCCGCGCACGATGCGGGCACGATCGCGGCAAAGCTGAAGGATCGGGAAATTTTCGTGCGGCACTTCCGCGCGCCGCGCATCGACCAGCACCTACGCATCACCGTCGGCACCGATGCCGAATGTGATGCGCTCGTCGCGGCGTTGCGCGACCTGATCGGCTGAACCGCAAGCGGGAAGCGAAACCGGCGCCGAACGGCGCCGGCCGAGGAAATCGTGACGCGTGGTGACGCACGCGCGTCACCGCAAGGTCACTGCGCGTCGTCGCCCTTCGCGGCGGTCAACGCGTGATACTTCTCCATCAACTGCACGTGCGATTCTTCATGCTGCGGATCGCGCGGAATGCACTCGACCGGACATACCTGCTGGCACTGCGGCTCGTCGAAATGGCCGACGCACTCGGTGCACTTGTGCGGGTCGATCACGTAGATATCCGGGCCCATCGAAATCGCGCCGTTCGGGCACTCGGGCTCGCACACGTCGCAATTGATGCACTCGTCGGTAATCATCAAAGACATACTGATCTCACTTCTTCAGGCCGGCGGCCGGCTTCGCAACGAAACCGGCCGGCGCCGCGTCACGCGGCCGGGCCTCCCATCGCAGCGACTTTCTCGGTCAGCCACTTCTCGACGGACGGGAACACGAACTTGCTGACATCGCCGCCCAACTGTGCGATTTCGCGCACGATCGTCCCCGAGATGAACTGGTACTGATCGGACGGCGTCATGAACATCGTCTCGACGTCGGGCAGCAGATAGCGGTTCATCCCCGCCATCTGGAACTCATATTCGAAATCGGACACGGCACGCAGGCCGCGCACGATCACGCGTGCATTGTTGGTGCGGACAAAGTCCTTCAACAGGCCCTTGAACCCCATCACCTTCACGTTCGGATAATGGCCGAGCACCTCGTTCGCAATCTTCAGACGTTCTTCCAGCGAGAAGAACGGCTTCTTCGCGCGGCTGTCGGCCACACCGACCACCAGCGTATCAAAAATGCTCGACGCACGCCGCACGAGGTCTTCGTGCCCGCGCGTCAGCGGATCGAACGTACCGGGATACACGGCGACTACCATGTCGCTCCTCCTGTCATTACGCAAACGGGGTAGCAGCCGTGCAACGCGCACGCCACTGCCGAGATGGGCATGCGTCGCCTTTGCAGCGCGCCGCCTCGTATGGAACGCGCATTATTCATCATTTTCGCGCCGCAGCAAATGATAGTGAACCGCACCGGCCTTGCCGTGCTTCACCACCTGCCAGCCGGCGAGCGCTTCGTGCGCGTCGGGGTCGAGCTCCGCCCCCGTCTCGACGTACAGCGCGCCATCGGGCGCGACGAGCGGCGCGGCCAGCGCGATCGCGCGATCGAGCACGGCCGGCTCGCCGAACGGCGGATCGAGGAACACGACGTCGAACGCGCCCGGGGTCAGCCCGGCCGCCAGCCGCAGCGCATCGGCTTCCGCGACCTCGACCGAGCGCGCGCCGAGCTTGTCCTTGATCGCACGCAGTTGTTGCGCCGCGCGCGGGTGGCGCTCGACCATCACGACACTCGCCGCGCCGCGCGACGCGGCCTCGAACCCGAGCGCGCCGGTGCCCGCGAACAGGTCGAGGCAGCGCCGGCCTTCGAGATCCTGGCCGAGCCAGTTGAACAGCGTCTCGCGCACGCGATCGGGCGTCGGCCGCAGGCCGTCGAGATCGAGCACGGCGAGCGGCGTGCGTTTCCAGTCACCGCCGATGATGCGGATCGTGTGCGGCTTGCCGCGGGCGGAGGGGGCCGCGGGGCGGCCGGAAGCGGAACGGGACATACGGAATATCGACAACGGAGGGACCGGGTGCGCACGAGGGCGCACCGCCAAACAGGCGCACGTTACCACAGCGGCGGCACCGGCTGACGCGAGTGCCTCGCCGCACTGATAAAATGCACGGTTTCGGCCGCCGTGCGCACGCCCGACGGCCCCTGCGGCGCTCCGCCCTCTTCCCGACGTCAGACCATGTTCAGCTTCTTCAAACGATTCAAGAAAACGCAGGAGCCCGACTCCGCGGAATCGCAATCGGCCGACGTGCCGCAACCGGACGAGCCGTCCGACGCGCCCGCCCCAGATGCCCGCCAGGCGGTCGAAGCACCGCGAGCACCCACCCCATCCGCCGCGCCGGCCGTCGTGGTGACGGTCACGCCGACCAACGACGGCAGCAACGAAGTCGTCGAAGCGGTCGAGATCGTGCCGCCGCCGACGCAGGATGCCTCCGCGAAGAAGTCGTGGCTCGCGCGCCTGAAGTCGGGGCTCGCGAAGACGGGTTCGAGCATCACCGGCGTATTCGTCAACACGAAGATCGACGAGGATCTGTACGAGGAACTCGAAACCGCGCTGCTGATGTCGGACGCCGGCGTCGACGCGACCGAATACCTGCTCGGCGCGCTGCGCGAGAAGGTGCGCGCGGGCCGGCTGACCGATCCGCAGCAGGTGAAGGGCGCGCTGCACGATCTGCTCGTCGAGCTGCTGCAGCCGCTCGAAAAATCGCTGATGCTCGGCCGCGCGCAGCCGCTCGTGATGATGATCACGGGCGTGAACGGCGCAGGCAAGACCACCAGCATCGGCAAGCTCGCGAAGCATTTGCAGAGCTTCGACCAGTCGGTGCTCCTGGCCGCGGGCGACACGTTCCGCGCGGCCGCGCGCGAACAGCTTGCGGTCTGGGGCGAGCGCAACAACGTGACGGTCGTCCAGCAGGAAAGCGGCGACCCGGCCGCGGTGATCTTCGATGCGGTCAGTGCCGCGCGCGCGCGCAAGATCGACGTGATGATGGCCGACACGGCCGGCCGCCTGCCGACGCAACTGCACCTGATGGAAGAGCTGAAGAAGGTGAAGCGCGTGATCTCGAAGGCGCACGACGGCGCACCGCACGAGGTGCTGCTCGTGATCGACGCGAACACGGGCCAGAACGCGCTCACGCAAGTGAAGGCCTTCGACGATGCGCTCGGCCTCACAGGCCTGATCGTCACGAAGCTCGATGGCACTGCCAAGGGCGGGATTCTCGCCGCAATCGCGCGGCAGCGTCCGGTGCCCGTCTACTTCATCGGCGTCGGCGAGAAGGTCGAGGACCTGCAGCCGTTCAGCGCCGTGGAATTCGCGGACGCGCTGCTCGGCTGAACACCGCCGGGCCGCATCGCACAGGGCGCCTTCGGGCGCCCTTTTTCATGCGCGGCCGCAAGCCGCAAGCCACCAGCCGGCGGCCGCGGCGGCGCTCGGCATCACTCGACATCACTCGGCGTCGGGCTGCACGCCGGGCTCCGCGGCCTTGAACGCATCGAGCGTCGACGCATGATCGGCGATCCGCTGGATCGTCGGGAAGCGCGTCGTGTCGACCGAGAAGCGGTTCGCGTTGAACACCTGCGGCACGATGCAGATGTCGGCGAGCGTCGGCGTGTCGCCGAAGCACAGCTTGCCGGTGCGCGGATCGTTCGCGAGGCGCGTCTCGAGCGACGCGAAACCCGCCTCGATCCAGTGCCGGTACCACTCGTTCTTCGCATCCTCGGGCACCTTCAGCGTGTGCTTCAGGTACTTCAGCACGCGCAGGTTGTTCAGCGGATGGATCTCGCACGCGACCTGCAGCGCAATCGCCCGCACATACGCGCGGTCGACCGGCTGCTTCGGCAGCAACGCGGGTTCGGGATGCGTTTCCTCGAGATATTCGATGATCGCGAGCGATTGCTGCAACGTGGCATCGCCGTCGATCAGCGTCGGCACGACCGCATCGGGGTTCACCGCGCGGTACGCGTCCTTCAGTTGCTCGCCGCCGTCGCGCAGCATATGCACGGGGACCGTGTCGTACGGCAGCTGCTTCAGGTTCAGGGCGATCCGCACGCGGTACGACGCGGAACTGCGGAAATAGCTGTAGAGCTTCATGGGATGTCTCTCTTGATCGTATTCGGCCGGCGGCGGCGTCCGCAGCGCACATGCGGCACCGCCGGGAACCCGAGTTTAGCGCGCCGCGCCGCGTCGGCGCGCGCGACCGTGCTTGGGCGAGCCGCGCCCGTGCGATACTCGGGGCATTCCTTACCGCTCACCGCGCGGCCCGATGCCGGCCGACGCCCCACGCCCCGATGACCGCTCCTCACGACTCCGCCGCCTCGCCGTTCCCTTGCGCCCGCTTCATCAAGGAAATCGGCCGCGGCCCGCACGGCGCACGCGCGCTGTCCGCCGAAGACACGTTCGAGCTCTATCGCGCGATGCTCGATGCGCGCGTGTCGGACGTCGAACTCGGCGCGATCCTGATCGCCTATCGCCTGAAGGGTGAAAGCGCCGACGAACTGGCGGCGATGCTCGCCGCCGCGCAGGCATCGTTCGAACCCGTGCACGTGCAGGATGCCGCGTTCCGCCCGGTGTCGATCCCGAGCTACAACGGCGCGCGCAAGCAGCCGAATCTCGTGCCGCTGCTCGCGCTGCTGCTCGCGCGCGAAGGGGTGCCAGTGCTCGTGCACGGCGTCGAGCGCGATCCGGGCCGCGTGACGAGCGCGGAGATCTTCACGGCGCTGTCGATCGCGCCGTCGACCTCACACGATGCGATCGAGGACACGCTCGCCGAGCGCCGCGTCGCGTTTGCGCCGATCGATGCGCTGGCGCCGCGCATCGCGCACCTGCTGTCGCTGCGCGGCGTGCTCGGCGTGCGCAACTCCACGCACACGCTCGTGAAGATCCTGCAGCCGTTCGCGCCGGCCGGGCTGCGGCTCGTCAACTACACGCATCCGCCGTACCGCGACAGCCTCGCACAACTGTTCCGCGATCATCCGAATGCCGCGCTCGGCGGCGCGCTGCTCGCGCGCGGCACCGAAGGCGAAGCGGTGGCCGACACGCGGCGCCAGGTGCAGGTCGACTGGCTGCACGACGGCGTGTGCGACACGCTGATCGATGCCGAGCGCTCGTCGAGCGACGCGCCGCCCGTCGCGCTGCCCGAATCGCGCGACGCGGCGACGACGGCCGCGTGGACGGACGCCGTGCTGCGCGGCGAAATGCCGGTGCCCGACACGCTTGCACGGCAAGTCGCGACGATCGTGCAGATCGCCCGGATTGCACCGTGACCGATATCCCGGGTCGGCCCCCTTTCGGGCCGACTTCGGGCCGACCTTTGAACCGACCATTTGACACGCACACGCATCCTGGCATAGAGTTGTCGCCATGCGTTCCTTTCCGAACACCCTCCGAATTACCTCCGGCCGCCTAGCGCGGTCGCTATCGCTACGACTAGCCTAAGGCTGTCTTAGCGCCGTGTGCTGTCCGCACGGTCCCTCCCTGCAGTTCCTCGCAGCACCCTTCTCGCAGTTTTTACAACCCGAAGTCGTCAGCATTCGTCCGTCTATCCGTCGGTCGATTCGCGAAGATCATCCGCATCCGCGGCGCGTTTCCAGCGCCACGGTGCGAGGCAGCGCCAACCGTCGCCCATGCCGCCCGTCTTCGCTCGCGACTTGAGACCCGAGGTCCCGAAGATGAAGCGCAACCCGCAAGACAAGTACCGTCCGTTCGAACCCGTCCGCCTCAATGGCCGCCGCTGGCCGACCCGCACCATCGAGCGTGCGCCGGTCTGGATGAGTACCGACCTGCGCGACGGCAACCAGTCGCTGATCGAGCCGATGAGCATCGAACAGAAACTGGAATTCTTCGACATGCTGGTCGCGATCGGTTTCAAGGAGATCGAAGTCGGTTTTCCGTCGGCGTCGCAAACCGACTTCGATTTCGTCCGCAAGCTGATCGACGAGAAGCGCATTCCCGACGACGTGACGATCGAAGTGCTCGTGCAGTCGCGCGAAGACCTGATCGCGCGCACCTTCGACGCGCTCGAAGGCGTGCCGCGCGCGATCGTGCACCTGTACAACGCGATCTGCCCGTCGTTCCGGCGCATCGTGTTCGGGATGTCGAAGGACGACGTGAAGGCGCTCGCGGTCGAGGGCACGCGCATGATCAAGGAACACGCGGCGGCCCGCCCGGACACGCACTGGACCTACCAGTACTCGCCGGAAACCTTCAGCATGACCGAGCTGACGTTCGCGCGCGAAGTGTGCGACGCGGTCGCGCAAGCCTGGCGGCCGACCCGCGATCACAAGATGATCGTCAACCTCCCGGCGACCGTCGAAGCCGCGGGCCCGAACGTGTTCGCCGACCAGATCGAGTGGATGGACCGCAATCTCGCGTATCGCGACAGCATCGTGCTGTCCGTGCATCCGCACAACGATCGCGGCACCGCTGTGGCAGCCGCCGAACTCGCGCTGCTCGCAGGCGCCGACCGCATCGAAGGCTGCCTGTTCGGCAACGGCGAGCGCACCGGCAACGTCGATCTCGTCACGCTGGCGCTGAACCTCTACACGCAGGGCATCGACCCGGGCCTCGACTTCTCCGACATCGACGCGGTGCGCCGCGTGGTCGAGCGCTGCAACCAGATTCCGGTGCATCCGCGCCATCCGTACGCGGGCGACCTCGTATTCACCGCGTTCTCCGGCTCGCACCAGGATGCGATCCGCAAGGGCTTCGCGCAACAGCGTCCCGACGCGGTGTGGGAAGTGCCGTACCTGCCGATCGACCCGGCCGACCTCGGCCGCAGCTATGACGCGGTGATCCGCGTGAACAGCCAGTCCGGCAAGGGCGGCGCGACGTTCCTGCTCGAACGCGGGATGGGTTTCACGCCGACGCGCCGCGTGCAGATCGAATTCAGCCACGCGGTGCAGACGCTCGCCGACGCATCCGGCGAGGAAGTGACCGGCGACGCGATCTGCGCGCTGTTCGCCCGCGAATTCTTCGAGACCGACGGCCCGGCCGCGCGCCACGGCGACAGCGCGCACTGGCGGAACCGCGATATCGCGGGTGTGCCGCCAGCCGGCGCAACGCCCGAAGACGTCGTGCAACGCGTGGCCACGGCCTTCGCGACGGCGGCCGGCACGACGATCGACGTCGCCTCGTGCGAACACGCGCGCACGGCGGACGGCCGGATCGCAGTATCGGTCGGCTGCCGGGTCGGCGATGCGCCGCCGCGGCACGGTGTCGGCGTGCATGCCGATGCGGCGAGCGCCGCGCTCGATGCGGTCGTGAGCGCGGTCAACCGCTCGGCCTGGCATTGCGCCGACCGCCGTGCGGCGGCCTGACCGGCAGGTTTCGCTTCAGGGTTTGAACGTCAGCGAGCGGTGCGTGACCGCCCGTGCGCCGCGCGATCCGCGCCGCACGGGCCAATGAAAAGCGGCCCAGAAGGCCGCTTCGGTCGGGACATGAAAACGAGCGCCACGCGCGCTCATGTCTCGGTCGCGCACCGCGTCGCCTGCCACGCCAGCAGGCGCCAATGGCCCTGCTCGTGGGTATGGACGGCGGTATAGGCGATCGGAAACACCAGCCCGCCGTTGTTGGTCTCCATCTCGATCAGCGCGCGCCCGGTGACGACGCAGGTTGCGTCGCCGACGGGCAGCAGGTCCTGCGACTGGATTTCGATCTGACGATAGCGGCGGCGGCCGGCAACGATCGCGTCAATGAACTGCTGCTTGGTTTCGCGTTTGCCGTTGGTGTGCACGAAGAACACCTTGTCCGACAATTGCGCATCGAGCGCCTCGCCGTCCCCGTCGACCATCGCCCGGAACCGATCGCGCTCGAGTGCGCGAATCGCATCGACCACCTTCGCCATCGCCTGACTCCTCGGCAACGCGCCCGCCGTGCGCGGGCGTGCGGATCAGAAGTTGTATTGCACGTAGAACTGGTGGAAATTTATACCAGGATTCGGCTCTTTGATACCCGCGTTAGACACATGTTCAAAACGGTAGCCGACCTGATACTGTTGCCGTTGGCCGAACTGCACGCCGACACCCGCAGTCGGCGCGAACTGGAATGCGGTCGACAGCGAGAAATTGTCCGAGATCGTCGGGTGCGTCAGAAGCCGGACGCCGCCGCCGGCCTCAATGAACGGGCGAACCTGCCCCGCGCTCTTGATGAAGCGGAACATTGGCGTCACCCCGAATTCGCCGATGCTGCTATGGACGTTGCCGCCCGTGTGCCAGTAGCCGACGTGCCCCTCCACCACGAACGCGAAGTGCCAGCCGCCGATTTCCCACCAGTTCCAGCCCGGATCCCACACCACGCCGAGATCACCCTTGTCGATCCCGTGGCGGTCGGAAAACCCGCCGCCCGCCTGGATCCCCCACCGGTCCGCGAACGCGGCCCCCGATCCGCCCAGCAGCGACGCCGCGAGCAACGCATGCAGCGCAAGCCGGCTACGGGTCCGGCGATTCTTCTTATTGTTCATCTGACACTCCAACTTTGTGGGTTGAATGGAGCCCAGCCGCAACGGCTGGGCCCGAGCGAACTGAATGGTATGGTAAAGGACTTTTCGGATCGGCATCACGAAGCGAAATTGTTTGCTTCCAAAACTACAAAAATCGAAATCGTCTACTGATTACCATCAGAAACAACGGCTTACGGAACTTCCTCCGACCAACCCGGTCGCAAATTAGACTATCGACTCGAGTAGTTCGATAGAAAACCGGGAACTTGGATGCCCACGTGCCCTCTAAGGAATTAGCACTCGGATTGTGGGAGTGCTAAGATGACCCCCGGAATCTCATCCGAGACCAAGGGTTTGTCCCTGATTCCAAAGGAGTTTTTTAGTGAGCCACGCCCTGACCCTTCCGAACACCCTGAGCCCGACGCCGGCCAAGGCCGAATCGGCAGGCTCGCTGGCGCTCGCAACTCAATCGATGTTGCCGGGCCAGCTTGGCAACATCGATGCGTACATCCAGGCCGTCAACCGGATCCCGCTGTTGAGCGCCGAAGAGGAACGCCAGTACGCGACCGAATTCCGCGAAGACAACAACCTCGACTCGGCACGCCGCCTCGTGCTGTCGCACCTGCGGCTCGTCGTGTCGATCGCGCGCAACTATCTCGGCTACGGCCTGCCGCACGGCGACCTGATCCAGGAAGGCAACATCGGCCTGATGAAGGCGGTGAAGCGTTTCGACCCGGCGCAGAACGTGCGCCTGGTGTCGTACGCGATCCACTGGATCAAGGCCGAGATCCACGAGTACATCCTGCGCAACTGGCGGATGGTGAAGGTCGCGACGACGAAGGCGCAGCGCAAGCTGTTCTTCAACCTGCGCAGCCACAAGAAGAGCATGCAGGCGATGACGCCCGAGGAAATCGACGGCCTCGCGCAGGAGCTCAACGTCAAGCGCGAAGACGTGACCGAAATGGAAACGCGCCTGTCGGGCGGCGACATCGCGCTCGAAGGGCAAGTGGAAGACGGCGAGGAGTCGTACGCACCGATCGCCTACCTGGCCGACTCGCACAACGAGCCGACCGCCGTGCTCGCCGCGCGTCAGCGCGACATGCTGCAGACGGACGGCATCGCGCAGGCGCTCGAGGCGCTCGACGCGCGCAGCCGCCGGATCATCGAGGCGCGCTGGCTGAACGTCGACGACGACGGCTCGGGCGGCTCGACGCTGCACGATCTCGCGGCCGAATTCGGCGTGTCGGCGGAACGCATCCGCCAGATCGAAGCGAGCGCCATGAAGAAGATGCGCACTGCGCTGGCCGAATACGCATAAATCCCGGCAATTCAGAGCGCTTCATCCAAAACCGCTGCCTACTGGCAGCGGTTTTTTTTCGCCCATCCTTTCTCCCGTTTTTTTCGTATTAATCGACCTTATTGATCGGATATCGGGCGGTTTCGGGCCCCTTCCGCATAACCTTGATCTACCTCAAGTTTCAACCCTCGGTTCGCGACGGTCTGCCGCAGCGCAGCACTCGGCATCGGAATGCCGGCATTTTAAAATTGGCATGTCGGCTTAAAAGGATTAAAACAGCTTAAGTGCCGTCATAAATCCGACGTAAAGTCGCCCCAAAACCATGTAAATCGATTCAGGATAATCGCCTTGATCTCGATCAATAAAGAGCCTGCGCCGCCTCCCCCGCAGGCCGCCGGCACGCCCGGCTGGCGCGCGCGCATCGGCGCGTGGGCACGCGGGCCAACCCTCGCCCGCGACATCACGCTGGTACTGATCGTCAAGCTGGTTCTCTTGATGTCGCTCAAATACGCATTCTTCAATCATCCGCAGGCTGAGCACATGTCGCTGCCGCCTGCCGCCGTCGCCGAGAAGCTGCTCTCGGTGCCGGTGCCTGCATCTACCGAGGGAGACCACCATGATAAGTAGCGAAGTCGTCGATCTGTCGCGTCTGCAGTTCGGCATCACGGCGCTCTACCACTTCCTGTTCGTGCCGCTGACGCTCGGCCTGTCCTGGCTGCTCGTCATCATGGAAGCCGTCTACGTGATGACCGGCAAGCAGGTCTACAAGGACATGACCCAGTTCTGGGGCAAGCTGTTCGGGATCAACTTCGCGATGGGCGTGACGACCGGCATCACGCTCGAATTCCAGTTCGGTACGAACTGGTCGTACTACTCGCACTACGTCGGCGACATCTTCGGCGTGCCGCTCGCGGTCGAAGGCCTGATGGCGTTCTTCCTCGAATCGACGTTCGTCGGCCTGTTCTTCTTCGGCTGGAACCGCCTGTCGAAGGTCAAGCACCTGATGGTCACGTTCCTCGTCGCGCTCGGCTCGAACCTGTCCGCGCTGTGGATCCTCGTCGCGAACGGCTGGATGAACAACCCGGTCGGCGCCGAGTTCAATTACCAGACGATGCGCATGGAGATGACGAGCCTGTTCGACGTGCTGTTCAACCCGGTCGCGCAGGTGAAGTTCGTGCACACCGTGTCGGCCGGCTACGTGTCGGCGGCGATGTTCGTGCTCGGCGTGTCGTCGTGGTACCTGCTGAAGAAGCGCGACGTCGACTTCGCGCTGCGCTCGTTCGCGGTCGCAGCCGGATTCGGCCTCGCGGCGACGCTCTGCGTGATCGTGCTCGGCGACGAATCGGGCTATACGACGGGCGAAGTGCAGAAGATGAAGCTCGCCGCGATCGAGTCGGAATGGGAAACGCAACCGGCGCCCGCATCGTTCACGCTGATCGGCATCCCGAACCAGGAAGCGCAGCGCACCGACTACGCGATCAGGATCCCGTACGCGCTCGGCCTGATCGCGACGCGCTCGATCGACGAACCGGTGATCGGCCTGCGCGAGCTCGCGAAGCACAGCGAGGAGCACATCCAGAGCGGGATGGTCGCGTACGGCGCGCTGCAGAAGATCAAGCAGGGGGACACGAGCGAGGCAACCCGCGCGTTGTTCGACCAGCACAAGCAGTATCTCGGCTACGGGCTGATGCTCAAGCAGTTCACGCCGAACGTGGTCGATGCGACGCCCGAGCAGATCAAGGCCGCCGCGAAGAAGACGATCCCGCCTGTTGCGCCCGTGTTCTTCTCGTTCCGGATCATGGTGGCCCTCGGCTTCCTGTTCGTCGCGACGTTCGTCGCCGCGTTCTGGTTCTGCGCGCGCCGCGAGCTGCTGCATGACAACCGCCGCTGGTTCCTCCGCTACGCGGTGTGGGCGATCCCGCTGCCGTGGATCGCGATCGAATTCGGCTGGATCGTCGCCGAGCTCGGCCGCCAGCCGTGGACGATCGCGGGCGTGCTGCCGACGCACCTGTCCGCGTCGAGCCTGCAGCCGAGCGACCTGTACCTGAGTCTCGCCGGCTTCATCCTGTTCTACACCGCGCTGTTCGTCATCGAGATCAAGCTGATGTTCAAGTACGCGCGCCTCGGCCCGTCGTCGCTGCATACCGGCCGCTATCACCACGAACTCGCCGCAGCCGGCGAGCGTGCCGCGGTTTGAGCACGCCCCCGCAACGGAACAAGGAATCGCTATGGACTATGCAACTCTCAAGCTGATCTGGTGGCTGCTGGTCGGCGTGCTGCTGATCGGCTTCGCCGTCACCGACGGCTTCGACATGGGCGCGACCGCGCTGCTGCCGTTCCTCGGCAAGACCGACGACGAGCGCCGCATCATCGTCAACACGGTCGGCGCGACGTGGGAAGGCAACCAGGTGTGGCTGATCACGGCCGGCGGCGCGATGTTCGCCGCGTGGCCGCTCGTGTACGCCGCGTCGTTCTCCGGCTTCTACTTCGCGATGCTGCTCGTGCTGTTCGCGCTGTTCTTCCGGCCGGTCGGCTTCGACTATCGCAGCAAGCGGCCCGACCCGCGCTGGCGCGCGGGCTGGGACTGGGGCCTGTTCGTCGGCGGCTTCGTGCCGGCGCTGGTGTTCGGCGTCGCGTTCGGCAATCTGCTGCAGGGCGTGCCGTTCAAGTTCGACAGCGACCTGCGGGTGACCTACTACGGCGGCTTCTGGGCACTGCTGAACCCGTTCGCGCTGCTCTGCGGGCTCGTCAGCCTCACGATGCTCGTCGCGCACGGCGCCGCGTTCATCAAGATGAAGACCGACGGCGCGATCGCGCGCCGCGCGTCGATCGCGCTGCGCGTGTCGGCGCTCCTCGCGGTCGTGCTGTTCGTGCTGGCCGGCGTGCTGGTCGCGTCGACGATCGGCGGCTTCCACATCACGCACGCCGCACCGAACGATACGGTCGCGAACCCACTGCTGAAGGACGTCGCCGCCGGCTCAGGCCTGTGGCTCGCGAACTACGGCGAATATCCGTGGATGATCGCGGCACCGGTGGTCGGGATCGCAGGCGGCCTGCTCGCGCTGCTGCTCGCCGGCTCGAAGCAGGAAAAGACGGCGTTCCTCTGCACCGGCCTGATGATCGCCGGCGTGATCCTGACCGCGGGCTTCTCGATGTTCCCGTTCATCATGCCGTCGTCGCTCGACCCGCGCAGCAGCCTCACCGTGTGGGATTCGACGTCGAGCCATATGACGCTGCAGGTGATGCTGTTCGCGGTGATCGTGTTCTTGCCGATCATCCTGCTCTACACGAGCTGGGTCTATCGCGTGATGCGCGGCAAGGTCACGCATCAATCGCTCGAAGAGAACAAGCACTCGATGTATTGAACCCGGCCGGGGCGCACATGCGCCCTCGCCCACCGTTTCGCAAGGAGTCGGACCATGTGGTATTTCAGCTGGATTCTCGGTATCGGCGTCGCGCTGTCGTTCGGCATCGTCAACGCGATGTGGCTCGAAGCACGGCAGAAGTCGCCGGAAACGCCGGTGCGCGCACGCCGCGACTGACGCGTGACACGGCGGATCGCACCGCCGCCCCAAGGAAAAACGGCTTGCGACGCATCGCAAGCCGTTTTCGTTTTACTGCCCTGCGGCCCGGACCCGCTACGCGAACCGGCCCCGCCTCATCGCGTCATGCCTGATCAGGCCGGTTGCGCGGCCGCACCGCCGCCCGTCGGCGGCAGGCGTGCGCCGAGCTGTTCCGCATAGCGTGGCGCCGCGTTGCCGCAGACGATGTGTAACGTGTCCGGCGACACCCATGCGACGTCGAGCGCACCGAGTCGATCGCGATCGACCGCCGATGCGTCGCGCACGACGACACGCAGGCGCGTGGTCGCGATCGCGTCGAGCGATGCGACGTTGGTCGCACCGCCGAACACCGCGAGCCAGCGCAGCGGATCGGGATCGAGCGGGCCGGCCGCCGCGCCCGTGACTGGCTGCGCAGCCGCGGTCGTTGCCGTCGCCGCGGCACCCGTCGCGCCGCTGCCGATCGCCGAACGCATCTCGTCGGCAATGATGTCGGCCTCGGGCCCGATGATCACCTGCACGCTGTTGCCGCCGCGCTTGAGCACGCCGCGCGCGCCGATCGACTTCAGTTCAGGCTCCGACACCTTCTCCGGATCGACGACGGTCAGGCGCAGGCGCGTCGTGCATGCGTCGACGACCGTCAGGTTGCCCGCACCGCCGAGCGCGGCGATGTAGCGCTGCGCACGCGGCGCGGCCGCCGCGGCACCGCCAGCCGGTGCGACGAAACCGCCCGATGCGTACGACTCGGTCGCTGCATCGGCCGAGGCCGGCTCGCGGCCCGGCGTCGCCATGTTGAACTTGCGGATGAAGAAGCGGAACAGCCCGTAATACGCGGCGCCGTACGCGATGCCGAGCGGAATCGCGATCCAGCCCTTCGTCGACAGCCCGTAGTTCAGCACGTAGTCGATCGCGCCGGCCGAGAACGTGAAGCCGAGCTTCACGCCGAGGATCTGGCAGATCGCGAGCGACAGCCCCGTGAGCACCGCATGAATCACGTACAGCACCGGCGCGAGGAACATGAAGCTGAATTCGATCGGCTCGGTCACACCGGTCAGGAACGACGTGAGCGCCATCGAGAACAGCAGGCCGCCGACCATCGCGCGGCGCTCCTTCGGCGCTTCGTGCAGCATCGCGAGACACGCGGCCGGCAGGCCGAACATCATGATCGGGAAGAAGCCGGCCATGAAGGTGCCCGCGGTCGGATCACCCGCGAAGAAGCGGTGCAGGTCGCCGTGCACGATCTCGCCGCCGGCCGGCGGCGTGAAGTTGCCGAACACGAACCACGCGAGCGAGTTGATGATGTGGTGCAGGCCCGTGACGAGCAGCAGGCGGTTCAGGAAGCCGAACACGAACGCACCGATCGCGCCCGCCGTCGTCAGCCACTGGCCGGCCGCGTCGATCGCATGCTGGATCGGCTGCCATACGTATCCGAATACGATGCCGAGTATCACGCACACGAGCCCCGTGATGATCGGCACGAACCGCTTGCCGCCGAAGAACGCGAGGTAGTCCGGCAGCTTGATGTCCTTGTAGCGGTTGTACAGCAGGCCCGCGACCACGCCCGCGATGATCCCGGACAGCACGCCCATGTTCAGCTTGGGATCGATGTCCTTCATGATCGCGGTTTCGATCAGGTAGCCGATCGCGCCCGCGAGTGCCGCCACGCCGTTGTTGTCCTTCGCGAAGCCGACCGCCACGCCGATCGCGAACAGGAGCGGCAAGTTGTCGAAGATCGCGCCGCCGGCGTCGGCGATCATCTTGATGTTGAACACGTCCGGCTGTCCGAGCCGCAGCAGGATGCCGGCGACCGGCAACACCGCGATCGGCAGCATCAGCGCCCGGCCCAGCCCCTGTATCTTCAGAAACGGATTCCCGTCCATTCAGTCCTCCAATCCATGTCTCGTCATTAATCGTCGTTGACCTAATTGCTTTCGTAGTGAAACGGGTCGCGCGCCCGCCGCCGACGTTCAGTCGAGCGGCCAGACCTCGCGGCTTGCTGCCCTTACCGCCTGTGCCGAGTCGAGTGCGAGCAGGTCCTGCGCACGCTGGCGACACAGCTGGTAATCGAGACGGCGCACGCGCGCCTTGATGCCCGGCACCGATACGGGGTCGACCGACAGCTCGGTCACACCGAGGCCCACCAGGATCGGCACCGCGAGCGGATCGCCGCCCAGCGCGCCGCACACGCCGACCCACTTGCCGTGCTTCGCGGCACCGCGCACCGCGATATCGATCAGGCGCAGCACGGCCGGATGCAGGCCATCGGACTGCGCGGCCAGATCGGCCTGGCAGCGGTCCATCGCGAGCGTGTATTGCGTCAGGTCGTTGGTGCCGATCGACAGGAAATCCGCGTGCTGCGCGAGCTGGTCGGCGAGCAGCGCCGCCGACGGCACCTCGATCATCACGCCGACCTCGATCGGCTCGGTGCGGCCCTGTGCACGCGCGAATTCGTCGATGCGCTTGCGCAGCCGCACGATCTCGCCCGCATCCGTCACCATCGGCAGCAGGATGCGCACCGCGCCGAACGGCTTCACCGCGAGCAGGCCCTGCAGCTGATCGTCGAGCAGATCGGGGCGCACCTGCGCGAGGCGGATGCCGCGCAGGCCGAGCGCCGGGTTCGGTTCGGGCGGCAGCGTCAGGTAGTCGACTTCCTTGTCGGCGCCGACGTCGAGCGTGCGGATGATCGCGGTGCGGCCCTGCAGCGCATCGACGATCGACTGGTAGCTCTGCTGGTGCTCGACGACGCTCGGCGCGGCCTGGCGATGGATGAACATCAGCTCGGTGCGCAGCAGGCCGACCGCGTCCGCGCCGTTGTCGACCGCGGTGTTCGCGTCGTCGAGCGTCGCGATGTTCGCGGCAACCTCGATCGCGCGGCCGTCGACGGTCGCGGCGCCGGTGCCGGCCATCTGCCGGTTCGCTTCGCGCACGCCGTCCAGGCGCTGGCGTTCGTGGCGCGCGCGCTCGACGTCGAGCGCGGTCGGCGCGTGTTCGAGACGGCCCGCGCTCGCATCGACGACAACCTGCGTGCCGTCCGGAATCGCGTAGAGCGCGTCGCCGACCGCGACAAGCGCCGGAATGCCGAGCTGGCGCGCGATGATCGCCGCATGCGACGTCGCGCCGCCGCGCGCCATCACGAGCGCGGTCACGCGCTGGCGATCGAGCGACGACAGGTCCGACGGCGTGAATTCCTCGGCGGCGAGCACGGCCTCGTCGGGCAGCGTGCGCGTCGCGCCGCTCGTATGACCGAGCGCGCGCAACACGCGCTTCTCGATGTCACGCAGGTCGGCCGCGCGCTCGGCGAGCAGCGCGTCGTCGAGCTTCGACAGCGTGTCGATCTGCGCGCGGATCGTCGCGCGCCACGCGAAGCCCGCGCTCTTGCCGAGGCTGATCTGGTCGCGCGCCGCGTCGACCAGCGTCGGGTCTTCGAGCAGCACACGATGCACCGCGAAAATCCCCGCCTCGCCGACCGCGCCGCGCGCCGATGCGTTGCGCACCGTTTCGTCGAGTTCGGCGTCGACCGCCTTCAGCGCCTGATCGAGCTGTCGGCTTTCCGACGCGGGCGTGCCGGTCGCCTGCTCGGGCGGCACGATGTCCGCATCGTCGAGACGCACGAGCGTGCCGACCGCGATGCCGGGTGCCGCGCACACACCCGCGAGCGTGTTCGGATCGAGCGACGCGCCGGTATGGTGCACGACCATCTGCGGCGCGGGCGACTTGAGCCTAGCCGGCGTTTCCTCGACTTCGCCGTGCGCTTCACGCAGCAGTTCGTGCTCGACCGCTTCGACGGCTTGCTGCGCGTGCGCGCCGCGGCCGACCAGTTCGATCGTCGCACCTTCGCCGGCGCCGAGGCCGAGCAGGCCGACCACGCTTGCGATCGGCGCCTTGCGGCCGTCGAAATGCACGTCGACATGTGCGTCGAGCCCGCGCGCGGCTTCGCGCGCCCGCGCGGCCGGCCGTGCATGCAGGCCGCCCGGCTGCGTCAGCACGATCTCGCGGCGCACTTCGTTCATCGCCGCGGCGCCGGCCTGCGCCGCCTGCGCGGCGGCTTCGCCCTTGCCGCGCAGCGTCAGGAGCGGCGTCTCGCCGGCCGTCGCGAAACCGCTCGCGCGCTCGACGACGTCGAACGCATCGGAGTTCGCGATCGCGATCACCGAGACCAGCGAATGCGCACTGCGTGCGACCGCGTCCTGGTCGAATTCGATCAGCAAGTCGCCCGCTTCGACACGCGCGCCGGCCTCGACGCGCGCGGTGAAGCCCTGCCCGTTCAGCTCCACGGTGTCGATGCCGATGTGCAGCAGCACTTCCGCGCCTTGCGGCGTCGTGATGGTCACCGCATGGCCGGTACGCGCGAGATGCGACACGATGCCGGCGCACGGCGCGACGAGCTTGCCCGCGAGCGGGTCGATGCCGATGCCGTCGCCGAACATCCCGCCGGAGAACACCGGATCGGGCACATCGGCCAGTGCGACGATCGGCCCGGTCAAGGGGCTCAGCAGAACGATCGGATCATGGGTGGAACTCTTCAACTGGGACTCCTCGGCGCGTCTCATCGGCTGTCTCGGCTATCAGTGCGTTTCGGTGACTTTGTTCAGGTGGCGCGGCGTGTCGGGATTGCGGCCGCGCGCGACGGCGAGATCCGCCGCCATCACGTAGAACGAAAGAATGGCGGCGATCGGGTCGAGCGCCGAATGGGCGGACTGCGCAAGCGGCAGCGTCGCGCCGGGCGTGCCGGCGGGGGCCGCGAGCAGCACCGCGGCGCCGCGTGCGCGCATGTCCTGCGCGAGCTGCAGCAGCCCGGCCTGCTCGGGCCCCGGCGGTGCGAACACGAGCAGCGGATAGTCGCGGTCGATCAGCTCCATCGGGCCGTGACGGACTTCGGCGCTCGAGAACGCCTCGGCCTGGATGCCGGAGGTTTCCTTCAGCTTCAGCGCGGCTTCCTGCGCGATCGCGAGGCCCAGGCCACGGCCGATCACGATCATCCGCTCGACGCCCGCGAGCGCGGCGACGGCCGACGACCAGTCGAGCCGGCCGGCTTGCGCGAGCACGTCGGGCAGGCCGCGCAATGCGGTCATCAGCGCGGCGTCGCGCTGCCAGTACGCGACGATCTGCGCGGACAGCGACAGCATCGCGATATAGCTCTTGGTCGCGGCGACCGACAGTTCGGGGCCGGCCAGCAGCGGCAGCTGGTGCTCGCACGCGTCGGCGAGCGGCGACGGCAGCACGTTGACGGCGGCGACGGTGCGCGCGCCGGCTTCGCGCAGCGCGGCCATCGTATTGACGAGATCGGGGCTCTTGCCCGACTGGGAGAAGGCGATCGCAAGTTGGTCCTGCACCAACAGCTTCGCCTGCTGCAGCGTCGCGACCGACATCGGCAGCGACGCGACCGGCACGCCGAGGCGGCTCATCGTCAGGCTCGCGAAATAACTCGCGGCGTGATCCGAGCTGCCGCGCGCGACCGTCAGCGAGACGGCCGGCGGATGATCGAGCAGTTGGCCGGCGAGCGCTTCGACGCGCGTCGTATCGGCGAGCTGCGCGGCGACGACCTGGGCGGACTCGCGCGCTTCCTTAAGCATATTCGACAATCGATTCTCCTTCGACGTAGGTCGCGGTGAGGTTCAGGTCGCGATCGAACACCACGAGGTCGGCCCATGCGCCGCGCTCGAGGCGGCCGCGATCGGCAACGCCGAGATAGTCGGCCGCATAGCGCGACATCCGGTTCGACACGTCGGCGATCGGCAGGCCGAGCGACACGAGGTTGCGCAGCGCCTGGTCCATCGTCAGCGTGCTGCCGGCGAGCGTGCCGTCGGCGAGCCGCACGCCGCCGAGGCACTTCGTCACGTGCTGGCTGCCGAGACGGTATTCGCCGTCGGGCATACCGGTGGCGGACGTGCTGTCGGTCACGACGTACAGGCGCGGAATCGCGCGCAGCGCCGCACGAATCGCGCCCGGGTGCACGTGCAGCAGGTCGGGAATGATTTCCGCGTATTCGGCATGCGCGAGCGCGGCGCCCACCAGGCCCGGGTTGCGGTGATGCAGCGGCGACATCGCGTTGAACAGGTGCGTGAAGCCGCACGCGCCGTGCTTGAGCGCGGCCACCGCGTCGTCGTAGGTCGCGAGCGAGTGACCGAGCTGCACACGCACGCCGCGCGCGGCCATCTCGCCGATGATCTCGATGTGGCCGGCGATTTCCGGTGCGAGCGTGACGACCCGGATCGGCGCGATCGACAGGTACTTCAGCACTTCGTCGAGCACGGCCGACACGGCCGCGTCCGGCTGCGCGCCGAGCTTGCCGGGGTTGATGTACGGCCCTTCGAGGTGCACGCCGAGCACGCGCGCGCCGCCCGGCGAGCGGGTGCGCGCGACGGTGCCGAGGTTCGCGACGACCTGCATCAGTTCGTCGCGCGGCGCGGTCATCGTCGTCGCGAGCAGGCTCGTCGTGCCGAATTGCGCGTGCGTGCGCGCAATCGTCTCGATCACGTCGCCGCCTTCCATCACGTCGGCGCCGCCGCCGCCGTGCACATGCAGGTCGATGAAGCCGGGCAGGATGTACGGCGCGTCGTTCTTCGCGGGATCGGCGGGCGTGCCGTCGAGCGTGGTGATGCGGCCGTTCTCGCTGTCGAGCGAACCGTGAATCCAGCCGTCGGGGGTAAGGATGTTTCCAGTCAGCATGACGTTTCTCTAGATGATCTGGTGACGCGGACATCCGCGTCGCGATTTGCAAATCCGTTGTGCTTCGTTGCGTTCCGTTGCGCGTGGCGCGCGGGCAGTCTCGCGCGTCAGCGTTTCAGTTCGGCGACGAAGTCGTAATAGTCGTCGCGGCAATACGTTTCGGTCACTTCGATCGCACGCTGGTCGACGCCGTAGCCGATGCGCGTGATCACGAGCAGCGCCGAGCCCGGCTTCACCGCCATCCACTTCGCGATCTCGTGCGTCGCGTTTGCCGCGCGAAAGTGCTGCAGCGCGCGCACGACGGTCATCCCGCGCGCGTCGAGGTATTCGTACAGCGACGTGCCGAGCGCCTGCGGATCCGGCACCACCGCGGCCGGCAGCGTCGAATGCTCGACGGCCATCACGATGCCGTCCGCGCGGCGCAGACGTTCGAGCCGCGCGACCGTCGCGCCCGGCGCGAGACCGAGCCGCGTGATCTCGTCGCGGCTCGCGGCGCGCAGCGTGCGCGACAGCCACACCGAATCGGGCGTGAAGCCGCGCTGCTGCATCTTCGCGGTGAAGCCGACGAGACGCGACAGCGGATCGGCGACACGCGGCGTGATGAAGCTGCCCGCACCGCGCGCCCGCTTGATCAGCCCCTGCTCGACCAGCAGCGCGAGCGCACGGCGGGCCGTGATCCGCGACACGCCGACCGCCCCCGACAGCAGCCGCTCCGACGGCAGCGCCTCTCCGGCCCGCCACGCGCCGGCGTGAATCGCGCTCGCCAGGTTGCGGGCGAGCTGCAGATACAGCGGTGTGTCGTCGAGGGAATCGGGCGCCAGTTCGGACCAGCCGGTTTCCATGTGCCTCCGGGTGTCGGGCGACGATCTCGGACCGTCGAAAGTGAACGCATTATATAACCACAATAATACCAGTCAACGAACTGGTATTAGCGTCGCGAAAATCGCCGGAAGCCTTGCCACACAAGCGTTTTAGTAGCGGGAAAGCCTTTGTTTACAATGCGATGCAGGATAGGGATTTACCCGAAGTGGTATGCAAGGGGACCGTTCCGGTGCCGGATTCGGCGGGCTTCGTGTGGCGAAAACGATACCTGAATAGAACCAATTTGATCGACTGGTATGCATCCGGCGGCAGCGCGCGAGCGGCGTGCCGGCGCGCTGCGTCAATGGAACTCGCGGCTCGACGTGCGCAGGCCGCCGAGCAGCGGCGTCAGATCCTCGAAATACTGCGCGACGAGGTGCCTCACGCCGCTGACGACCTGCCATACGCCCGACGCCGCGAGCAGCCGCGAATCGAGCGTTTCGCGGCGCTGCCGCGCGAGCAGCTCGGGCCGCACGATCACGTTCACGCAGCCCGTTTCGTCCTCGAGCGTCATGAACATCACGCCCTTCGCGGTGCCCGGCATCTGCCGCGCGATCACGAGCCCGCACGCTCGCGCGAGCCGGCCGTCGGGACGGTCGCGCAACTCGGCCGAGGACGACAGCCGATGCGCGCGCAACGCGGGCCGCAGCAGCGCGACCGGGTGGCGGTTCAGCGTGAGGCCGGTGGTGTGATAGTCGGCGAGGATGTCGTCGGCTTCCGACGGCGCGCCGAGCACGGGTCGCTCCGTTTCGTCGATCGACGCGGCGGCGAGCAGGTCGCGCTCGGGCGCCGCTGCGACGGCCTGCCACAGCGCATCGCGCCGATGACCGGCGAGCGTCGCGAGCGCATTCGCGGCGGCGAGCGCTTCGAGATCGCGCCGTTCGAGCTGTGCGCGGCGCGCGAGCGCGTCGACGCTCTCGAACGGGCCAGCCGCGCGCGCGGCCTCGATGCGCCGCGCGGCGGCCTCGCCGAGCCCGCGCACGAGCAACAGGCCGAGCCGCACCGCCGGCTGGCCGTATGGCGGCGGCTGACCGGGCAGCGCTTCGAGCGACGCTTCCCAGCCGCTACGCGTGACGTCGGCCGGAAAGACCTTCACGCCATGACGCTTCGCGTCCTGCACGAGCTGCGACGGTGGATAGAAACCCATCGGCTGGCTGTTCAGCAGCGACGCGACGAAAATCGCCGGTTCGTGGCATTTGAGCCAGCTGCTCGCATAGGCGAGTTTCGCGAAGCTGGCCGCGTGGCTCTCGGGGAAACCGTATTCGCCGAAGCCCTTGATCTGCTCGAAGATCTGTTCGGCGAATTCGCGCGTGTAGTTGCGTTCGAGCATCCCGTCGACGATCTTGTCGTGATACTTCTCGAGGTTGCCCTTGCGCTTCCACGCGGCCATCGCGCGGCGCAGCTCGTCGGCCTCCCCTGGCGTGAAGCCCGCCGCGACGATCGCGATCTGCATCACCTGTTCCTGGAAGATCGGCACGCCGAGCGTGCGTTCGAGCACTTCCTTGAGCGCGTCGCTCGGATACGTGACCTCGCCGTCCTCTTCGCCGGCCACGATCCTGCGCCGCTTCAGGTACGGATGCACGGCGCCGCCCTGGATCGGCCCGGGCCGCACGATCGACACCTGAACGACGAGGTCGTAGTAGTTGCGCGGCCGCAAGCGCGGCAGCATCGACATCTGCGCACGCGATTCGATCTGGAACACGCCGACCGTATCGGCGCCGCAGATCATGTCGTAGGTTGCTTCGTCATCCTGCGGAATGTGCTTCAGCGTGAACGGCTCGCCGTCCTCCTGCGGCCCGCGCCACGCTGTGCGCATGTCGAACGCGCGATGCAGCGCCGACAGCATGCCGAGCGCAAGCACGTCGACCTTCATCAACTCGAGCGCCTCGAGATCGTCCTTGTCCCACTGGATCACGCGCCGCCCGTCCATCGCCGCGTTCTCGACCGGCACGAGCCGCGTGAGCTTGCCGCGGCTGATCACGAAGCCGCCCGAGTGCTGCGACAGGTGACGCGGAAAGTTCAGCAAGCGCCCGGCCAGTTCGGCCCATGCGCGAATGATCGGTGTCGCCGGGTCGAGGCCGGTCGATGCGAATTGCTGCAGCAGGTTGCGGCTGCCGTCGAACCAGCGATGCCCCTTCGCAACGCGGTCGACCAGCATCGGATCGACACCGAGCGCCTTGCCGGTTTCTCGCAGCACGCCGCGCGGGCGGTACGTCGAGACGGCCGCCGCGAGTGCGGCGCGATCCTTGCCGTATTTTTCGTAGATATGCTGAATGACCTCTTCCCGGCGCTGATGCTCGAAGTCGACGTCGATGTCGGGCGGCTCGCCGCGCTTCTCGCTGATGAAGCGCTCGAACAGCATCGTGCTCTGATCGGGATTGACCTCGGTGATGCCGAGGCAATAGCAGACGACCGAGTTCGCGGCCGAGCCGCGACCCTGACACAGGATGTTCCGGCTGCGTGCGTATTTGACGATGTCGTAGACGGTCAGGAAGAACGGCTCATAGCTCAGCTTCGCAATCAGGTCGAGTTCATGCTTGATCAGCCCCGCGACCTTTTCCGGAATACCCTGCGGATAACGCGCGGCCGCGCCTGCCCGGGTTTCCTGTTCCAGGTAGCTCGTCGGCGTGTGCCCCGCTGGCACGATTTCGTCCGGATACTCGTAGCGAAGCGTGTCGAGTTCGAAATCGCACGCGTCGAGAATCGCGCACGTCTGCGCGATCTCCTCCGCCGAAAACAGCTGCGCGATCCGGTTGCGCGCGCGCAGATGCTGTTCCGCATTCGGCGCGAGCGCATATCCGCACTCCGAAACCGGCATCCCGACGCGGATCGCCGTCATCACGTCCTGCAGCGGCTTGCAGGAACGCCGGTGCATCGTCACGTCGCCGAGCGCGACGATACGCACGCCGCGCCGCTCGCCGGCCGCGCGAATCTCGTCGCGCTGCGCGCCGTCGAGCGCGCGCTGCAATTGCACAAGCCCGAGCCGCGCGCGCTCGCCGAAGGTTGCACGAAACCATGCGACCTGCGCGTCGAGCACGTCCGCACGCACCGGATACGCGGGCACGAGAATCGCGAAGCAGTCGGGCATGCCGCGCAGGTGCGCGAACTCCGCAGGCGGCGCCGACAGCATCCGCGACGTCAACGTGTAAGTGCCCTTCGGCGCGGCCATCCGCCGCCACGAAATCAGCTCGGAAAGATTGCCGTAACCCTCCCGGTTCTGCACAAGCAGCACGAGCCCGAACGCGCCGGGGCCCGGATCGTGGCCCGGTGCGGCTTCATCCGGTGTAACTTCGAAATACGACCCGATGACGAGCGGCAGCCCTTGCGCCTTTGCCGCGACATGCATGCGCGGCGCGCCGGCCAGCGAGCATTCGTCGGTGATCGCGATCCCGCGATAGCCGAGCTTGGCCGCCCGCTCGACCAGTTCGTCCGCATGCGACGCGCCATGCAGGAACGAAAAGTTCGACCGGCAGAACAACTCCGCGTAATCGGGCAACCAACCGAGTTCCGCAACCATTGCCGTTCACCCGAACAAGCCGTGCAGGAACCAGTGCGGCTCGGCCTGGCTTCCCGAACGCTCCAGGAACACCCAGTAGCACGCACCGGCCTCGTCCTGGGCGACGTGGTAATCGCGTGCGGCCAGTTGCCCGTCGAACCACCCGGCTTCGATCCGCTCGGCCGACGACATCATCCTGAGCGGCGTATGGAACACCGGCCGGTTCTCGCGCATCAAGAGCGGCTGCGGCTCGGCCAGCAGCCACGCGGGACGCGGCGGCGCGGCCGGCAACCCGCAGGCCGGCTTGCCCGCCTGCGCATCGAGCGGCAGCCAGCGGTTCGCGGCTTCGGGCCGGTAATCGGCAACGGGCGCCGCGCGCAACACGTTCTCCGCGCCGAGCCGCGCAACCAGCAGTTCGAACAGCCGCGCGCGCGTCTCTTTCGTGCCGCCCGGCTCGGGAAAGAGATCGTCGGCCGGCGGCGCGACCGATTCGACGCGCGTGGCCTTCAGCCGCACCGCGATCACCGCGGCCGGCAACTCGACGCGCGCGAGCCGCTCGCCGAGCAGTCGCATGAAGTGCGCGTCGTCGCGCACGGGCGCGGCGAACGCGAGTTCGAGCGGCGTCGGCGGCACGGCCTGGCGGCCGCGCTCGTGCTCGAGATCGAACGTCATCGCGGCCAGCGACAGCTGCCGCGCGGCCAGCCACCCGCACAGCTGCACGACGAGCCGTCGCGCGGCGAACAGCACGGCTTCCGCGTATTCGACGCGCTCCGGCAATTCGAGCCGCACGTCGAACACGGGCGGCACCGCCATCCACGCGAGCGGCTCGACCGCATCGCCGTACGCGCGATCGAGCGCGGCGAGCAGCGCCGGACCGCAGCGGCGCTGCAGCCCCGCGCGCGGCAGGCCGCGCAGATCGGCGAGCGTGCGGCAGCCGAGGCCGTCGAACCAGCCCGCATACGGGCGGGCGTCGGGCAGCAGCACGCACGGCAGACGATCGAGCGCACGGACAAGCGAAGCCGGCCCGGCCACGCGGCGCCGGATGCGCGCACGCGCCGACGTGCGCGCGAGCAACCACGCGCCGCGCCCGGTCGGCGCGGCGGACAGGCGCGCCGCATAGCCGAGCGCCGCGAGCGTCGCGCGCACCTGGCGGCACAGCGACGGCAGGCCGCCGAACAGGCGCAGGCTCGGACCGACGTCGACGATCAGCGTCGCTTCGTCGTCGAGCGCGACGCACGGCGAGAAGCGCAGCAACGCGAGCGCAACCGCGCGCAGCGCATCGGCCTCGCGGGCGGGATCGCGTTCGACGAGCCGCGTGTCGGGTGCGAGCGTCAGCACGCCGCCGCGCTTCATGCCCGCGCGCACGCCCTGCCGACGCGCGGGCGCGTCGGCGATCAGCACGACACCCTGCTCGAGCACCGCGCAACCCGCGTCGCCGGCCTCGCCGTCAGACGGAGGCGCGACGCACACGTCGAGCGGCAGGCGCGGCAGATGGATGCCGAGCAAGACGCGCATAGCGGCTCTCCACGATGGGCGACGGCAAATCGAGCACGAGCGGCTCGCTGTGCGCGGGCCCGTGACGCTTGACGATGTCGAGCGACACGCCGCCCGGCACCGGATGCAGCGCGACGCGCAGCACGGCCGGCGACGGCTGCCGCGCTGCCGACAGCGGGCGCAGCATCACGAACAGCGTGTCGCCGGTGCGCGCGGCCGCGAGATGCAGGCGCCGCAGCGCATCGGGCCGTGCGTCCTGCCAGAGCAGCAGCGCACCGCAGCAGCCCGTCCGGAGCACCTGCTCGGCGGCCCACAATGCATCGGTGCGGCTGCCGGCACGCAGCCACAGCAGCGCGTCGGACGGCACGCCGAGACCGGCCAGCGCGGTCGCATGCGGCGACTGCGGCGGCGCGACGAGCGCGAGCGGACGCCGCACGCTGACGGTGCGCGCGAGCGCGGGCGCGAGCAGCCGCATCTCGCCGCAGCCCGGCTGAGCGGCCAGCAGTTCGACGAGCCCGCCGACCGGCCAGCCGCCGCCCGGCAGTTCGGCGGACAGCGGCGCGAAACCCGTGTCGATCGTGCGCGGACCGCCGCGCGCAAGCTGCGAGCCGCGCCAAAGGGACGGATGAAGGGATTCGGGAGAAATGGAGGATGCGAGCATGACGCCACCCACAACTGTATAGATGTACAGTATATGGCAATGCGCTCGCGTCGCACAGTGCTGGTACGAAGCCGGTATTTTCGTCAGGGGAAAACGAGGAGGAAGCCGGCGCGCCCGGCCGCCGCACCGCCGCGAAACGCGAGCGCTGCCCGGCCGGCTGCGGTCCGCGCCGGTATCGGCGCAACGCGTCAGCCGCACTTGCCGCTTTACGTTATGCTGTCCGCCGACCCAGTCCCCCCTCGGAGGGCACATGAAACGGGGAATCCGTGCGATCGCGTGCGCGGCCGTCGCGCTGGTGCTGCCGGGCGCGGCATTCGCGCTGACCGACGGCTATGCGCAGTATGACGACTGCATGCTCAACGCACTGCGCGAGAGCCGTAACGGCGCAGCGGCCCAACTGATTCAGCGCTCTTGCGACGCGCTGTACCGCAACAACGCGATGCTGCTGCCGCGCGAGCGGCGCTTTCACGAGTGCGTCGTGCAGTCGCTGCCGGGCGTGCGCGACAACTACGCGATCCAGCAGATCATGTCGATCTGCTCGCGGCGCGGCGAGATGTGAGGCGGCGCTGAACACCGCGCACCGCGCAGTTGCCTGCGGGCCGCGCCAATGAAAAAGGGCCTGCGCGATGCAGGCCCTTTCGTTTCAGCGGTCCGACCGGTGTGCGGCGTTCAGAACGACGCGACCATCGAGCCCTTGAACTGCTTCTTGATGAATTCCCTCACTTCCGTCGACTGGTACGCCTTGAGCAGCTTCTTCACCCACGGCTGATCCTTGTCCTTCGCGCGCACGGCGATCAGGTTCGCATACGGGCTCGTCAGCGATTCGAGCGCGATCGCGTCCTTGGTCGGCTGCAGGTTCGCGGCGAGCGCGTAGTTCGTGTTGATCACGGCTGCGTCGACGTCCGACAGCACGCGCGGCAGTTGCGCGGCGTCAAGCTCGGAGATCTTCAGCTTCTTCGGGTTCTCGGCGATGTCGAGCACCGTCGCGTTGTTGCCGCCCGTGCCGGCACCGGCCTTCAGCTTGATCACGCCTTGCGTCTGCAGCAGCAGCAGCGCGCGGTTCTCGTTCGACGGATCGTTCGGCACCGCGAGCTTCGCGCCTTGCGGCAGGTCCTTCAGCGCCTTGAACTTCTTCGAGTACACGCCCATCGGCGAGATGTAGGTCAGACCCGCGCTGACGATCTTGTAGCCGCGCTGCTTCACCTGGCTGTCGAGGTAGGGTTGATGCTGGAAGCTGTTCGCGTCGAGGTCGCCCGAATCGAGCGCGGCGTTCGGCTGCACGTAGTCGTTGAACTCGATGACCTTCACGTTCAGGCCTTCCTTCTCCTTCGCGACCTTCTGCACGACCTGCCACACTTCCGAATCCGGACCGGCGACCGTGCCGACCTTGATCACCTTGTCTTCAGCGTGCGCGCCCGCCGACAGCGTCAGCGCGGCACCGGTGGCCAGCACGGAAAATACCTTCAGGAGACTGCGACGCTTCATCTGTTTCTCGCTTTCTTGCTAACTGAAAATGGGGCGCGATACGGGTATGCCCGAACTCGCAGGAAGGGGCAAATGGTGTCACAGGATCGGCCGGAAGTGAAATACATCCCGCTCATATGGGTATGCACCGCGGCGGTGCTCGCGGAGCATGGGCGACTCGATGTCCGGCACGACACGCAACGGCAGCTGTGCTACAAAGACCGGCTGGCCGGCGTGCGACGCGCCGGCGACATTCCGGGGCCATCCATGTACGTCATCGACATCCACTACAACGCATCGCTCGAGCGCATCGACGATGCACTCGAACGCCACCGCGCGTATCTGCAGCCGCTGTTCGAGCGCGGCATCTTCATCGCGGCGGGGCCCAAGGTGCCGCGCGAAGGCGGCGTGATCCTCGCGGCCCGCATCGACCGCGGCGAACTGGACGCGATCCTCGAGACCGATCCGTTCGTGACCGAAGGGCTCGCGACGTATCGGGTGACCGAATTCAAGATCACGCGTGCCGCGCAGGGTTTCAACGTGCCGGCGCTGCCGTAACGCGCTCACGCACGAATGCGCGTGCGCAAGCACGCCGCCGCGCGAGGCGGCGAATGCCAATCGAGGAAAAGCAGGAAACATGCGTGACGGCGCGTCGCGGCCGTCACGCGTTTCGCCGGGCGAGCGCCCGGGCGATCATGCGGCGCGTGCCGCTCAGTCGACCAGCAGCTTCAGGTCATGGACCCACGGGCCGGGGCCCTGGCCGTCGCGCACGAACAGGCGCAGCTTGCCGTCGCGATCGAATACGTAGCTCGCGGCGGTGTGATCCATCGTGTAGCTGCCGGGCGCCTTGCCTTGCACCTTCGCGTAGTACACGCGGAAATCCTTCGTGACTTTCTTGAGCTGCGCTTCGTCGGCCGGCCGCAGGCCAATGAACGACGGATCGAATGCGGGCACGTACTGGCCGAGCAGCGCGGGCGTATCGCGCTCCGGATCGACGGTGACGAACAGCACCTGCACGCGCTTCGCGGCATCGGGGCCGAGCTGCTTGAGCGCCTCGGACAGTTCGGCCATCGTCGTCGGACACACGTCCGGACAGTGCGTATAGCCGAAGAACATCACGACAGCCTTGCCCTTGAAGTCGGCGAGCGTGCGCACCTTGCCGGTCGTATCGGGCAGCGAGAAATCGGTGCCGAACTGCGTGTTGCCGGTGATGTCGAGATTCTGGAATTTCGGCGCGTTGTCGCAGCCCGCGAGCAGCGCGGCTGCCGCGAATGCGCACGCGAGCATCCAGCCTTGGCGCGCGCGGCGCCCGAACCATGAATGGAGCATTGCGTTCAAACCGTGCGGTTACACGCCGAGCAGCGGGCGTGCATAGTGATCGACGAGCAGCGCGGCGAACAGCAGCGACAGGTAGACGATCGAGTAGCGGAAAGCCTTGCGGGCGAGGTCGTCCGAATATTCGCGGTAGATCTTCCACGCATACGCGAGGAACACCGCGCCGAGCAGCACCGCGCTCGTCAGGTAGACGGCGCCGCTCATCCCGGAGATGAACGGCATCAGCGTGACCGCGAACAGGATCACCGTGTACAGCAGGATGTGCAGCCGTGTGAATTTCTCGCCGTGCGTGACGGGCAGCATCGGCAGGCCCGCGTTTTCGTAGTCCTTGCGGCGATAGAGCGCGAGCACCCAGAAATGCGGCGGCGTCCACACGAAGATGATCAGCACGAGGATCCACGCGTCGCCAGGCACCGCGCCGGTGACCGCGGCCCAGCCGAGCGCCGGCGGCATCGCGCCCGACGCGCCGCCGATCACGATGTTCTGCGGCGTCATCGGCTTGAGCAGCAGCGTGTAGATCACCGCATAGCCGACGAACGTCGCGATCGTGAGCCACATCGTCAGCGGGTTCGTGAACGTATAGAGCGTCCACGCGCCGACGCTGCCGAGCACGGCCGAGAACAGCAGGATCTGCGGGGGCGTGATCTCGCCGCGCGCGGACGGACGCCATGCGGTACGGCGCATCATCGCGTCGATCTTCTGCTCGACGAGGCAGTTGATCGCGAACGCGGCGCCGGCCAGCAGCCAGATGCCGACCGTGCCGCCGATCAGCACATGCCACGGCACCATGCCCGGCGTCGCGAGAAACATGCCGATCACCGCGCAAAACACCGCGAGCTGCGTGACACGCGGCTTCGTCAGCGCCATGTACTGCGAAAACCGGCTACCGGGCGATTGGGAAAGGGTGCTTTGCATGGGGACGGTCACGCCGGGGCGGCGTCGCGCGCGGGCTGCACGACACGGCCGGGGCGGCTTGAAAGGATGCGAAAGTTTAACATGACGACGAGCAGCAGCAGGATCGCGGCGCCGCCGTTGTGCGCGACGGCGACCGGCAGCGGCCACTGCAGCACGATGTTGGTCAGGCCCGTCAGGAACTGCAGCAGGACCACCAGCAACACGCCGTTCGCGGGCCGCCGCAGCGACGCGAAGCGACGCATCTTCAGCGCGAACGCGGCCAGGTACGCGACGACGACGAACGCGAACGTGCGGTGGGTCCAGTGGATCGCGACCAGCGCATCCTGCGTGATCGCCTCGCCGTCCTTCGTCATCCCGAGCGCGCGCCACAGATGGAAGCCCTGGCTGAAGTTCATCGGCGGAATCCACTGACCGTTGCAGGTCGGGAAATCGGTACACGCGAGCACCGCGTAGTTGGTGCTCACCCAGCCGCCGAGCGCGATCTGCACGACCAGCAGCACCAGCGCGGCAAGCGCGGCCGCTCGGTAGCGGCCGGCCTCCGGGTCATGCGACGGCAGCGGCGTCTGCCGCGCCGCGAGCCAGCCGAGCGTGCCGAGCAGCATGAGGCCGAGCAACAGGTGGGTCGTGACGATCACCGGCTGCAGCTTCATCGTGACCGTCCACGCGCCGAACACGCCCTGCACGACGATCAGCAGCAAGAGGCTCGTCGGCCACCACGGCGACACGTGCAGCGGGCGGCGGCGCAGCCGCGCGGACCAGGCGATCACGACCTGCGCGATGATCAGCACGCCGATCGCCATCGCGAAATAGCGGTGGATCATCTCGATCCATGCCTTCGTCATGCTGACGGGGCCGGTTGGCATCGCCTGGTGCGCGGCCGTGATCGCGGCGTGCGCGATGAACGGCGACGACGTGCCGTAGCAGCCGGGCCAGTCCGGGCAGCCGAGGCCCGAATCGGTCAGCCGCGTGAAACCGCCGAACATCACCAGGTCGAGCGTCAGGAACGTAGTGATCCACACCAGCTTGCGGAACTTGTTGTCGTCGGCCTTCACCCACACGTACGACAGCGGCAGCAGCGCGATGCACGAGCCGATCAGGCCGAGTTGCAGTAGATACGACATCGAATGTGTGCCTCGTCGTCTCGCCTTAACCGATGCTCGACCACTTCAGCAGCTTCGTCACATCCGACTTGATCTTGCTGGGGTTCGGGTTCTTCGGGAAACGCATCATCAGGTTGCCGTTCGGATCGACCATGTAGAGGTGGTCGCTGTCCTTCGTGCCGGCGTCGGCCGGCAGCCATGCGGCCACCGCGGCCGGGTCGGCGACCAGCCGGCGCGTGTCCGGGTAGGCTTCCAGCACCTTCTGCGGCATCGCGCCCGCATCGCTGCGCAGCCACACCATCGTGATCCGGTGCCGCTCGCCCGCCTGCGTGACGCGGATCTGGCGCATGAAATAGAGCTTTTGCGCGCAAGCGTCGTCGCACGCGCTGCGGTCGGTCATCACGAACAGCCACACGCCGCGCAGCGACGACAGCGGCACCATCTTGCCGGTTTCGTCGGTGACCTGCAGGTCGGCCGGAATCGGCCGCTGCGGCTCGATCAGCGTGCCGTAGTTGGTCGAGCCGCCCTTCGGCTTGATCACGTAATAGGTGAAGTACGACGCGATGATCGGCGCCGCGCACACGAGCCCGAGCAGCACGAGCATCCAGCGGCCGCGCTTGCGGGCCGCCGGCGAAACCGGCGTCGCGGCCGGACCCTGACGGGAAGATTGCATGGACAAATCAGACCTCTCGAAACGAACCCGCGGCGCTTGTGCCGCGTCCGGGCATCGCGCTCACGCGCTGGCCGACTTCTTCGCTGCACGCCGCGCGGCGTACAGGCCGAAACCGAGCGCGGCCGCCGCCATGCCCCACCACTGAAACATGTAACCGTAATTGCGCTCGACGCCGGTCGTCGCCGCCGGCCAGTCGCGCACGAGCTTGTCGCCGTCGTCGCTCGTCTGCTGGATCACGAACGGCTGCAGCGGCAGCCCCGTTTCCTTTGCATACGTGGCGACGTCCAGGTTCTGCCGGATCTTCTGGTGCGCGGCCGAGCCGCCTTCGCCGAGCTCGAACGCGCGCGATGCGTCCGCGCGCGCGATGCCTTCGATCTCGATGTCGCCGTCGGGCGTCGGGAACGGCTCGATCGCCGTGCGATCGGCGATGTTGCGCGGCAGCCAGCCGCGGTTCACCAGCACGACGCCGCCGCCCGAGAGTTTAAACGGCATCACGACATAAAAACCCGGCTGGTCGTTATACGGCCGATTGTCGAGGAACACCGCCTGCTCCGGCATGAAGCGGCCCCTGGCCCGCACGCGGTGGAACTCGATCGACGCAAGCGGAATCGGCTGCGCACCGACGTCGACGGGCGCCGCGTGCTCGTAACGCACGATGTTCGCCTGCAGCGCTTCCTTCTGGTGCGCGCGATCGCGCTGCCAGAACCCGAGGCGGATCGTGACCGCGACGACGACGAGAATCAGCAGCGCAGGCAGCCAGCGGATCTTCATCGGGCCACCCGCCAGGCGCATTCGCGAAAGCGAAGTGCGATAATTATCCTCGTCCTTTCGAATTGCCGTCGTCCGGTCCGTGTCATGCACATCCTCGTTCCCATCGCCTTCGTCCTGATCATCGCCAGCATGGGCTCGGCGCTCTACTTCATGATGCACGACCGCGGCCATACGAAACGCATGGTCTGGTCGCTTGCCACCCGCGTCGGGCTGTCGGTCTCGCTGTTCCTGTTCATCCTGCTCGCGAACTGGATGGGCTGGATCCATTCGACCGGCCTGCCGATCGGGCGTTGATGCATTCGCCCCGGCAGCGGCTGTGACATATCGCCGCACATCGGCGCCGCCAAGCAAAAGCGCCGCCTGACTGAGTCGCGGCGGCGCCGGGCTGGCGTTGAGCACAAGCAGCCAGCCGCTGCCCCGTCCCCGCCAACGAAAACGGCCCGCGCATCGCTGCGCGGGCCGTTGTTCCATTTACAGCCAGTAGACGACGACGTACAGGCCGAGCCAGACGACGTCGACGAAGTGCCAGTACCACGCGGCGCCTTCGAATGCGAAGTGGTGATCCGGCGTGAAGTGGCCGCGAATCATCCGCACCAGCACCACGGCGAGCATCGTGCCGCCGAGGAACACGTGGAAGCCGTGGAAGCCCGTCAGCAGGAAGAACGTCGAACCGTACACGCCCGAGTTCAGCGTCAGGTTCAGTTCGTTGTATGCGTGGTAGTACTCGAAGCCCTGCATGAACAGGAAGCAGATCCCGAGCACGAGCGTCGCGGCCAGCCAGGCGATCGCCTTGTTGCGGTGAGCGTCACGCAGCGCGTGGTGCGACACCGTCAGCGTCGCGCCCGATGCCAGCAGGAACGCCGTGTTTAGCGTCGGGACCGGCCACGGGCCCATCGTCTTGAAGTGACCGGCGAGCGCGGCGGGGCCCTCGTTCGGCCACACGGCGGAGAAGTCCGGCCAGATCAGCTTGTAGTCGAGGCTGCCGAGCTGGTGCAGCGCGATTTCACGCGCATAGAACAGCGCGCCGAAGAATGCGCCGAAGAACATCACTTCGGAGAAGATGAACCAGCTCATGCTCCAGCGGTACGACTTGTCGACGTTCTTGCCGTAATGACCGCCTTCCGACTCGGCGATCGCGTCGCCGAACCAGTGATACAGCGTGAAGAGCAACCACAGCAGGCCGAGCAGCGCCGTAAACGGCGCCCAGTCGTGACCGTTGATCCACAGCGCCACCGACCCGAGCATGACCAGCAGGCCGATGGCCGCGCTGATCGGATGCTGCGACGGATGCGGCACGAAATAGTACGGGGTCTGGTTTTGACCGCTCATGCTTGATTCTCCACTTCAGTCCAATTTGTGTACCGGAAACCGCTCCGGCTTTATTTCTTGCGCGGCGCGACCGCCGCCGCTCTTTCCCGCACGCAGCGCCCGGGCGCTACGCACTGCATTCTTTCGTGGCCGCGGGCCTCAGCCCACGACCGCACGCACGATCAGGATCAGCACGCCGATGAACACGCCGGCCGCGATCAACGCGACGAGCAGCACGTGCAGCGGATTCAGCTGCGTCGCATCGGCCTCCAGGTCGCGCCGCTTGCGCACCCCGAAGAACGACCACAACACCGCTCGCAACGCCTGGCCGAACGTCCCGCTCCGCTTGTTCTCCGTCATCGCCCCGTCTCCGTCGTCATGCGTCCGGCTTCGCCGCACCCTGCGCCGCCGTCTTGCGCGGCGCCGGCTCGGCCGGCGTATTCAGTTCGAAGAACGTGTACGACAACGTGATCGTCTTCACATCCTTCGGCAGCTTCGGATCGATCACGAACACCACCGGCATCTTGCGCGACTCGTTCGCGGCCAGCGTCTGCTGCGTGAAGCAAAAACACTCGATCTTCTTGAAGAACTCCGTCGCCTGCTTCGGCGCGTAGCTCGGAATCGCCTGCGCCACCACCGGCCGGCCCTGCCCGTTGGTCACGTCGTACACGATCGTCGTCAGTTCGCCCGGATGCACGTCGAGGCTGTTGTGCTCCGGCTTGAAACCGAGCGGGCCGCGCGCATTCGCATCAAACTCGACCGACACCGTGCGGCTGTAGTCGACCTGCGAGTTCTTCGCCTCGCGTTCGCTGACATCGCGCTGCACCAGGTTGTTGATGCCGGTGACCTGGCAAATCGCGCGATACATCGGAATCAGCGCGAAGCCGAAGCCGAACATGAGTCCGGCCACGACGAAGAGCTTCACCAGCATCGAACGATTGAACGCGCGATCGACGGCGCCCTCTTCCGGCTTCGACATACGACAACTTCCTCGCTACTGCGTCAGTTACTGCATCAGTGGGTAGACAGCCACCACTGCTTGATCACGACACCCACAAAAAAAACGGCGGCGATGACGAGCAGGATGAGGCCGAGCCGCTTGTTGCCCGCGCGAATCTGCTCGGGCGTTCGTCTTTCTTGTGGATTCCGGTTCATCTGAAACTTCGCTGAAACTTCGCTGAAACTTCGATTCGGCGCCCGCCGCGCCTGCCTGTGCGGCAGGCAGCGGCGGAACGCTGGATGAAACTTATTCGACGTGCGGCGGTTGCTCGAACGTGTGGAAGGGAGCCGGGCTCGGCACCGTCCACTCGAGGCCCGTCGCGCCATCCCACGGCTTGTCCGACGCCTTTTCCAGCTCGCCGCCGCCACGGTAGGCCGGCAGCGCGACCGCGAACAGGAAGTACACCTGCGCGAGGCCGAAGCCGAATGCGCCGATCGTCGCGACCTGGTTGAAGTCCGTGAACTGCGCCGGGTAGTCCGCATAGCGACGCGGCATGCCTGCGAGACCGACGAAGTGCATCGGGAAGAACGTCAGGTTGAAGAAGATCATCGACGCCCAGAAGTGGATCTTGCCGCGCGTCTCGTTGTACATCCAGCCCGTCCACTTCGGTGCCCAGTAGTACCAGCCCGCGAACAGCGCGAACAGGGACCCGGCCACCAGCACGTAATGGAAGTGCGCCACCACGAAGTAGGTGCCGTGGTACTGGATGTCGAGCGGTGCCATTGCCAGCATCAGGCCCGTCAGGCCGCCGAACGTGAACACGAACAGGAAGCCGATCGCGAACAGCATCGGGGTTTCGAACGTCATCGAGCCGCGCCACATCGTCGCGAGCCAGTTGAACACCTTCACGCCCGTCGGCACCGCGATCAGCATCGTCGCGTACATGAAGAACAGCTGACCGGTGACCGGCATGCCCGTAGCGAACATGTGGTGCGCCCAGACCATGAACGACAGGATCGCGATCGAAGCCGTCGCGTACACCATCGAGCTGTAGCCGAACAGCGTCTTGCGCGAGAACGCCGGGATCACCTGCGACACGATCCCGAACGCCGGCAGAATCATGATGTACACCTCGGGGTGGCCGAAGAACCAGAAGATGTGCTGGTACATCACCGGGTCGCCGCCGCCTGCCGCGTTGAAGAACGACGTGCCGAAGTGGCGATCGAACAGCACCATCGTGATCGCGCCTGCCAGAACCGGCATCACGGCGATCAGCAGGTACGCGGTGATCAGCCAGGTCCACGCGAACATCGGCATCTTCATCAGCGTCATGCCCGGTGCGCGCATGTTCAGGATCGTCACGACGATGTTGATCCCGCCCATGATCGACGATGCGCCCATGATGTGGACCGCGAAGATCGCGAAGTCCATGCCCGGGCCCATCTGCGTCGACAGCGGTGCGTACAGCGTCCAGCCGGCGGCCGTCGCGCCGCCCGGCGCGAAGAACGAACCGACGAGCAGCACGGCCGCGACCGGCAGCAGCCAGAAGCTGAAGTTGTTCATCCGCGCGAATGCCATATCGGACGCGCCGATCTGCAGCGGAATCATCCAGTTCGCGAAGCCGACGAATGCCGGCATGATCGCGCCGAACACCATGATCAGGCCGTGCATCGTCGTGAGTTCGTTGAAGAACTCCGGACGCATGATCTGCAGGCCCGGCTCGAACAGCTCGGCACGGATGCCGAGTGCCATCACGCCGCCCGACAGGAACATGATGAACGAGAACAGCAGGTACAGCGTACCGATGTCCTTGTGGTTGGTGGCGAACAGCCAGCGCCGCCAGCCATGCGGTGTTTCGTGCGCGTGGTCGTCGTGCGCGTGGTCCGCGACTACGTCGTGCCCGATGCTAGACATGAGAATCTCCTAATGCGAATACGTCGACTAACTCAGCGACACGTCAAGCCGCCGGCCCGATCTCGACCCGCCGGGCTTCCTTCGCGTCAGCCCCGCCCGTGATCGTTTCCGGCTTTTTGAGAATAATGTGGTCTTCCGCCACGCCTGCTGCCTTCAGTGCGTCGCGCACGGCTTGTGCACGATGCTTGGCGAGTTCTGCGTTCGCGTCGGCCGAGCCCGTCTTGTCGGTGAAACCCGACAGCGCGAGCTTCGCGTCCGGATGTGCCTTCGCATAGTCGGCTGCCGCTGCGATCGCCGCTTTCGCGTCCGCCGGCAGCACGCTCTTGCCCGTTTCGAAATAGATCGTCGACAGCGCTGCCGCTGCCGACGCTGCCGCCGGCTGCTCGGCTGCGCCCGACGCGGCTTGCGCCGGTGCCGCTGCGCCTGCCGCGTCTTCCGGCATCTTGCCGTTGCGTGCGTCAGCCACTTGCTTCGGCTGCAGCAGATCGTTCTTGTGGTTGCCCCACGAGTTGCGCTCGTACGTGATGACCGATGCGATGTCGAGGTCCGACAGCGACGCCCACGACGGCATGGCACCCTTGCCGTGCAGCACGCGCTCGACGTGGCCGGCGATCGGGCCGTTCACGATCTGGCTGCCGTCCATCGCCGGGAATGCGCCGAGGCCCTTGCCGTTCACCTGGTGGCAGGCCGCGCAATTCGCCTTGTAGACTTCCTCGCCGTGCGCGACGAGTTCGGCCATCGTGTAAACCTTGTTCGGATCGACCGATGCGCTGGCCAGCTTGGCCTTCTGCGCGGTCACCCACTTCGCGTAGTCGTCCTCCGACAGCACGACGACCACGACCGGCATGAACGCGTGTTCCTTGCCGCACAGTTCAGTACAGAAGCCGCGGAACGTACCGACCTTGTCGGCCTTGAACCACGTATCGCGCACGAAGCCGGGGATCGCATCCTGCTTCACGCCGAACGCGGGCACGTACCACGAGTGAACGACGTCGTTCGCGGTCGTGATGATGCGGATCTTCTTGTTGACCGGCACGACGAGCGGGTTGTCGACTTCCTGCAGGTACGTCTCGGTGATCGGCTTCTTGCCCATCACTTCGTCACGCGGGGTGCTGAGCGTCGACAGGAAGCTGATGCCCTCGCCCGGGCCCTTCACGTAGTCGTAGCCCCACTTCCACTGGTAGCCGGTGACCTTGATCGTGAGATCGGCGTTGGTCGTGTCCTTCATTGCGACGACGGCCTTCGTGGCCGGCAGCGCCATCAGCACGACGATGATGAACGGCACGATCGTCCAGATGATTTCGACGGTCGTGCTTTCATGGAAATTGGCGGCCTTGTGGCCTTTGGATTTACGGTGCGCGAAGATCGAATAGAACATCACGCCGAACACGCCGACGAAGATCACCGTACACAGGATCAGCATCATCGTGTGGAGATCGTAGAGCTCCTCGGCGATCTTCGTGACCGGCGGCTGAAAGTTGATCTCGTTGACGCGGGGGCCGCCCGGGCTATCACCGACCGCCAGAGCAGCGCCGGCAAAGAGCAATCCGCTGCATGCCAGCACGCCCGTGAGGGCTCGCTTGATTGTTTTCATAGCATCCTTACCCAAAATTTCCATTCAAACCCTCCCCCGTCGCAAGCCGCCGGCCTGTTCCGGCCGGTGCCCGCGCCTCGTCAGCCGCAGCGCCTGAGCGACACGCGCAGTTCGTCGGCGAACTGCGCACGCTTGTACTGCGCGAGATGCTGCCCGATTACGACGGTCTGCCCGCGCGATACCAGTCGAATCGGATCGCGTGGCGTCGCACCCGGCTCGACCCGCACCCAACGCGGGTTGAATTCGATCTGCGTGAACCGCTCCGCATCCATTCGCTCGATCACGAGCCGGTGCGGAAACAGCCTGATGCGCTCGTAATCGACCGCATGGCGCGCATAGATCGCGAACGCGACACCTACCGCCAGCAATTCGATTCCGGTGAAGGGCATGACGAGCCAAGCCCCCCGCCACATCAGCAATGCCGCGATCACCAGCGAGAAGCTCGCGAGCGACGCGTAAAACAGCATGAACTGGCGCGGCGACACCGAACAGTTGCGCTTCATGAGCCAGTCTGCGAGAACCGGTTCGCTGTTCGTCGCCTCCGCCGAAACCCTCGCTGCTTCCATCGCCGCCTCACGCGAATGGCATGCGATGCATGCCTGCATCGGACTCGTCGCCCCGTATTGCGGGGACCCAGGGACGACAAGCTGACGCATTATAGGCGGGTTCAATGGCATCCACAAGCAAGCGGCTATCGGCCCGCAAGCCAAGCGCCACAAGCTTCCCCGCCGTTTTCGGCGTCAATTCGACCCTGCTTCGCGCCGCTAATTTCAGACATAACAAAACCCCTCTTTACCGCTTTACCGATTCTTCGGACGCCCCTTTCCGATATCTTCGATACGCACGATCCCATGCCCCTCGGCGGTCGTGCGCGGCACGGCCTTCCACGCGTGGCCGTAAATCACCTCGAACGTCAGCGCAATCGTGCCGTCCGCGCGCCGGCGCGCTTCCAGCGCGTCGTCAAGCGCCGCGCGAAAGCGCCGCGTCGCGCGCTGCGGCGCCGCGCGGTCGAACGGATAGGCGCCCCAGCGGCGCACGTCGGCCAGCAGGGAATCGGGGGTCTTGTACGTGACGGTGAGCACTTCCTGGTCCATCACCGGAATCTCGAAGCCGCTCTCGACCAGCATGTCGCCGAGGTCGTGCATGTCGACGAAATCGATCACGCGCGCCGCGGACGGCGCAATGCCGAGCGCCGCTTCGGCGTCCGCGCAGGCCGCGCGCAGCTCGCGCAGCGTGTCGGGGCCCAGCGTGCTGAACATCAGCAGGCCGTTCACGCGCAGCACGCGCTGCCATTCGGGGAAGACCGCATCGGGACGCGAGTGCCAGTGCAGCGCGAGATTCGACCAGATCAGGTCGAACGCGCCGGCCGCGAACGGCAGCACCGAGAAGTCGGCCTGCGCGACACGCGGGCCGCGCTGGCCCAGCGCCCGGCCGAGCGACGCGGGCAGCCAGCGGCGCCAGTTCGTCTGCTCGACCTCGCGCTGCCCCGCCCGCGCGAGCATCGCGCCGGACAGGTCGACGCCGAACACCGGAGCTTCGGGAAAGCGCGCGCGCAGCGCCGGCAGGTCGTCGCCCGCGCCGCAGCCCGCATCGAGCACGGCCGCGGGGCTCACCTTGATGTACTCGAGGCGCTCGTTCATCCGCTGCGCGATCTCGCGCGGCAGGAACGCGACCGCGTCGAACGCGGCGGCACGGCGATCGAAGATCCGCCGCAAACGCCGGGCGTCATTGGCCGGACGGCCGGTTTGAGTCGAAGCTGGGGACATGTCGGGCACACTGGCGAAGAGCCCGAAGTATACTCGCTCGCCTCGCAGCCTTCAGCGAGACGGAGCCGCCAGGAGTGTTCGCGATGGATCGCCGTTTCGCCCCGCGCCCGATGCGCGTCGTTTTGTCGCAGGTTCGCGCGCTGGCCGTGCGCGTCGTCGCGCTCGCGTTGCCGAATCGGTGCGCACTGTGCGGCAATTTGTCACACACGGTGATTTGCAGCGCCTGCGATGCCGCGTACTGGAATGAAGCACGGCTGCGCTGCGATGTCTGCGCGGTGCCGCTGGGCGTCGGGCGGCCGCATTCGCGCGGAGCCCGCCGCCGGCATGGTGGCGCAGGCACCGCGTCCGCTTACCGGTGTGATGCATGCCGCGCAACGCCGCCGCCGTTCGACGCGACGCTCGCGCTCGCCGATTACCGCGCGCCGCTCGACGCGCTCGCGCGCGGCCTGAAGTTTCATGCGCGACTCGCGCTCGGCGCGGAATTCGCGGCCCGGCTCGCGCAGCGGATCGACGACACGGACGCGCTGCGCGAGCCGGGCTGCTTCGACGTGATCGCGCCGGTGCCGCTGTCGCACGGGCGGCTCGTCGCGCGCGGCTACAACCAGGCGTGGGCGATCGCGCGTCCGCTCGCGCGCCGGCTCGGCGTGCGCGCCGATGCGGCACTGCTCACGCGCGTGGCCGAAACCGCACCGCAGTCGCGGCTCGACCGGCGCGCGCGGCGCGACAACGTGATCGCGGCATTCGCGGTGGCGAGTGGTCTCGCCGGCCGCCACGTGGCGCTCGTCGACGACGTGATGACGTCCGGTGCGACGCTCGCGGCCGCCGCGCAGGCATTGAAGGCGGCGGGCGCCGCACGCGTGACGAATCTGGTTGCGCTGCGCACCGCCAGGGATTAATTAGATAGAGAGGCCGGCCGCCCGCATGCGGCGGCCGTCACGAACCGGCCGGCCGGGAACGAGTGCACGTTGCTCCACCCGGCCAGCCCAGCCAGACCCAATCATGTTCAACGTCGTTCTCGTCGCTCCCGAAATTCCGCCGAACACCGGCAACGTGATCCGCCTGTGCGCCAATACCGGTGCGCGCCTGCACCTGATCGAGCCGCTCGGTTTTCCGCTCGACGACGCGAAGATGCGCCGCGCGGGCCTCGACTATCACGAGTACGCGCAAATGCGCGTGCACCGCGACTGGGACGCGTTCGTCGCGGCCGAAGCGCCCGATCCCGCGCGAATGTTCGCGTTCACCACTCGCGGCTCGGGCCGTTTCCACGACCACGCGTTCGTGCCGGGCGACTGGTTCGTGTTCGGCTCGGAAACGCGCGGCCTGCCGGCCGAACTGCTCGAGCGCTTCCCGAACGAACAGCGCGTGCGCCTGCCGATGCGGCCGGGCAACCGCAGCCTGAACCTGTCGAACACGGTGGCCGTGGTCGTGTTCGAGGCGTGGCGCCAGGCCGGCTTCGAAGGCGGTGCCTGACGCGCACGCCCGGTTCGCGCCGCGCGGCCGGGGCACTAGACGCGCTAGACGCGCGCGAGCCGCGCGCGATACAGGTCGTATATATCGGATGAAAAGCACGCGAACACCACGCGTGCGAGGTTCGGCGCCTGCGGCAGCATTTCGGCAACCGTGCCAACCGCGATGTCGACGGCCTCGCCGGCCGGATAGCGGTACACGCCGCAACTGATCGCCGGAAATGCGATCGATGTCGCCGCAACCTCTTCGGCCAGCTCGATCGCGCGCCGATAGCATGCCGCCAGCAGATCGGCCTCGCCGCGCCCGCCGCCGTACCACACCGGGCCGACCGCATGGATCACGTACCGCGCCGGCAGCCCGTGGCCGCGCGTGAGCTTCGCGTCGCCGGTCTCGCAGCCGCCGAGCGTGCGGCACTCGGCCAGCAGGCCCGGGCCGGCCGCGCGATGGATCGCGCCGTCGACACCGCCGCCGCCGAGCAGCGAACCGTTCGCGGCGTTAACGATCGCGTCGACGTCGAGCGTCGTGATGTCGACGAGTTGCGCGTCGAACGTGGTGGAACCGATCTGCAGCATGGCACCCTCCCGAAACGCCGGAGACTGTTTAAGCGTAGTGCGCTTTGGCGCCGCCCGCTTTGCGCGAGCGCGCCTGGCCGCAAAAATCGGCGTGATTCGCCGGTGTCATTCGAGGTTATTCGGCGCGTGCGTCGCGCCGCAACAGGCCGCTGACCGCATCGCGCGGTGCGACGCTGTCGAACAGCACGCCGCATACGGCTTCGGTGATCGGCATTTCGATCGATTGCGCGCGCGCGAGCGCGAGCACGGCCTGCGCGCAGCGCACGCCTTCGGCCACATGGCCGAGCGCACCGAGGATGTCGTTCAGCGAGCGGCCGGCCGCCAGTTGCAGACCGACCGTGCGGTTGCGCGACAGGTCGCCCGTCGCGGTGAGAATCAGGTCGCCGAGGCCCGTGAGGCCCGTGAAGGTTTCGGCGCGGCCGCCGAGCGCGACGCCGAGACGCGACATTTCGGCAAGGCCGCGCGTGACCAGCGCGGCGCGCGCGTTCAGCCCGAGTCCGAGGCCGTCGGCGATGCCGGTCGCGATCGCCAGCACGTTCTTCACCGCGCCGCCAACCTCGACGCCGACCACGTCGTCGCCCGTATAGATCCGCATCGCGCCGTGATGGAACGCGGCGAGCGTGCGCTCGCGGCATTCGGCGGACGTGCTCGCGACCGTCAGCGCGACGGGCAGGCCGAGCCCGACCTCGCGGGCGAAGCTCGGCCCCGACAGCACGCCGTTGCTGTGCTGCCCCGGCAACTCGGCCGCGATGACCTGGTGCGGCAGCAGATGCGTGTCGGCCTCGAAGCCCTTGCAGACCCACACGACATGCGCGGGCACGCAGCCCGCGTCGCGCATCGCGCCGAACAGCGTGCGCAGGCCGGCCACGGGCGCGGCGATCACGCACAGCGCGTCGTCCGCGGCGCCGTGCGCGAGCGCGGCGCCGAGATCGGCGTCGTAGCGCAGCGCATCGGGCAGCGCGATGCCGTCCAGATAGCGGGAATTTTCGTGCCGGGCCTGCAGCCCGGCGATCAGCGCGGCGTCGCGCGCCCAGAGAAGCGTATCGTGCCGCGCGGCCAGATGGCCCGCGAGCGCGGTGCCCCAGGCACCGGCGCCGAGAACGGCTACTTTCATACCCAGCACCGGTCCGGAGTGAAACGTCAGTTCAGCGTCGTGCCGTTCGGCGCGCCTGCTGCACCGGCCTGCTGCTGAAGCTGCGCGAGACGTTGCTCGTACAGCGCCTGGAAGTTGATTTCCGCCAGGTGGATCGGCGGGAAGCCCGCGCGCGTGATCGCGTCGGCGATGTTCGAGCGCAGGTACGGGAACAGGATCGTCGGGCAAGCGATGCCGACGAGCGGGTCGAGCTGTTCGTCGGGAATGTTGCGAATGTCGAAAATGCCGGCCTGCTTCGCTTCGATCAGGAACGCGACCTTGTCCTTCACCTTCGCGGTGACGGTACCCGACACGACGACTTCGAACACGCTTTCCGCCAGGCGCTCGGCCTTCACGTCGACTTCGACTTCAACCGACGGCATGTCCTGCTCGAGGAAGATCGCCGGCGAATTCGGCTGCTCGAGCGACATATCCTTCAGGTAGACGCGCTGGATGTTGAAGAACGGTTGGTTTTCGACGTCGGACATGGTGTTTCCCTAATAGTGGTGACGGGGCGGCCCGGCTTCACGCCGGCCGCCGCGGTTGAATCCTGCGCGCCCAAGCCGCGGCGCGGCCGGCGGCCATTCTGCCCTAATCAGGCCGCTTGCAGAAGCGGCAAGAGCCCGCCTTCACGGTCGAGCTTCGACAGATCGTCGTAACCGCCGACATGCGTGTCGCCGATATAGATCTGCGGCACCGTGCGACGGCCCGTGCGCGACATCATTTCCTCGCGGCGCGTCGGATCGCGATCGATCAGCACCTTTTCGATCTGCTCGACGCCGCGCAGCTTCAGCAGGCGCTCGGCCTGGATGCAATACGGACACACCTGCGTGCTGTACATCAAAACCTTGCTCACTTCGCCACTCCTTGTTTGACGACCGGCATCCCGGCCTGCTGCCAGGCGGCGACGCCGCCCTCCAGCACGTGTACCTCGGCATAGCCCGCGGCCTCGACCTCGCGCGCCGCCTTCTGCGACTGCTGGCCGTTCTGGCAGACGAGCAGCACGGGGGTGCTCTTGTTTTTCGCGACCTGCGCAATTTTCGCGCCGATCTCGCCGGCGGCGACCTGGCGTGCCGACGGCAGGTGGCCGGCAGCGAAGTCGGACGCGGCACGCACGTCGATCACGACCGCGTTGCGGCGATTGATGAGCTGCGTCGCCTCTGCGGCCGACAGGCCGCCACGGCCGCGGCGCAGGGCCGGCCATGCGAGCAGGCCGCCGGAAACCAGCAGGATCGCGATAAGGGCCAGATTCGTGTAATTGGTAAAGAACGTCACGGAATGTCGCCGGAAAAAGAGAAATCGGAAAAGGACAATCTTGCCATTATAAAATAACCGTCTTGCGCGATGGCGGACCCGAACCGGGTACCGCGCGACGCGCCCCGCTTCCTTCACTACCGACCGCAAGATCCATGTACAAACTCGTTCTCATCCGCCACGGCGAATCGACGTGGAACAAGGAAAACCGCTTCACCGGCTGGGTCGACGTCGACCTGACCGAACAGGGTCGCAACGAAGCCTACCAGGCCGGCGAATTGCTCAAGGAGGCCGGCTACACGTTCGACATCGCGTATACATCGGTGCTCAAGCGCGCGATCCGCACGCTGTGGCACGTGCAGGACAAGATGGACCTGATGTACCTGCCGGTCGTCCACTCGTGGCGCCTGAACGAGCGCCACTACGGCGCACTGTCGGGCCTGAACAAGGCGGAAACGGCCGCGAAGTTCGGCGACGACCAGGTGCTCGTGTGGCGCCGCAGCTACGACACGCCGCCGCCCGCGCTCGAACCGACCGACGAACGCGCGCCGTTCAACGATCCGCGCTACGCGAAGGTGCCGCACGAGCAACTGCCGCTCACCGAGTGCCTGAAGGACACGGTCGCGCGCGTGCTGCCGCTGTGGAACGAATCGATCGCGCCGGCCGTCCGTGCGGGCAAGCAGGTGCTGATCGCCGCGCACGGCAACTCGCTGCGCGCGCTGATCAAGTACCTCGACGGCATCTCGGACAGCGACATCGTCGGCCTGAACATCCCGAACGGCGTGCCGCTCGTGTATGAACTCGACGAGAACCTGAAGCCGATCACGCACTACTACCTGGGCGACCAGGACGCGATCGCGAAGGCGCAGGCCGCCGTCGCGAAGCAGGGCAAGGCGGGCTGACACCCCGCCACGCCGGGCAGGCCGCGCCGTGTGCGGCCTGCCCGGCCCGCCATGGCGCGCGGCGCGAACCTTCGCGGCCCCGGTGCTGTCGAACCCGCTTTCGAATCCGCAGCGCGTCCGGCGGCACCCCGCCTGGGCCCGGGACCTCGGCGCCGTTTCGCACCGTTCCACTGGGTAATCGGACGAACAGTTATACTTGTCCGCTACATCCCCGCTACCGCCACGCGCTTCCCGACCGCACCAGACTCTCTATGCGAATGAAATTGAAGAACATCGGCCTGATTGCCGCGGGCCTCGCCACGGGCGTATTCGCCACGCTGCAGATTTCGGCGTCGGCCGAGCAGACCGCCACGGCGCCGCTTCCCCTCGACCAGCTCCGCCTGTTCGCGGAAGTGTTCGGCCAGATCAAGCGCGAGTATGTCGAGCCGGTCGACGACAAGAAGCTGCTGACGGCGGCGATCAAGGGCATGGTGTCGAGCCTCGACCCGCATTCGTCGTTCCTGGACAAGACCGATTATGACGAGCTGCAGGAGCAGACCAAGGGTCGCTTCGCGGGCCTCGGCATCGAGATTTCGCAGGAAGACGGCCTCGTCAAGGTGATCTCGCCGATCGAAGATACCCCCGCGTTCCGCGCCGGCATCCGTCCGGGCGACCTGATCACGCGCATCAACGACAAGCCGGTGCGCGGCATGACGCTCGACAAGGCCGTCAAGCAGATGCGCGGCGAGCCGGGCACCAAGGTCACGCTGACGATCTTCCGCAAGAGCGACGACCGCACGTTCCCGGTCACGGTTACGCGCGCGATCATCAAGGTCCAGAGCGTGAAGATGAAGATGCTCGACCCGGGTTACGCGTACATCCGGATCACGAGCTTCCAGGAGCGCACGACACCCGATCTCGCCGCGAAGCTGCAGGACATCGCACGTCAGCAGCCGAACCTGAAGGGCCTGATCGTCGACCTGCGCAACAACGGTGGCGGCCTGCTGCAGAGCGCGGTCGGCGTCGCCGGCGCGTTCCTGCCGCCCGACTCCGTCGTCGTGTCGACCAACGGCCAGATCCCGGATTCGAAGCAGGTCTACCGCGACACCTACGACAACTACCGTCTGCCGTCCTTCGACGGCGATCCGCTGAAGAACCTGCCGCCGGTCTTCAAGACCGTGCCGATGATCGTGCTGACGAACGCATACTCGGCATCCGCGTCGGAAATCGTCGCCGGCGCCCTGCAGGATTCGAAGCGCGCGCTGATCATGGGCAAGACGACGTTCGGCAAGGGCTCGGTGCAGACGGTTCGTCCGATGACGGCCGACACCGCGCTGCGCCTGACGACCGCCTACTACTACACGCCGAGCGGCCGTTCGATCCAGAACAAGGGCATCACGCCAGACGTGCCGGTCGACCAGTACGCGGACGGCGATCCGGACGACGTGCTCGTGACGCGAGAGGTCGACTACACGAATCACCTCGCGAACACGCAGGATCCGAACGAGAAGAAGGAACAGGAAGAGCGCGAGCAGCGCCGCATGGACCAGCTGCGCGTCCTCGAAGAGCAGAACGACAAGAAGACGCCGGAGCAACGCCAGAAGGACCGCGATCGCAAGCCGATCGAGTTCGGCAGCGCCGACGACTTCATGATGCAGCAGGCGCTCAACAAGCTCGAAGGCAAGCCGGTGCAGCAATCGAAGTCGCTGCTCGCCGAGAGCACGGCGAAGAGCCCTGCCGGCAAGGCCGCGTCCGCCGTGAAGGCGTCGGGCGCGAAGGCGGCCGCACCGAAGCCCGCGTCGGCACCGCAATAAGCGCCGGCCGGCATCCGACGGGCCATCGCGGGAAGACCGCGATGGCCCGTTTTTCATGCGCGCCTAAAATAACGCTACGTCCGCCGCCTCGCCCACGACTTCCCCATGAACGACGATCAACTCCTTCGCTACTCCCGCCACATCCTCGTCGATGAAATCGGCATCGAGACGCAGCAGCGCTTCCTCGACGCGCACGCGATCGTCGTCGGCGCCGGCGGCCTCGGCTCGCCGGCCGCGATGTATCTCGCGGCGTCCGGCGTCGGCACGATCACGCTAGTCGATGCCGATACGGTCGACCTCACGAACCTGCAGCGGCAGATCCTGCATGTGACGGCCTCGGTCGGCCGCAGCAAGGTCGAATCGGGGCGCGATACGCTCGCGCAACTGAACCCGGAAGTGACCGTGCATGCGATCGCGGCGCGCGTCGACGATGCGTGGCTCGACGAGCACGTGCCGCAGGCGAGCGTCGTGCTCGACTGCACCGACAACTTCGCGACGCGCCACGCGATCAACCGCGCGTGCGTCGCGCACGGCGTGCCGCTCGTGTCGGGTGCCGCGCTGCGCTTCGACGGCCAGATCAGCACGTTCGACTTCCGCGACCCGGCCGCGCCCTGCTACGCATGCGTGTTCCCGGAAGACCAGCCGTTCGAGGAAGTCGCGTGCGCGACGATGGGCGTATTCGCGCCGACGGTCGGCATCATCGGCGCGATGCAGGCCGCCGAAGCGCTGCGCGTGATCGGTGCGATCGGCACGACGCTCAACGGCCGGCTGATGATGCTCGACTCGCTGCGGATGGAATGGACGACGATGAAGATCGCGCGCCAGGCCGACTGCCCGGTGTGCCAGGGCCGGCACTGACGCGCGCTGGATGCATGCGCCGAACGGCGCATGCATGACGTTTCGCTATGTTTTTCTACGTTTGCGGCGCTCGCGACGATTCCGCGGCGCAACCCACGCCGCCTAGGCGGCCGCGTCCGCGCGCGGTTCGGCGACCGACAGGCGCTTGAGCGCCGCCTGCACTTCCTCCGGCTCGAACGCGGCCAGCACGTCGGCCGTCGGCTTCTCGAGCGCCTTCAGGTGCGCACGCAGGATCTCCTGCTTCACGACCAGCAACTGGCTCGGGTGCATCGAGAACTCGGTGAGCCCCATCCCTAGCAACAGCCGCGTGAGCGCCGGATCGCCCGCCATCTCCCCGCACACCGATACCGACACGCCCGCACGCTTCGCTTCGCGCAGCGTATAGGCGATCAGATGCAGCACCGCCGGATGCAGCGGGTCGTACAGGTGCGCGACCGCGTTGTCGGCGCGGTCGATCGCGAGCGTGTACTGGATCAGGTCGTTCGTGCCGATCGACAGGAAGTCGAAGCGCTTCAGGAACAGCGGCAGCGCGATCGCCGCGGCCGGGATCTCGATCATCGCACCGATGCGTACGTTCGGATCGTACGCGAGCCCCGCATCGTCGAGCTGGCGCTTCGCCTCGCGAATCAGGTCGAGCGTCTGGTCGATCTCCTGCGCGTGCGCGAGCATCGGGATCAGGATCTTCACCTGCCCGAACGCGGATGCGCGCAGGATCGCGCGCAGCTGCGTCAGGAACATCTGCGGTTCGGACAGGCTCCAGCGGATCGCGCGCAGGCCGAGCGCCGGGTTCGGCGCCGTTTCATAGCCTTCGTCGAGCGCCTCGAGCGGCTTGTCCGCGCCGACGTCGATCGTGCGAATCGTCACCGGCATGCCCTTCATCCACTCGACCGCGCGCTTGTACGCGGCGAACTGCTCCTCCTCTTCCGGCATCTCCTTCTGATGCATGAACAGGAACTCGGAGCGGAACAGCCCGACACCGACCGCGCCGGCCTCGACCGCCGCTTTCGCGTCGTCGGGCAGCTCGATGTTCGCGTACAGCTCGATCTTGGTGCCGCACAGGGTTTGCGTCGGCGAAAATTTCAGGCGCTGCAGCTTGCGCTGCTCGAGCAGCTTCTCGGACTGGCGGTACGAATATTCCTCGAGCACGATCGGCGCCGGATCGACGATCACGATCCCCTGGTCGCCGTCGACGATGATCAGGTCGTTCTGGCGGATCAGCGCGCTCGCATGCTGAACGCCGACCGCGGCCGGAATGCCGAGGCTGCGCGCGACGATCGCCGTGTGCGACGTGCGGCCGCCGAGATCGGTGACGAACGCCTGGAACGACTGCGACTTGAACTGCATCATGTCGGCCGGCGCGATGTCGTGCGCGACGACGATCATCTCGTTCGTGCCGTTCGCGGCCGCGCGATCGAGCGCCTGCGAGGCGGACGGCGCACCGGCAAGCGCCTTCAGCACGCGCTCGACCACCTGTTCGATGTCGGCCTTGCGCTCGCGCAGGTATTCGTCCTCGATGTCGTCGAAGTGGCGCGTGAGCAGCTCGAGCTGCTCGGTCAGCGCCCATTCGACGTTGTAGCGGCGCGTGCGGATCAGGTCGATGGTTTCCTGCACGAGCATCTCGTCGTTCAGGATCATCGCGTGGACGTCGATGAATGCACCGACCTCGCTCGGGGTATCGGCGGTCAGGTCGGCGCGCAGCGCCTCGAGTTCGCGACCCACGACCTCGCGCGCCGTGCTGAAACGCTCGACCTCGGCATCGATCTGGTTTGCCTCGACCAGGTAATGGGCGACGTCGAGCGCCGCCGGCGCGATCAGATACGCTCGCCCGATCGCGATACCACGTGAGACGGGAATACCATGCAGCGTGAAGGACACGCGCACCTCCTCTGTACATGTAAAGCCGCGGCACACTGCTGCGATGCGCTTATGACCCCGGTTAGTGATTATAAATTCCGCGCCTCCGTGCTGACTGCGTGCAGCGCAGCATTGCACGTTCTGCATCAATGCTGCAGGCGAAAAAAATGCCGCGGAATCCGCGGCATTCTGACTGGAAACGGCAATGATCCTGTGCGCAGTGCGCGGATCACTGACCTTCGCCGAACTTGTCAGCGATCAGCTTGAGCAACGCGTCCATCGCTTCGCGCTCGTCGGGACCTTCGGTCTCGATCGTCACCGTGCTGCCAATGCCCGCCGCGAGCATCATCACACCCATGATGCTTTTCGCGTTGATCTTGCGCCCGTTGCGCGTCATCCACACTTCCGACTGGAAGTTGCCCGCCAGCTGCGTAAGCTTGGCCGATGCGCGTGCATGGAGCCCCAATTTGTTGACGATAGTGGTTTCTTGTAGAAGCATGATTCTCGGTCGGGTCGGTCGCGGCTGTCGACGACGGGCGTCGGCGGGTCGGTCTAAAACGGAAAACGGGACGGTCAGTGCGATTCGGTGCGCGGTTGCGGCTCGGGCGGAATCGGCGCGCATTGGCCGCAGCCGACTTCGGTAGGCGGCGGCGGCGTACCGGCCGCCACTTCGTGGACGCCCTTCGCGCCGCCGGACAGCGCCTTGTCGACGAGCTTGTCGAGCGGCACGGTACGGTAGCAGACGGCCCGCACCAGCATCGGCAGGTTCACGCCCGCCAGCACGCGCACGTTGTCGAGCTTCGCGAGCTGGCCCGCGATGTTCGCGGGCGTCGCGCCGTACATGTCGGTCAGCACGACGACGCCGTTCTCTTCCCTGAGCCGTGCGAGTTCCGCATGCGCGAACGCCATCACCTGGGTCGGATCGCTGTCCGCCATCACGTCGATACAGCCGATGCGCGCGGGCACGCCGCCATAGATGTGCGCGATGCAGTCCCGCAGCGCGGTGGCGAGCGGGGCGTGCGCGATGATCAGGATCCCGGCCATGTCAGATCGCTCCCGGCCGCCCTTGGCGGGCCGACACCCCGCGGCGGGGCAATGAGCGTAGCGAGTGTGGGAAACGTTCCATGTTCAGCCTTGCAACAGTTTCGGCCCGACCGCCGGGCCTTCGGCGCGCTGGTCGCGGCACCGGGCAAGCGGGCATTGTAGCAGGCCGGTCGAACCGCTCCGGCGACGGGGGACCTGCGCGGCCGCCGCCGGGATTGCGCTGGAGCGGGCTACGCGGCCGCCCGCTCCAGCGCGTCGATGAACATTGCGGCGACGTCGAAACCCGTCTGCTCCATGATTTCGCGGAAGCATGTCGGGCTCGTCACGTTCACCTCGGTCAGCCAGTCGCCGATCGCGTCGAGCCCGACCAGCAGCAGCCCGCGCGCGGCGAGCACCGGCCCGAGCGTCTCGGCGATCTCGCGATCGCGCGGCGTCAGCGGCTGCGCGACGCCGAGCCCGCCCGCCGCGAGATTGCCGCGCACTTCGCTGCCCTGCGGAATCCGCGCGAGCGAATACGGCACCGGCTCGCCCGCGATCAGCAGAATGCGCTTGTCGCCCGCCTTGATCTCGGGAATGAACTTCTGGATCATCAGCGAGCGCGTGCCGTCATGGCCCAGCATCTCGATGATCGCGCCGAGGTTCATTCCGTCGGCCTTCACGCGGAACACGCCCATCCCGCCCATGCCGTCGAGCGGCTTCACGATCACGTCGCCATGCTCGGCATGGAACGCCCGCAAGCGCGCGGCGTCGCGCGTGACAAGCGTCGGTGCGACGAACTGCGGAAACTCGCCGATCGCCAGCTTCTCCGAGTGATCGCGGATCGACTGCGGCTTGTTGAACACGCGTGCGCCCGCACGCTCGGCAAGCTCGAGCATCCAGGTGGCCGTCACGTACTCCATGTCGAACGGCGGATCCTTGCGCATCAGCACCGCGCCGAACGACGTCAGCCGACGGGATTCGTGCGCGGCCGTCTCGTACCACGGATGACGATGCAGGTCGGCCGTGTCGCCGACGATCGTCACGCGCTGCACGTCCGCCTCGACGCCCGAGCCCGTCCACGCGAGCTGGTGCGGCTGGCACGCGTACACCGCATGCCCGCGCCGCGCGGCCTCCGCCATCATCGCGTAGGTCGAATCCTTGTAGATCTTGAAGCGCTCGAGCGGATCGGCGATAAAGAGAATGTCCATGCGGGTCCTGTACGTAGCGAAGCCGTTACACCTGGATGGCTTCGGGATCGGTCTTTTCCAGTTCGATCGACGACGCGATCAGCGACAGGCGCGCGACGACGCCGTACATGTAGAAACGGTTCGGCGGCGCGGCACCCGGCTTGGCGCCGGCATCCGGCAGCGCGGTGTGCTCGAAGCCGAGCGGCACGTAATGCATGCCGGGCGCGTTCAGGTTCTGGTCGCGCTCGCGGCCGGCGTGCGTGCGGTAGAAGCCGCCAACCACGTAGCGGTCGATCATGTACACGACGGGTTCCGCGACTTCGTCGCCGACGCGCTCGAACGTATAGACGCCTTCCTGCACGATCACGTCGCGCACCGCGAGCCCGGCCTTCGACTCGGCCATCTGCGCGCGCTCGGCCTTCGACATGCGGCCGATCTCGGCCGCGTCGTGCACGGTCATCACGCCGCGCCCGGCGGTGCCCGCATCGGCCTTCACGACGACGTACGGCTTTTCGCTGATCCCGTATTCGCGATACTTGCGCGCGATCTTCTTCAGCACGCCGTCGATCGCGTCGGCGAGCGCCTGCTCGCCTTCATGCGCCTGCCAGTCGACGCCTTCGACGTGCGCGAAATACGGATTCACCATCCACGGATCGACGCCGACCATCTTCGCGAACTTCTTCGCGACGTCGTCGTAGCACGAGAAGTGCGTCGACTTGCGGCGCACGGCCCAGCCCGCATGCAGCGGCGGCAGCAGGTATTGCTCGTGCAGGTTTTCCAGCACGGCGGGAATCCCGGCCGACAGGTCGTTGTTCAGCAGGATCGAGCACGGATCGAAATTCTTCAGGCCAAGGCGGCGCTGCGAACGCTCGAGCGGCTCGAGCACGATCTTCTGGCCGTCGGCCAGCGTGATCGGCGTCATGTCGGTGATGCTCGGATCGAGCGAGCCGAAGCGCACGTTCAGGCCGGCCTGGCGCATAATCGTCGCGAGCCGCGCGACGTTTTCCAGGTAGAACGCGTTGCGGGTCGGCAGCTCGGGAATCACGAGCAGGTTCTTCGCGTCCGGGCAGATCTTCTCGATCGCGGCCATCGCGGCCTGGACGGCGAGCGGCAGCACTTCGGACGGCAGATTATTGAATGCGCCGGGGAACAGGTTCGCGTCGACGGGCGCCAGCTTGAAGCCGGCGTTGCGCAGGTCCACCGAACAATAGAACGGCGGGGTGTGTTCCTGCCATTCGAGCCTGAACCAGCGTTCGATCGCAGGCGTCGCGTCGAGGATCTTCTGCTCGAGCTCGAGCAGCGGACCGTTCAACGCGGTAACGAGGTGGGGAACCATGAATCACTCGCGAGCGGGAGAATGAAGATTGTAGAGCAATTGCCCTGCCCATTTGGGGATTGTTCCCGGCTTCGCAAGGGTTTGGAGGAAGTTTTCGGCTATTGACCCGATAGGTGGAAGGGTTATGCGCTACGGCAGCAGCAGGCAGGAGAAAAAAAGCCCGCCGGGTGGGCGGGCCGAAGTCGCTGCGCTCATTCGTCGCGGGCGCCGTCTGCGCGGCGGCCCGCCGTCATCCGTCAGACTTATTCGACGTGCTCGCCGTGCAGCACCACGTCGAGGCCTTCGCGCTCTTCCTCTTCGGTCACGCGCAGGCCGATCGTCAGGTCGATCAGCTTCAGCAGCACGAAGCTCAACACGCCGCTGTACACCAGCGTGATCAGCACGCCCTTCGCCTGCAGCAGCAGGCTGCCGTCGGCGCCGCCGATGTCCTTGACCGCGAACACGCCGGTCAGCAGTGCGCCGAGAATCCCGCCCACGCCGTGCACGCCGAACGCGTCGAGCGAATCGTCGTAGCCGAGCTTCGACTTGAGCCACGTCGCCGACCAGAAGCACACGACGCCGGCTGCGATGCCGATCACGAGTGCGCCCGTCACGCCGACGAAGCCGGCCGCCGGCGTGATCGCGACGAGACCCGCGACCGCACCCGACACGATGCCGAGCACCGACGGCTTGCCGTGCGAGACCCACTCGGCAAACATCCAGCCGAGCGCCGCGCAGGCGGTTGCGACTTGCGTCGTCAGCATCGCGAAGCCGGCACGGCCGTCGGCCGCGACCGCGGAACCCGCGTTGAAGCCGAACCAGCCAACCCACAGCATCGAGCCGCCGATCATCGTCAGCACGAGGTTGTGCGGCGCCATCGATTCACGGCCGAAACCGACGCGCTTGCCGAGCATCAGGCACGACACGAGGCCCGCGATACCGGCGTTGATGTGCACCACCGTGCCGCCCGCGAAGTCGAGCACGCCGTCCGACGACAGCCAGCCGGTCGGCTCCCACACCATGTGCGCGATCGGCACATAGACGATCAGCGACCAGAGCGTCATGAACACGAGCATCGCCGAGAACTTCATCCGGTCGGCAAATGCGCCGCAGATCAGTGCCGGCGTGATGATCGCGAACGTCATCTGGTAGACGAAGTAGACCGACTCCGGAATCGTCGTCGCCAGGTGGCTGACGGTCAGCGTGGTCGCCTTGTCGCCCTTCACGTAGGTCATCCCGTGCAGGAACGCGCGCGACAGGCCGCCGATGAAGCCGTTGCCCGGCGTGAACGCGAGGCTGTAGCCGACCACCGTCCACAGCACCGTGATCACTGCGGTGATCGCGAAGCTCTGCATCACGGTCGCGAGCACGTTCTTCTTGCGGACCATGCCCGCGTAGAACAGCGCGAGGCCGGGGATCGTCATGAACAGCACGAGCGCGGTGGACGTCAGCATCCACGCGGTGTCGCCTGCACTGATCTTCGACGAATCGACGGAGAACGGCTCGGTCGGCGCGGCGGGTGCGGCCGGCGCGGACGCGGCGGCGGCGGCCGATGCGTCGGCGGCACCCGACGCGGGTGCGGCGGCAGCGGCAGGTGCCGATGCATCCGTGGCGGCGGGTGCCGAAGCGGCCGGAGCGGCGGCTGCCGCTGCATCGGACGCCGTGGCGGCGGGCGCGGACGCAGCCGCGGCGGAAGCCGCGTCGTCGGCGAGCGCGGGGCCGACGCCGGCCGCGATCAGCGAGCCGGCCATCAGCAGGGACATCAGAAGTTTGCGCATCTCGGGTTTCCTCTTGTCGCTTGTCTTTGTCTGTTACAGCGCGTCTGCGCCGGTCTCCCCGGTCCGGATCCGGATCACCTGCTCGATCGGCGTGACGAAGATCTTCCCGTCGCCGATCTTGCCGGTGCGGGCGGCCCGCTCGATCGCCTCGACCGCCTGGTCGACGAGATCGTCGGACACGGCTGCCTCGATCTTCATCTTCGGCAGGAAATCGACCACGTATTCGGCGCCCCGGTACAGCTCGGTGTGCCCCTTCTGGCGCCCGAACCCTTTCACCTCCGTCACCGTGATGCCGGAGACGCCGAGCGCGGAGAGCGCTTCGCGCGTCTCATCGAGCTTGAACGGCTTGATGATTGCGGTAATCAGTTTCATGAAGTCCTCTCGCTGGGTTGTCCCGTCGAATTGGTTGGAATGGTGTGACGGCCTCTTCTCAGCAACTCGCATGCCATGTTCGTGCGAGCGCCGTCTCGAACGGCTCGGAAGCGGGGTCGCGTCCCCTGCTGAAAGGTGCGGAAGCCCGGCCGAATGGCCAACGTGGGCGAGGTTTGCTGGCGCGCCGAAAGGATCGTTGCTAGAGTGCACGCACGTCCCGGCTCGCCGGGCCATTCACCCATGCGGGCGCCATGCCCGGAATTCGCGCCGCGGGCGCACCATTTCCGGTCATGCGTGCATCATGGGCACGTATGCAACTGAAGATGCACATTTTTTGTGCAAGGAAGGGAAATCTCATGAAGCAACCCAGCGATGTTTTCAACGACCTGCAGTCGCGCGTCAGCGACCTGCTGAAAAACTCGCCGGCCAAGGATGTCGAGCGCAACGTGAAAGCCATGCTGTCGCAAGGCTTCTCGAAACTCGATCTCGTCACGCGCGAGGAGTTCGACACGCAGGCACAGGTGCTCGCCCGCACCCGCGTGCGTCTCGAGGAACTCGAGAAGCGCGTCGCGGAACTCGAGCAGAAGCTCGCAGCGCCCCAGGCCTGACGCCTCACCCGACCAACGGGTCCGGGCGCGGGCCGCCTCGTGCGGCCCGCGTCCGCCGCCCGGAAGTCCGCTCGTCAACCCGTCGTTCCTCGCAGTCCCCCGCTCTTCGCTGTTCCCTCGCTCTTCGCAGTCCCCCGCTATTTGCAGTTCGTCGTTCCTCGTTCTTTCCCGCGCCACGCCGGCAAGCGCGCACCGATTCCTCCGATTCCCGCGACATGCGGCCCCGAACGGCCGTTGTCCGTCCGATTCATTTACAGGAGCCTCGCCATGTCGCTCGCCGTGGTGCGTAGTCGCGCGCCGGCGGCCGGCCGCGCGCCGGACGTCACCGTCGAAGTCCACCTTGCCAACGGGTTGCCGTCGTTCTCGATCGTCGGCCTGCCCGATCTCGAAGTCCGCGAAAGCCGCGAGCGCGTGCGCGCCGCGCTACAGAACTGCGGATTCGAATTCCCCGTCAGGCGCATCACCGTCAATCTCGCGCCGGCCGACCTGCCGAAGGAGTCGGGCCGCTTCGACCTGCCGATCGCGCTCGGCATCCTCGCCGCGAACGGGCAGATCCCGGCCGACGCGCTGGCCGGCCGCGAATTCGCGGGCGAGCTGTCGCTGACCGGCGCGCTGCGGCCGATGCGCGGCGCGTTCGCGATGGCGTGCGGTGCGGCGCGCGACCGGCGCGCGAGTGAAACCGGGTCGCGTGTCGATTCCGGCGCGCAGCCCGTCGCGATGTCCGGGCCGGCGGCCGCGTCGCGCCCGCCCGAGTTGTACCTGCCGCTCGACAGCGCTGCAGAAGCCGCGCTCGTGCCGGGCGTCGTCGTGTTCGGCGCGCCCGACCTGCCCGCACTGTGTGCGCACCTCGCCGGTGCGCCGGACGCGCGGCTCGCGCCGGTCGCCGCGCCCTGCCTCGATGGCGTACCGGCGCCGGCCGCCCCCGATCTCGCGGACGTCGTCGGCCAGCGCGGCGCCCGGCGTGCGCTCGAAGTGGCCGCCGCGGGCGGGCACCACATGCTGATGATCGGGCCGCCCGGCGCCGGCAAGTCGATGCTGGCCGCGCGGCTGCCGGGCCTCCTGCCGTCGCTGACCGACGACGAGGCGCTGACGTCGGCCGCGCTTCTTTCCGCGAGCCGCATCGGCTTCTCGCCCGCGCAGTGGCGGCGGCGGCCGTTCCGCGCGCCGCACCACTCGTCGAGCGCCGCCGCGCTGGTCGGCGGCCGCAACCCGCCGCAACCGGGGGAGATCACGCTCGCGCACCTCGGCGTGCTGTTTCTCGACGAGCTGCCCGAATTCGACCGGCACGTGCTGGAAATGCTGCGCGAGCCGCTGGAAGTCGGCCGCATCACGATCTCGCGCGCGGCCCAGCAGGCCGACTTTCCTGCCGCGTGCCAACTGATCGCCGCGATGAACCCGTGTCCGTGCGGCTGGCACGGCGATCCGTCCGGGCGCTGCCGCTGCTCGCCGGACGTCGCGACGCGTTACCTGCGCAAGCTGTCCGGGCCGCTGCTCGACCGGATCGACATCCAGGTCGATCTGCCCGCGCTGTCGCCGGCCGAACTCGCGTCGCGCGCGACGGCGCCCGGCGAGCCGAGCGCGACGGTCGCCGCACGGGTCGCGCAGGCGCGTGCGCTGCAGCTCGACCGGCAGGGCAAAACGAATCACATGCTGAGCGGCCGCGAGACCGACGACCTGTGCCGCCCGACCAACGACGGCGAGCGGCTGCTGCGCGAGGCCGGCGAGCGCTTCGGCTGGTCGGCGCGTGCGTATTTCCGCGTGTTGAAGGTCGCGCGGACGATCGCCGACCTGGCCGGCGACCCGTTGCCGACGGCCGCGCAGATCGCCGAGGCGATCCGCTACCGGCGCGCGCTCACGGCGCTGTGAGCGCCTCTTGAGGACAAAACGGCGCTGTCAAGACTTGACTTATGCACAATTTCGCGAATCCGGCCCCGGATCGCCGCTCGCGACCGCCCTTTCATCGCAAAACTCGTATCTCGTTGTTTTTATTTATCTTTCTCATTGGGCTGGCGATCTATCAAATGCGCCGGAAGGCCGTCCGGCGCGGCTTTGCGGGGGATTCAGTCAACTTTTCAACAAAGTTATCCACATGCGCTGTGGATAGTCGAAAAATCCCCGCAAAATCCGGCGATTAGCGTCGAAAGCTGCGAATGAACTTTCAGTTGTCACAGCGTGTCTGAGCGCCCTCACCGGCCGGCGTCAATCGAGTTTGAACGAGCCGAAAAACTGGTCGAGCTGTTCCCGCGCGAGCGGCCCGTCGGCGATCACGACGGCCTGATATGCATGCCGGCCGCGCGCCACGAGCCGCGCGACGATCGTCTTGTGCGCGTGGTCGCCGCCGCTGGCCGCGCCCGCGACACGCAGTTCGAGCCCGTTCACCGCGCCGCCGGCCGCGAGCGGCACCGGCACCGAGGCCGTCTGCGGCGCGCCTTCGAGATTGCGCGACAGCCCGGTACGCAGGAACTCGAGCGCGGCGCGGCGCGTGTCGTCGCGGTCGTCGGGCAGTGTCAGCGTGCCGACCGCGAACACCGCGCCGTCGACGTGTGCGGCCTGCATCCGCATCGGCATCGATGCGCCGCCAACCGCCACCGGCTGGTCCTCGACGGTCGGCTTCGCCGGCAGGTCAATCGTGTAGCCGGCGTCGTTGTGCAGCGTACGCCAGTCATATGACGGCGAGCAGGCGGCCAGCGCGGCGCTCACGCACGCGAGCGCGGCGAAGTGTCGCAGTGGACGAAAAAGGGGGCGCAACGAATCGATGACTTCCTTCGGCATGGCAGTGATGGGGACAGGCAAAGCGCCCATTATCCGCCGAAGCTGACACCCGGGATGTGTGGCGGCCATCGGTGCGTGCCGCGCATTCGCGCTAAAATAAGCGCCGAATTTCGACGTCCTTTGCATCGATCCGCGTCATCGACCGACTCCGAGAGCACCGCAGATGAACACCACGCCTCCCGCCCAGCGCCGCACCGGCCCCGCCCGCTATATCGCGGCGGCCGTCATCGTCGCGGCCATCGCCGTTGCCGGCTTCTTCGCGTTCAACGGCAAGTCCACCGTGCCGGACGCCACGTTCACGCTGCTGTCGGGCCAGAAAGTGTCGACGGCAGGCGACCTGAAGGGCAAGGTCTACCTCGTCAATTTCTGGGCGACGAGCTGCGCGACCTGCATGCAGGAAATGCCGCAGATGGTCGATACCTACAATCGCTTCAAGGGTCAGGGGCTGGAATTCGTCGCGGTCGCGATGAACTACGATCCGCCGATGTACGTCGCGAACTATGCGCAGACGCGCCAGCTGCCGTTCAAGGTCGCGCTCGACGACGGCAGCGTCGCGAAGCAGTTCGGCAACGTGCAGCTCACGCCGACGACCTTCGTCGTCGACAAGGACGGCAAGATCCTGAAGCGCTACGTCGGCGCACCGCAGTTCGCGGAACTCGACGCACTGCTCAAGAAGGCGCTCGACAGCAACGCGGCCTGAGCGCCGCCGACCGCGCCGCACGACAGGACTCGCAGGGCCGCACGCCGCGCCCTGCTCCGCACGACGGACCGCACGACCGGCCAGCCCGGTTCTGCGGTCCGTCTCGTTTTCAGCGCTCGGTTTCGCCTTTCGCCGACAGCCCGTAGCGCTTCATCTTCTCGTACAGCGTCGCCTTGCCGACATGCAGCCGGTCGGCCGTCGCCGCGACCGCGCCGCCCGTCTGGTTCAGCGCCTGGGCGATCACCGCGCGCTCGAACTGCTCGATGCGCTCCTTCAGCGTCTGGTCGCTCTCGGCATCGTCGCCGTTCGCGCCGGCCTCCTGCGGCATGTCGGCAACACCGAGCACGAAGCGGTCGGCCGCGTTGCGCAGCTCGCGCACGTTGCCGGGCCAGTCGCGCTGCATCAGGCTCGCGCGCTGCCGGTCGGTCAGCACGGGGGCCGGCCGCTCGTAGCGCACGGCCGCGTCGAGCATGAAGTGTTCGAACAGCGGCACGATGTCCTCGCGGCGCTCGGCGAGCGGCGGCAGCGCGATCGTCACGACGTTGAGCCGGTACAGCAGGTCGCGCCGAAACGTGCCGGCCGCGACGAGCTCGCTCATGTCGCCCTTCGCGGCCGCGACAACGCGGCAGTTCACACGGATCGGCTGGTTCGAGCCGAGCCGCTCGAGCACGCCGTCCTGCAGCACCCGCAGCAGCTTCACCTGCAGCGCGAGCGGCATGCTTTCGATTTCGTCGAGGAACAGCGTGCCGCCGGACGCATATTCGAGCTTGCCGACGCGGCGCTTCGCGGCGCCGGTGAACGCGCCGGACTCATAGCCGAACATCTCCGACTCGAACATCGGCTCGGGCAGCGCACCGCAGTTCACCGCGATGAACGGCTTGTCGCGACGCGGCGACAGCTCGTGCAGGCTGCGCGCGATCAGCTCCTTGCCGGCACCCGTGTCGCCGTTGATCAGCACCGACGCGTCGGTGGGCGCGACGTTCGCGATCAGTTTGCGCACCTGCTCGATCGCCGGACTGCGGCCGATGATGCGCGGCGCGACGATGCTCTGCCCGGCCAGCTCGCGCCGCAGCGCGTGATTCTCGAGCACGAGTTCACGCCGCTCGAGCGCGCGGCGCACCGTCTCGATCAGCCGTTCGGCCGCGAACGGCTTCTCGATGAAGTCGTACGCGCCGTCGCGCATCGCCTGCACGGCCATCGAGATGTCGCCGTGGCCGGTGACGAGGATCACCGGCACGTCGGGCACACGCTCGCGGCACTGCGCGAGCAGGTCGAGCCCGCTCGCGCCGGGCAGCCGGATGTCGCTGACGATCACGCCGGCGGTTTCCGCGACGATCGCCTTGTCGGCCGCCTCGGCCGATTCGAACCCGACGACGTCGAACCCCGCGAGCTGGAGGCTCTGCACGCTCGCCCGGCGAACGAGCGCATCGTCTTCGATATAGATCACTTGCAGCCGGTTGGCCATCGTAGTCACTTGCTCCTGACAGGCCGCGCGGCAGCGTGCGCGCGCGGCTCTCGTTGATGCCTGTCGTGCGGCGAACTAGCGCGAGCCCGCCTGCTCGGACACGGAGTCCGGATGATGCGTGCGCGCGCGCCGCAGCGTCAAGACGAACAGCGCGCCGCCGGACGGCGCATTGCGCGCGGTCAGCGCGCCGCCCGCGTCGCTCGCGATCGACGACGAGATCGCAAGGCCGAGCCCGAGCCCGCGCCCCATTTCCTTCGTCGTGAAGAACGGTTCGAACAAACGCGGCAGCAGGTCGGGCGCGATGCCGGACCCGTTGTCGCGCACCTCGACCGCGAGGGTCGCGACCGACACCGCAATCGTCACGTCGATCGCCGGTGCCGCAACGCCCGCGACCGCATCGAGCGCGTTGCCGAGCAGGTTGATCAGCACCTGTTCGAGGCGCAGATCCTCGCAGCGGGCGACGAGCTCCGGATAATCGCGCGCGAGGTCGAGCGGCGCGTCCTGCGCGGGCGACACGGTCGAATCCTGCAGCGTCAGCGTGAGCGCGACGCCGCGCAGCCGGTCGCCGAGCAGCGACAGCACGCTGCGCAGCGCGCGCACGACGAGCGCCTGTTCGTTGCGCGGCTTCGCGCGGCCGACGAACAGCTTCAGCTGGTTGGTGATCTTGCCCATCCGCTCGGTCAGCGCGGCGATCGCCTCCAGGTTCTCGCGCGCGGCTGCCTGCTCGCCGCGATCGAGCAGCACGCGCGTGTTGTCCGAGAAGCTGCGCAACGCCGCGAGCGGCTGGTTCAGTTCATGCGTGATGCCGGCCGCCATCTGGCCGAGCGCGGCGAGCTTGCTCGCCTGGATCAGTTCGTCGTGCGCGGCGCGCAATTCCTGTTCCGCGCGAATCCGCTCGCCGACTTCCTTCTGCAACTGTTCGTTCGCTTCCGACAGGTCGGCCGTGCGTTCCTCGACGCGCCGGTTCAGCTCCGCGTACGCCTGCTGCAGCAGCGCGCGACCGCGGATCATCTCGCGCACGCGTGCGCGGCGCATGCGCCAGTAGAACGCGAGCAGCGCGACCGACACGAAGCCGAAGCCCGTGACGATCGTCGCGTTGCGCGCGTCGGTGTCGATGGGGGCGATCGGCGCGAGCGTGACGAGGAGCCAGTCGGGCTCGCCGATCCGCCGCTTGCTGGCGAGAAAGCGCGGCGCGCGACGGCCGGGGCCCAGGCGGACGATCTCCGCGTCCGCGCCGAGCACCTGCTCGACGCGCAGCGGCAGCGGCGTGACGGGCTGCTGCGCGTACTGGCGCGTCTCGTAGATCGACGCGGCGACGGGCCCCGTCAACGGATGCAGCGTGTGGTATTTCCATGCGGGCACGGACGACAGGAACACGACGCCGTGATCGTCCGCGACGACGAGCGGTTCGGACGCGTCGGCGCCCTGGAACCATTCGAGATTGAGCTTCACGACGACGACGCCCGCGATCTTGCCGTCGCGCCACACCGGCTGCGAGATGTAGTAGCCGGGATCGCGCGAGATCGTGCCGATCCCGAAGAAGCGGCCGACCCGGCCGTTCATCGCGTCGATGAAATACGGGCGGAAGCGGTATTCGATCCCGACGAAGCTGTCGGGCGCGCGCCAGTTGCTGGCGGCGACGCACAGGCCGTCCGCGCCGACCACGTAGGTGACGGTCGCGTGCGCGTGTTCGTTGAGGTCTTCGAGATAGCGGTTCGCACGCCCGGTGAAATCGGCGCGCTTCGGCTCGGCGAGCAGGTCCTGCACGTACGGATGGCTGCCGAGCAGATAAGGCAGCGATTCGTAGCGGTCGAGCGTGCTCTTGAGCGCGTTGGTGGTGCGATCGACGCGCACCGCGGCGTTGCGCTGCAGCTCGGCGACGCCGCGCCGCCACGTGACGGTCCACGTCAGCGCGCATGCCGCCGCAAGCGCGGCGGCAAGCATGACGAGGATGAGCAGGCGGCGCTTCACGGACGTGACTTCCTGACGATGCGGATCGCCTATTGTGTCATAGGGCTCCACATCGTCACCCTGGCCGCGTCGGCCATCGCGCGGCGCGCCGCCTGCGGGCGGTGCCGCCGCCTGCTCGTTCATGGCGTCAGACGCCGGCCGTCTCGGTCGCCTTGACCTCGCCGCCACCCGTCAGCGCCTGGCGCAGCTTGTTGCGGTCGAGCTCCTTCTCCCAGGCCGACACGACCACGGTCGCGACACCGTTACCGACGATGTTGGTCAGCGCACGGCATTCGCTCATGAAGCGGTCGATGCCGAGGATCAGCACCATGCCCGACAGCGGGATCGTCGGCACGACCGCGAGCGTCGCGGCGAGCGTGATGAAGCCCGCGCCCGTGACGCCGCTCGCGCCCTTCGACGTCAGCATCGCGACGGCCAGCAGCGTGAGCTGCTGCATCCACGTCAGTTCGATGTTGGTCGCCTGCGCGATGAACAGCACGGCCATCGTCATGTAGATGTTGGTGCCGTCGAGGTTGAACGAGTATCCGGTCGGCACGACGAGGCCGACGACCGAACGCGAGCAGCCGGCCTTCTCGAGCTTCTCCATCAGCTGCGGCAGCGCGGCTTCCGACGAGCTCGTGCCGAGCACGATCAGCAGTTCTTCCTTGATGTACGACACGAAGCGGATGATCGAGAAGCCCGTGGCGCGCGCGATCGTGCCGAGCACGACCAGCACGAACACGACCGACGTCAGGTAGAACGTGCCGATCAGCTTGAGCAGCGGCACCAGCGAGCCGACGCCGTACTTGCCGATCGTGAACGCCATCGCGCCGAACGCGCCGATCGGTGCCAGCTTCGTGACGATGTGCACGATGCCGAACAGCACGCGCGTGAGGCCGTCGATGAAGTCGGTGACGACCTTGCCGCGCTCGCCGAGGTGCGCGAGCACGCTGCCGAACAGCAGCGCGATCAGCAGGATCTGCAGGATTTCACCCTGCGCGAACGCATCGACCATCGTGTTCGGGATGATGTGCATCAGGAAGTCGACCGTCGACTGCCCGTGCGCCTTCGCCGCGTACGATGCGACGGCCTTGCCGTCGAGCGTCGCCGGATCGATGTTGAAGCCGACACCCGGACGCAGGATGTGCGTGGCCGCGAGGCCGAGCAGCAGCGCGAAGGTCGACACGATCTCGAAGTACAGCAGCGCCTTGCCGCCGACGCGGCCGACCTTCTTCATGTCCTCCATGCCGGCGATGCCGGTGACGACCGTACAGAAGATGATCGGGCCGATCACCATCTTGATCAGCTTGATGAAGCCGTCGCCGAGCGGCTTCATGTCGGTGGCGAGCGCCGGATAGAAGTGGCCGAGGATCACGCCGACGATGATGGCGAAGATCACTTGCACATAGAGCACTTTGTAGAAGGGTTTCTTCTTCACGATGGTTCCTGCTGAAGTAGATGAGCCGATGGAAACGGCGTCACGCGCGCGGACGAATGTCACAGGGGAAGATTCACTCGCCCGCGCGGCTGCCGTGCCGCAACAAGCGATGCCTCAGGACGTCCGGAGGGGATGGAAGGCAGTGGTCATCGATTGTCTCCTTGATTTAATAGTCGGGCCGGGGGATGGCCGTGCCTTTTATATCGCAAGGTCGATGCCAGGTTTCCGGAACCCCTCAAGCCGTTGTTTTCATTGTATTTCTCATCATGCGGCAGGCAAGAAAATCCGGGATTCCGGATTTCCGGAAAATATCCGTCCGGCGATCCGGACGGATGCGCTCATTCATCGGATGAATCAGTGCTGCACGGCGCGACTGGCCAGCACGCCCGTCTGCGCGTAGAACTCCTGCTGCGCGAACGCGTCGCGCTCGCGCCGCGCGCGCTCGCCGCGGTCCGCTAGCGAGCCGACGACGATCCCGACGAACGCGAGCGGCACCGACACGAGCGCCGGGTTGTCGAGGAACACCGGCGCGTGCGCGTGGTGCAGCACGTCGACCCACACCGACTTCGACAGCACCGTGAGCACCACCGCCGACATGAGGCCGAGACCGCCGCCGAGCACCGCGCCGCGCGTCGTCATCCCGCCCCAGAAGATCGACATCGCGAGCACCGGGAAATTGGCGCTCGCGGCCACCGCCGCGACGAGCCCGACCATGAACGCGACGTTCACGTGCTCGAACAGGATCGACAGCGCAATCGCGATTCCCGACAACCCGATCGTCGCCGCGCGCGAGATGCGCATTTCCAGCCGCTCGTCGGGCTTGCCGCGCGCCCACATCTGCGCATACAGGTCGTGCGAGATCGTGGTCGCGCCGGCGAGCGTCAGCCCGGCGACGACCGCGAGGATCGTCGCGAACGTGACGGCCGCGATGAAGCCGTAGAACCAGTTGCCGCCGACCGCCTGCGCGAGCTTCACCGCGACCATGTTCGAGCCGCCGAGCAGGTCGTGCGTCAGGTTGAAGGTGCCGTTCGCGCCGAGCCGGAAGAATTCCGGATGCTGCGCGAGCAGCACGATCGCCGAGAAGCCGATCACGAAGGTCAGCAAATAGAAGTAGCCGATGAAGCCGGTCGCGTACAGCACCGACTTGCGCGCCTCCTTCGCGTTCGGCACCGTGAAGAAACGCATCAGGATGTGCGGGAAGCCGGCCGTGCCGAACATCAGCGCGATGCCGAGCGACAGCGCGTTGGCCGGATCGCGGATCAGCTTGCCGGGCCCCATGATCGACAGCGCGCCCGGATGCACGGCCACCGCGCGCCGGAACATTGCGTCGACGCTGAAGCCGAATTCGCCGAGCGCGAGCAACGCGAGCAGCGTCGCGCCGCACAGCAGCAGCACGGCCTTGATCACCTGCACCCAGGTCGTCGCGGTCATCCCGCCGAAGAACACGTAGACGACCATCAGCACGCCGACGATCAGCTCGGCCGTGCCGTACGACAGCCCGAACAGCAGCTGGATCAGCTTGCCCGCGCCGACCATCTGCACGACCAGGTACAGCACGACGATGGTCAGCGCGTTCGCCGACGTCAGCAGCCGGATCGGCCGCTGCGCGAAGCGGTACGCCACCACATCGACGAACGTGAACTTGCCGAGGTTGCGCAGCGGCTCGGCGATCAGGAACATCACGAACGGCCAGCCGACCAGGAAGCCGATCGAGTAGATCAGCCCGTCGAAGCCGAACATGAACACCATCCCCGACAGCCCGAGGAACGATGCGGCCGACATGTAGTCGCCCGCGATCGCGAGCCCGTTCTGCAGCCCGGTGATGCCGCCGCCGGCCGTGTAGAAGTCGCGCGTCGAGCGCGTGCGGCGCGCGGCCCAGCGCGTGAGCGCAAGCGTCGCGAACACGAACGCGAAGAACATCGCGATCGCCACCGGGTTCAGCTCGACCTTGTCGGGCATCGGGCCGGCCACGGCGCTCGCGCGCGCGGCGGAAGAAACGAGAACGGCCAGCGCGCCGAGCACGCTCGAAGTGCGTCGCATGTCGGCCTCCGTCACGAACGTTGCAGGATCGCGTCGACGCGGCGGTCGAACGCACGGTTCGCGCGCAGCACGTAGCACGCGGTCAGGCCGATCGCGACCAGGATGATCGCGACGCCCGCGACGATCCCGACCGTGGTCGTCGCGCCGCGGTACAGCGGCGCGGCCAGTACGTGCGGCGCGAGCGCGACGAGCAGGATGAAGCTGTAGTAGGTGGCGATCATCAGCGCCGTCAGCGTGAAGCTGAAGCGGCGCCGCGCACGCACGAGCTGCTGGTAGTCACGGCGCGCCGTGACCGATTCGATGACGGAAAGCTCCATGGTGTCTCCTGTCGACCAGAGTTAGCGCTTTAGCGCTTACTCTGGTCCCATGCTTCGCGGTCGACCGGAGTTGGCGCTTTAGCGCTTACTCCAGTCCCCGCAGGGCGACCAACTCGTCATTGCGAGAGGGTTTTGTGGAATGGTCGGCGCGCGTCGACTCCCCGCCCGCGCCACGGCGGCAAAAGCGATCTACACGATTCGGTCCGCACGCAGCCGCGCCAGTTCCTGCGCCGACAACCCGAGCCAGCCGCCGAGTACGTCGTCCGTATCGGCGCCGAGCACCGGCGGCGCACCGCGCACCGGCAAGCGTGCGCCGTCGAAGCGGTACGGTGGCGCGAGCACGTCGACGCCGCCCGCGACCGGGTGCGGCTGCCGCGTGACGAGCCCCGCGCTCGTCGCACGTTCCGACTTCAGCGCTTCGTGCAGCCCGAGCACTTCGCCGCACGGAATGCCCGCATCGGCGAGCGCCGCGAGCAGCGTCGCGCGCGGCCGGCGGCCGAGTTCGCGGCGGATCTCCGGCAGCAGCTCCGCGCGATTCTCGGAGCGGCCGAGGTTGGTCTTGTAGCGTGCGTCCGCGGCGAGGTCGGGCCGCTCGATCGCGTCGCAAAAGCGTGCGAACTGCGCGTTGTTGCCGACCGTGATCACGAGCGGGCCGTCGGCCGCATCGAACACGCCGTACGGCACGATCGACGGGTGCGCGTTGCCGTAGCGCGGCGGATCCTCGCCCATCAGCAGCGCGTCGAGCCCGTAGTACGCGGTGATCATCAGCCCGCAGTCGAACAGCGCCATCTCGATGCGGCGACCGCGCCCCGTCGCATGGCGCTCGTACAACGCGGCGAGGATCGCCTGCGCCGAATACATGCCGGTGAACAGGTCGACCGCCGCGACGCCGAACTTCAGCGGCGGCTGGCCGGCTTCGCCGTTCAGCGCCATCAACCCGGCCTCGCCCTGCACGACGAGGTCGTAGCCGGGCCGCGCGGCCTCCGGGCCCGACCGGTCGTAGCCGGAGATCGCGCAATGCACGAGCCGCGGATTCAGCTCGGCCAGCGCGTCGTAGCCGAGCCCGAGCTTTTCCGCGCCGCCGGACTTGAAGTTGTGGATCAGCACGTCGGCCTGCGCGGCCAGCTCGCGCGCGATGCGCTGCCCGGCTTCCGTCTGCAGGTCGACGCAGATCGACCGCTTGCTGCGGTTCACGCTGTTGAAGTAGGTCGTCTCGGTCTCGCCGATCCGCAGCCCCCAGTCGCGCGTGTCGTCGCCGCGCGCCGGATGCTCGACCTTGATCACGTCCGCGCCGAAATCGGCGAGCACCATCGCGCTCCACGGACCCGCGAGCACGCGCGAGAAATCGAGCACCTTCACGCCGGCCAGCGGCAGCGCGCGCGCTTCGTTCGTCATCCTTGTCTCCTCCATTCGCGTGGTCCGCCTTTACTGTTTCGACAGCGCGATATAGCGCGCGAGATGGTGATCCTCGTCGCCGAGCTGGTGGTCGATCATCACGAGCCGCTTCGCGTAGTGCGACAGCGGCAGCTCCCACGTCATCCCGATCCCGCCGTGCAGCTGGATGCTTTCCTCGGCGACGAGCGTGCCGATCCGGCCGATCGTGTACTTCGCCGCCGCGAGCGCGCGCTCGCGCACCGCGCGCGGCGCGTCGAGCTGCGCGGCCGCGTTGATCACCGCCGAGCGCGCCTGCTCGACTTCGAGCAGCACATCTGCCATCCGGTGCTGCAGCGCCTGGAAGCTGCCGATCGGCACGCCGAACTGCTTGCGCGTGCGCAGATACTCGAGCGTCGCTTCCTTCGCGACATCCATCGCCCCGAGCGCCTCCGCCGACAGCGCGAGCAGCCCGTAGCCAAGCACGCGTTCGAGCAGCGCCGCACCGGCTTCGCCGTCGTGCGCGCCGAGCGCGGCATCGGCCGGCAGCACGACGCGCTCGAAGCGCACTTCGGCCGCGCGGCCGCCGTCGATCTTCCTGTAGTCGCGCAGCGACACGCCCGGCGCGTCGGCCGGCACGACGAACAGGCCGATGCCGGCTGCGTCGTCGTCATCACCGGACACACGCGCGCTGACGACGAAGAACGCCGCCTGCGCGGCCTGGTCGACCACGCCCTTCGCGCCCGTCAGCACCCAGCCGTCGCCGGAGCGCTCGGCACGCGTGCGCACGGTCGTCAGTTCGTAGTGCGAGCCAGGTTCGTCGTGCGCGAATGCGGCGCTCGCGCTGCCGTCGATCAGTGCGGACAGCCGCTCGCGATGCGCGTCGCCACCGGCGAGCGACAGCGCGCGTCCGGCGAGCAGCGTGCCGAGGAACGGCTCGACGACGAGCCCGCGCCCGAGGCATTCGAACACCACGGCGATGTCGAAGCCCGCGCCGCCGAAGCCGCCGTCGGCTTCGGCAAACAGCGCGCCGACTGCACCGAGCGCCGCGAAGCGCTGCCACATCGCGCGATCGAATCCTTCGGCCGACTGCGCGATGCGCTCGCGCACCGGGAACGCGTACCGTTCGGCGATGAAGCGGTTCAACGTGTCCGCCAGCATCCGGCGGTCTTCTGTGTGCTGGAAATCCATCGTCGCGTCCCTCGTTACAGCCCGAGCATCATCTTCGCGATGATGTTCTTCTGGATCTCGTTCGAGCCGCCGAAGATCGACAGCTTGCGGTTGTTGAAGTACTGCTGCGCGGCGCTCGCGGCTTCGTCCGGGCCGACCGGCTCGCTGTCGTGGTCGGCGTCGAGCGCATCGTCGATGAACGGCTGCGCATACGGCCCCATCGCGCGGCGCATCAGCGCGGCGATCTCCTGGCGGATCTGCGTGCCGCGGATCTTCAGCATCGAGCTTTCCGCGCCCGGCACGCCGCCGCCCGCGACCGCGGCCAGCACGCGCAGGTTGGTCGTGCGCATGTTCTCGAGTTCGATCTCGACGCGCGCGACGCGTGCCGCGAAGAACGGATCGTCCGCGAGCGGCCGGCCGTTCTTCTTGACCTTCGCGGCGACCGCGCGCAGCCGCTCGAGCGCGGCCGTCGAGAAGCCGATCCCGGCGATGTTGGTGCGCTCGTACGTGAGCAGGTATTTCGCGCAGGTCCAGCCGCGGTTCTCTTCGCCGACCAGGTTCTCAACGGGCACGCGCACGTCGGTGAAGAACACTTCGTTGACCTCATGCTCGCCGTCGAGCGTGATGATCGGGCGCACTTCGACACCCGGCGTGTTCATGTCGATCAGCAGGAAGCTGATGCCCTCCTGCTTGCGTACGTCGGTCGCGGTGCGCACGAGGCAGAAGATCATGTTCGCGTAGTGGCCGAGCGTGGTCCACGTCTTCTGGCCGTTCACGACATAGTGCTCGCCCTGCGCGTCCACGCGCCGCACCGCGCTCGTCTTCACCGAAGCGAGGTCGGAACCGGCGCCCGGTTCCGAATAACCCTGGCACCACCAGTCGCTGCCGTCGAGGATGCGCGGCAGCCAGCGGCGCTTCTGCGCTTCGCTGCCGTACTTGATCAGCACGGGGCCGAGCATGTTCACGCCGAACGGCACGATGCGCGGCGCGCCCGCGAGCGCGCATTCGTTGTCGAACAGGAACTTCTGCGCGACGCTCCAGCCGGGGCCGCCGTATTCGCGCGGCCAGTGGCTCGCGAGCCAGCCGCGCGCATTCAGGATCGCGTGCCATTCGCGCATGTCGTCGCGCGTCAGATGCAGGCCGCCCTTCACCTTGCGCGCGATGCGCTCGGGCAGTTCGGCTTGCAGGAAGCGCTGCACTTCCGTGCGGAAGGCTTCCTCTTCGGGAGTGAAATCGAGGTCCATCTTCGGTCCGTGGCGAATGCGGTTGACGTTCAGTCGATGTGGTTCAGGCTCGCGAAATCCGCGCCGCGCGCGACGAGGTCGACGATCAGCGGCGAAGGCTTCCAGAACAGCGGATCCTCCTTCGCGAACGCGCGGATGTCGGCCAGCACGTTCGCGAGGCCGACCGTGTCCGCGTAGTGCATCGGGCCGCCGCGATAGCGCGGGAAGCCGTAGCCGTACAGGAACACCGCGTCGACATCGAGCGGGCGCAGCGCGATCTTCTCGTGCACGACGTTCGCGCCTTCGTTGATCATCGCGGCGAGGTAGCGGCGCAGGATCTCGTCGTCGGTGAACGTGCGCGGCGTGATGCCCTTCTTCGCGCGCTCGTCGGCGACGATCGCCTCGACTTCCGGGTCCGGCGTGCCGGCGCGCGCGCCGTCCGGATACAGGTAGTAGCCACGCGCCGTCTTCTGCCCGAACCAGCCGCGCTCGCACAGCCGGTCGGAAATCTCCACGTAGCGCGCACGCGGGTCGCGCGTCGCCGCGCGGCGCTTGCGGGTCGCCCAGCCGATATCGCCGCCCGCGAGGTCGACGACCTGGAACGGCCCCATCGGGAAGCCGAATTCGCGCACCACGCGATCGATCTGGTACGGCGACGCGCCGTCTTCCATCAGGTAGTCGGCCGCAGTGCGGTAGACCGCGAGGATCCGGTTGCCGATGAAGCCGTCGCACACGCCCGCGCGCACCGGCGTCTTCTTCAGCTGCTTCGCGAGCGCGAACACAGTCGCGACGACCTCCGCACTCACGCGCGCCGGCACGACGATCTCGAGCAGCTTCATCACGTTGGCCGGCGAGAAGAAATGCAGGCCGATCACGTCGGCCGGCCGGTCGATGCTGGCAGCCAGCTCGTCGATATCGAGATACGACGTGTTGGTCGCGAGCACCGCGCCCGGCTTGCACGCGCGCGCGAGTTCGGCGAACACGGCTTTCTTCACGGCCATGTCCTCGAACACGGCCTCGATCACGACGTCGGCCTGCGCGAGCGCGTCGTACGACGTGCTGCCCTTGAAGCGCGCAAGGCGCGCCGCGTGCGCGGCCGGCGTCATCCGCCCCTTCGCGACGAGACCGTCGTACACCTTCTCGACGTGCGCACGGCCGCGTGCGAGCGACGCTTCGTCGCGTTCGATCATCGTCACCGGCAGCCCGGCATCGAGCGCCGCGACCGCGATGCCCGCACCCATCGTGCCGCCGCCGACCACGCCGATCCGTTCGACCGGACGCGCGCTCGCGCGGCGCGCCTCGGGGGCCTTCGCGGCCTCGCGTTCCGCGAAGAACGCGTGCACGAGGCCCGCGCGCTGCGGGCTGTCGATACATTGCAGGAACAGGCTGCGCTCGAGCTTCATCCCCGCGTCGAACGACTGCGTGAGCGCGGCCTCGACCGCGTCGACGATCTTCGCCGGCGAGAACAGGCCGCGCGACTTCTTCGGCAGCTCGGCGCGCGCCGCGCCGATCGCGGCCTGCGCGGCCGCGCGGTCGGCCAGCCCCTTCGCATCGCGCGTGCGGCGCACCGGTGCGCCGAGCGACACGAGTTCCTGCGCGTACGCGAGGCCTTCGGCGAGCGTGTCGTCGCTGTGCGCAACGCGGTCGACGAGGCCGAGCGCGAGCGCTTCGTCGGCGCTTGCATGACGGCCCGTCAGCATCAGGTCGAGCGCGGCCTTCGCACCGATCAGGCGCGGCGCGCGCTGCGTGCCGCCCGCACCGGGCAGCAGGCCGAGCGTGACTTCGGGCAGCCCGAGCTTCGCGCCGGGCACAGCGAGCCGGTAATGCGCGGCGAGCGCGACTTCGAGGCCGCCGCCGAGCGTCGCGCCGTGCAGCGCGACCACGACCGGTTTCGCGCCCGATTCGATGCGCTCGCACACGTCGGGCAGCGACGGCGGCACGATCGGCTTGCCGAATTCGCGGATGTCGGCGCCCGCGATGAAGTTGCGGCCCGCGCCGACGATCAGCACCGCGCGGATCGCGTCGTCGGCTTGCGCGGCGTCGATCGCGTCGGCCAGGCCGCGCCGCACGTCGGCGGACAGCGCGTTGACGGGCGGATGGTCGATCGTGACCACGAGCACCTTGTCGCGCCGTTCGCGCGTGACAGTGCCGGCCGGGTGATCGGGGGAAGCAGGTGAGTTCATCGTGTCTCCTTGACGCGGCGGCGGGCGCGCCGGCACCGGGTGCGTGCGTCGCGGCAGCGCGGGCGGCGCCGGGGCGTCCGCCCCGGTCCCGCACGGAGCGGGACAAGATCCGGCGGTACGCCGGGCATGACTCGATTCTCGATTGATCGAGATTCATTGACAATTCCCGCACGCCTTTACAAGCTGTCAAGTCTGACTTGACATTGAACGCTTTCGAACCGCTTCGCGCTGTTAAGCGGGACGGATCAGGAGACACCAGGCATGGACCTGAACGCGCTGACGCTGCTCGTCGAGATCCTCGACGCGGGCAATCTGAGCAAGGCCGCGCAGCGGCTCAAGATGAGCCGCGCGAACGTCAGCTACCGGCTGAACCAGCTCGAACGCTCGATCGGCCAGCAGCTCGTGCGCCGCACGACGCGCCGCATCGAGCCGACCGAGATCGGGCTGAAGCTGTACGAGCACGGCCGGCGCATCCGCAACGAGCTGCTCGCCGCGCAGGAATCGGTGACGACGCTCGGCCAGGACCTGCAGGGCCGCGTGCGGCTGTCGGTGCCGAGCGGCTACGGGCAGATGGTGATGTCCGACTGGCTGCTCGCGTTCAAGCGGCTGCATCCGGGCATCGTGCTCGACGTGGTGTTCGAGAATCGCGTGGAAGACCTGATGCGCGACGAGATCGACATCGCGGTGCGCGTGATGCCGGAGCCGCCGCAGAACCTCGTCGCACGCGACATGGGCGCGGTGCGCTACGTCGCGTGCGCGTCGGCTGCGTTCGCGGCCGCGCACGGGATGCCGGCGAGCCTCGGCGCGCTGGCCGCCGCGCCGGTCGTCACCGCGACGGTGATGGGGCGGCAGCTCAGAATCGCCGCGTATCTCGGCGACGAGCGCCACGAGGTGCTGCTCGAGCCCACGCTGATTTCGGAGAACTTCCTGTTCCTGCGCCAGGCGATCCTCGGCGGGATCGGCGTCGGCATCGTGCCCGACTACGTGATGCAGGACGACATCCGGTGCGGCACGGTCGTCACGTCCCTCGACGCGTACCGGCTCAGCATCTTCGGCACGCACATGTACATGCTCTACATGCCGAACCGGCACCACACGCGCGCGACTTCGACGTTCATAGAGTTCATCCTCGAACAGGCCGGAAAGACCGGCCGGGGCGGGCTCGGCGGGCTGCGTCAGGGTTTCTTGTCTGATGACAATCCGCCGGCCGCGCGGCGACAATAGCGCGCCGCGTGCCGCGCAAGCGCCGCCGCCCCCTTCGATTTCACAGCTGCCGAGGGTTCAATGTTCGACCGGATTCGTCCGCATTCGCGTCCCTGGACGCCTGTCGCCGTGCTCGCGCTCGTCGCACTCGTCACCTTCAGCGCCGGCTGCACGTCCCCGTCCGCGCCCTCGGGCGCCGTCGTCCCGGTCGCCGCCGCATCGGGCGCCGCGGTGCCGCTGCCCGGCGTTCACGCGCCCGAACAGTCGTCCGGCTGGACCGACAAGCCGGGCTGGACCTCGCAGCATTTCATGATCGCGGCCGCGAACCCGCTCGCGACGCAGGCCGGCTACGACATGCTGAAGGCCGGCGGCACCGCGATCGACGCGGCGATCGCGACACAGATGGTGCTCGCGCTCGTCGAGCCGCAATCGTCGGGACTCGGCGGCGGTGCGTTCATGCTGTACTTCGACGGTCGTGCAACGCAGGCGTACGACGGCCGCGAGACCGCGCCGGCCGCCGCGACCGATCGCCTGTTCTACGGCCCGACCGGCCAGCCGATGAGCTTCTACGAAGGTGTCGTCGGCGGGCGCTCGGTCGGCACGCCGGGCGTGCTGCACATGCTCGACGCCGCGCACCGCGCGCACGGCAAGCTGCCGTGGCGGCGGTTGTTCCAGCCGGCGATCCGGCTCGCCGAGCACGGCTTTACGATCAGCCCGCGGCTCGCGACGCTGATCGCGAACGACAAGTACCTGAAGAACGACCCGGCTGCGCGCGCGTACTTCTACAACGCGGACGGCACGCCGAAGGCGGCCGGCACCGTGCTGAAGAATCCCGCGCTCGCGACCGTACTGCGCCAGGTCGCCGAGCGCGGCGCGAACGCGTTCTACACCGGCGCGATCGCGCGCGACATCGTCGCGAAGGTGCGCAAGCACCCGACCAATCCGGGCCTGCTGTCGCTGCAGGATCTCGCGCACTACAAGGCGAAGGTGCGTGCGCCGCTGTGTGCCGACTACCGGCGCTCGGTGGTGTGCGGAATGCCGCCGCCGTCGTCGGGCGGCCTCGCGATCGCGCAGATGCTCGGGATCCTCGAAGCGATGCCGGACTGGCAGCAGATCGGCGCGCAGAAGCCGGTGCGCAACGAGGTCGGCTACGAGCCGACGCCGTTCGCCGCGCACCTGTTCAGCGAAGCCGGGCGCCTCGCGTATGCGGACCGCGCGCGCTACGTCGCCGATCCCGATTTCGCGCCGCTGCCGGGCGGCAGCTGGGCGAGCCTCACCGACAAGACCTATCTCGCGCAGCGCGCGCACCTGATCGGCGACAGCAGCATGGGCGTCGCGCAGGCCGGCACGCCGCAGGGCGCGACGCTCGCGCTGGCCGACGACCGCAGCCCCGAATTGCCGTCGACGTCCGACATCGCGATCGTCGATCGCTACGGGCAGGCGCTGTCGATGACGACCAGCGTCGAGGACGCGTTCGGTTCGCGGCTGATGGTGCGCGGCTTCATGCTGAACAACCAGCTCACCGATTTCTCGTTCGTGTCGAGCGAGAACGGCCACCCCGTCGCGAACCGCGTGCAGCCGGGCAAGCGGCCGCGCTCGGCGATGTCGCCGGAGCTCGTGTTCGACCAGAAGACGAAGCAGGTGACGATGATCGTCGGCTCGGCAGGCGGCCCCGCGATCATCAACCACGTCGCGAAGGCGCTGGTCGGCGTGCTCGACTGGGGGATGACGATGCAGCAGGCGATCGCGCTGCCGAACTTCGGGTCGATGAACGGGCCGACGCAACTCGAGCGCGGCCGCGTGTCGGATGCGCTCGTCGACGGGCTGAAGGGACGCGGGCACGACGTGCGGGTCGTCGAGATGAACTCGGGACTGCAGGGGATCCAGCGGCTGAACGTGCAGGGGCAGACGGTGTGGTTCGGCGGGGCGGATCCGCGGCGGGAAGGAATCGCGATGGGCGATTGAGCCTGGCCGGCAGCGGCGGCGCGCATGCGCCGCCTGCTTCGCCTCACCCGCGCCCCTTCCACGGCACCACTCGCCGCTCGACCCCGCGCATCGCGAGATCGAACAGCCACGCGATCGCGCCGATGATCAGGATGCCCATCACGACGATTTCAGCTTTGCTTTTCGCGTTGGAATGGATCGCGCATCCGGTCGGGTGACGATTGCCGCGCGCCAGCGTGCGCAGCAGCCGCGCCAACGAAAAAGCCCGCATCGCTGCGGGCTGTTCTTCGACTGCGTGACTGCTGCTCAGAGGCGAATGCGGCGCTCAGACCACCCCGGCCCCATGCGCCTGCAGATCGGCGTGATAGCTCGACCGCACCATCGCGCCGACCGCCGCGTGCGTGAAGCCCATCTTGTACGCCTCTTCCTCGTACATCTTGAACGTATCCGGATGCACGTACGCACGCACCGGCAGGTGGTGCTCCGACGGCTGCAGGTATTGGCCGATCGTCAGCATGTCGACGTCGTGCGCGCGCAGGTCGCGCATCACCTGCAGGATCTCCTCTTCGGTCTCGCCGAGGCCGACCATCAGGCCCGACTTCGTCGCGACGTCCGGATGCTGCGCCTTGAAGTCCTTCAAGAGCTTCAGCGAGTGCGCGTAGTCCGAACCCGGGCGCGCTTCCTTGTACAGGCGCGGCACCGTTTCGAGGTTGTGGTTCATCACGTCCGGCGGTGCCGCGTTCAGGATCGAGATCGCGCGATCGAGACGGCCGCGGAAGTCCGGCGTCAGGATCTCGATGCGCGTTTCCGGCGACTGCTCGCGCACTTCGCGAATGCACTCGACGAAGTGGGCCGCACCGCCGTCGCGCAGGTCGTCGCGGTCCACGCTCGTGATCACCACGTACTTGAGCTTGAGCGCGGCGATCGTGCGCGCGAGGTTCTTCGGTTCGTCCGCGTCGAGCGGATCGGGACGGCCGTGGCCGACGTCGCAGAACGGGCAGCGGCGCGTGCACTTGTCGCCCATGATCATGAACGTCGCGGTGCCCTTGCCGAAGCATTCGCCGATGTTCGGGCAGCTCGCTTCCTCGCACACGGTGTGCAGATTGTGCTCGCGCAGGATCGTCTTGATCTCGTTGAAGCGCGAGCTGCCGGTGGCCGCCTTCACGCGGATCCACTCCGGCTTCTTCAGCTTCTCGATCGGAATGACCTTGATCGGGATGCGCGCCGTCTTCGCCTGCGCCTTCTGCTTGGCGGTCGGATCGTAGGCAGGGGTTGCGGCCGAATCGGCCGGTGCGGGGGAAGCGGTAACGTCAGTCATTCGAATGTTCCAGTGCCTGCGGCTTGTCGGCGGCCGCGGATTCGCCATCGAGGTTGGCAATCAGACGACCCACCAGCGTGTGGGCGACGTCGTTCCAGTCGGCGGCAACCTCGAGGCTCGCCATGTCGACGGTTTCCAGTCCGGCATAGCCGCACGGGTTGATCGCAAGAAACGGGCGCAGATCCATCTTCACGTTCAGGCTCAGCCCGTGATAGCTGCAGCCGTTGCGGATCTTCAGGCCGAGGGCAGCGATCTTCGCGCCTTCGTGCACGCCGGATGCCACATAGATTCCCGGCGCACCCGCCTTGCGGACCGAAGCGAGATTATACGCCGCGAGGGTTTCGATCACGGCCTCCTCGATCTTCGTCACGAGCGTGCGCACCATCAGCTTGCGCCGGCGCAGGTCCAGCAGCAGGTAGACGACGATCTGGCCGGGGCCGTGGTAGGTAATTTGTCCGCCGCGGTCGACCTTCACGAGCGGCACGCCGCTGTCGGCCACCAGCAGGTGAGCCGGGTCGCCGGCCTGGCCGAGCGTGTAGACGGGCGGATGCTCGACGACCCAGATTTCGTCGCCGGTGTCGGCCGTGCGCGTGTCGGTGAACGCGCGCATCGCGTCGAAGCTCGTCTCGTAGGCCTCGCTGCCCCGCCAGCGCACGGTGACCGGCGCGACAGGCTGAACCGGAGACCCGGCGGGCGATTCGGAAACAGCGACAGGCGTGGACACGATGGCAACCGGCGAGACGGACATGGGCGGTAGTTTACCGAAAACCCATGGGTCTCGCCGGCCTTGGAAAGGGGACGGATCACAGGTATCCGTCGGAGGAAAGGCCCGTCAAACGGTGCGCCAGCCGTCGTGGAGCAGCGCATTCACGCGGTTGCGCAGCCGCGCGAGCACGCCGCGTGCGACTTCCCCGGCCGGCCGCGACACCGAGAACGCGACGTGCGCGCCCTGCCCGCTTTCCGCGCTGAGCCACAACCGCTCGCCGCGGCGCAGCCGGAGCGTCTCGCCGTCGACCAGGAAGTAGTCCTCGACGTCGTTGCTGCGCGTCGCCCAGACCGGCCCGCATTGCACCGTCAGACGCGTGCTGCGTTGCACCTTCATCGGCACGGTCTCGCCCGCGGGGATTTCGAACGTGATGCTTGAAGAAATTTCTTGCATGATCGACTCCGCCAATAAATGCTTCGATGGCTACAATCGTAGTCACTTCAAGGCACCCGACCAAACGACCAATTTTCACGTCGATGTGAGGAAAATTAGCAAATGGACCTCCGCCAGCTGCCTGCGCTGAACGCGATTCGCGCGTTCGAAGCCGCCGCCCGTCACGAGAATTTCTCCCGCGCCGCCGACGAGCTGTACGTCACGCACGGCGCGGTCAGCCACCAGGTTCGCGCGCTCGAGGAGGAGCTCGGCGTGCAGCTGTTCACGCGCAACGGCAAGCGGCTGTGCCTGACCGACGCCGGCATGCGCTACGCGCAGCAGGTCCGCACCGCGCTGATGGTGATCGCCGATGCGACGCGCGAGGTGCGCGCCAGCGACCGCGGACGGCGGCTGGTGGTGTCGATGCTGTCGTCGTTCGCCGCGCGTTTCATCACGCCGCGCATCGGCACGTTCATCGAACGGCATCCGGAAATCGACGTCGAGCTGCAGTCGACCAACGCGCTCACCGATTTCGCGCGCGACGACGTCGATCTCGCGATCCGCTTCGGCTCCGGCAGCTATCCGGGGCTGCATGTCGAGCCATTGTTCGAAGAGGTGTTCTTTCCGGCATGCTCGCCGACGCTGAACGGCGGCAAGCTGCCGCAGACGCCCGCCGATCTCGTGCACTACAACCTGCTGCGCTCGGACGACGAGCTGTGGCGGCCGTGGTTCGACGCGGCCGGGCTCGATACGCTGACCGAGCCGAAACGGGGGATTCTGTACCAGGATTCGTCGAACCTGCTGCTGGCCGCGATCGACGGCCAGGGCATCGCGCTGGTGCGCCGCTCGCTCGCGGTGCACGACCTGCTGGACGGGCGCCTCGTGCGCCTGTTCGACATCGACGGGCAGAGCCCGTGGCACTATTTTTTCGTGTGTCCGCCGCCGCTCCTGAACACGCCGCGCGTGCAGGCGTTCAGGACCTGGCTGCTTCAGGAAGTCGCCGAGTACCAGTTGCTGTGCGACGAGCTGGACGCGCGGCGCGCGGCGGGGAAAACCCCCGCCGAGTGCGCGCAGGAAGGAGGATGGAAGGCGGCGGCGCTCAGAGTACGACCTTGACCATCGGATGGCCGGTCAGCGCGCGGTAGATGTCGTCGAGCTGTTGCTGGCTCGTCGCGCGCACGGTAATCGTGAGGCCGGTGTAGTTACCGCCGCTCGATGCACGCTCCTCGATCTTCTCGACGTCGATCTCGTTGTCGTGGACGGCCACGACCTTGAAGATCGTGTCCTTGAATTCCGGGTGCGCCTTGCCCATGATCTTGATCGGGAAATCGCACGGAAACTCCAGCAGCGACTCCTTCCGGGTATCGATCGCGCCGGTCACCTCGATGGTTTTGGTCGGTTCGCTCATCATTTTCTCCGGGTTAGGTCAAACTGTTCAAACTCGCGCGCTTTCGCACGCTGGTACGCGTCGTACAACGCCGCGAACACGGGGCCCGGCTTGCCGCCCTGCACGGGCAGATCGTCGAGCGACGTGACGGGCAGGATTTCCTTCGTGGCGGACGTGATCATGATCTCGTCCGCCGAACGCAGCTCGACCTCGCTGATCTCGCGCGCGATGAACCGAATTCCGCATTCGTCGGCCAGCTCCTCGACCAGCGCGTAGCGGATCCCTTCGAGGATCTTGTTGCTGCGCGGCGGCGCCATCAGCTCGCCGTTCTTCACGATCCACACGTTCGACGACGAGCCTTCGGTCACGTTGTCGTCGCGCAGCTGGATCGTCTCGAACGCATCGCGTTCGGCCGCATGCTGCGCCATCAGCACGTTGCCCAGTAGCGAAATCGACTTGATATCGCAATGCAACCAGCGGCGATCCTCGGCCGTCACGCAACGCACGCCCTGCGCGCGCTCCTCGGCCGACGGCAGGCGCAGCGGGCTCGTCATCGCGAACACCGTCGGCACCGCATTCGCCGGGAACGCGTGGCCGCGCTTCGCGACGCCGCGCGTCACCTGCAGATAGACGAGCGCGTTGGCGTCAGCGAGGCCTTCCGCGTTCGCGGCGACCACGCGCTCGATCAGCGCGCGCCAGCCGGCCGCGTCGTGCGGGTTGTCGATGCCGATCTTCTTCAGGCTGCGCGCGAGCCGGTCCAGATGCTGTTCGATCCGGAACGGCACGTGCGCGCCGTCGTGCGCATAAACGGGGACGACTTCATACACGCCATCGCCGAAGATGAACCCGCGGTCGAGCACCGGGACACGGGCTTGCGACAGCGGCACCAGCTCCTCCTGCGATGACACGCTGAGGTAGACGATCGGTTCGAATTCGGCTTGGCTCATGGCTATATCAGATGGGGATGAAGTCGTAAAAACAAAGGCCCGTCGCGCTTACTTCTTCTTGCTGAACATCAGCAGGATCGAGTCCCAGATACGTCCGAAGATACCCGCTTCCGGCACGGCCTGCAGCGCGACGACCGGGAACTCCGACAGCGTCTTGCCGTCGGCGACGATCTTCACGGTGCCGACCTGCTGGCCATCCGCGAGCGGCGCGATCAGCGGCGCGTTGACGTCGACTTCCGTCTTGACCTTGTCGCCCAGGCCGCGCGGCACGGTCACCCACTGGTCGCCCTTCACGCCGACCTGCACGGTGTTCTCCTTGCCCTTGTAGATACGCGGCGTCGACATCGCCTGGCCGCCCTTGAACAGGCGCACCGCGTCGAACGCGCTATAGCCGTAGTTCAGCATCTTCATGCTGTCCTGCGTGCGCTCGCCTTCCTTCTGCTCGCCCATCATCACCGACACGAGACGGCGCTGGCCGTCGACACCCGGGATCGCGCGCTTGGCCGATGCGATCAGGCAGTAGCCGGCCGCCTGCGTATGGCCCGTCTTCAGGCCGTCGACCGTCGGATCCAGCCACAGCAGCCGGTTGCGGTTGCCCTGGCGGATGTTGTTGTACTTGAATTCCTTCTCCGAGAAGATGCTGTAGTACTGCGGAAAATCTCGGATCAGGTGCGCGGACAGCTTCGCGAGGTCGCCGGCCGTCGTGTAGTGGTTCGGGTCCGGCATGCCGTTCACGTCGGCGAAGTGCGTGCCCTTCATGCCGAGGCGCTGCGCCTCGTCGTTCATCAGCGTGACGAACTGCCCTTCGCTGCCGCCGACCAGTTCGGCCAGCGCGATCGCGGCATCGTTGCCCGACTGGATGATCATCCCGTACACGAGGTCGTGCACCGACACCGGCTTGTCCGCCTCGATGAACATGCGCGACTCGTCGGTGCCGACGCGGCGCACGGCGGCGCTCGGCGTGACGATCTGCTCCATCGAGATCTTCTTCTTGTCGAGCGCCTCGAACACCAGGTAGGCCGTCATCAGCTTCGTCAGCGACGCGGGCTCGACGCGTTCGTCCGCATTGCCCGATGCGAGCACCGTGTTGCTCGTCGCGTCGACGAGCACCCACGAGCGCGCGTTCACGCCCGGCGGCGGGACGGCGCCCGGCATGAACGTCGCGGGCGCGCCGGTGAACTGCTCGGCGGCCGGCGCCGCATGCGCGGCCTTGGCCTTGGCGGCCGGCTTCGCCTCGGCGACGACGATCGTCGACGCGAGCGCGACGGGCAGCATCACGCCCAGCGCGACGTTGCGCGCGGCGGTGCCGAAGGCGATGGAAGAAGCGAGGGACTTGAGGCCTTGGGGAGACAGACGCATGATCGATTCAGGCTGGTGGCAGAAAGTGCGGCGCGAAACGCGCAGGGTTGAACGGCAAGGCGGCGGGCGCTCCGGCATTCGTCCGACTGCGTCGGACGGCGCGAAACGCGCCGGTTGGACTCGTGCGGACGCGCTCGGTTCGCGGCCGTCGCGAGCGGGCGGACAGGCGGCGAAACGAGCGCCGCATGGGCCCAGCCGGGCCGCGGGCGACGCGAAATGCGGCCATTATACGTGGCCGCGAACGGCGTTTTCGCGAACCGTGCCCGGGTGGCCGCACACCGGCTTCGAGAGAATAGCGCGGCTTCGCTGCGGAGAATCGCACTCGAAGCCGCGCGAAAGGCGCGCGCAGGCGCAGTGCAAGTCGGGTTGCGCCGCGCGGCGGCGAGCAGGTGCGACCGTGTTCGGCACGGTGCGGCGCGATGCCGCGCGAGCGGCGACATCGCGGTGGCGCGGCAGCGACGATGCGCGCCGCGCTCGACGCCTCGACGCCTCGACGCCTCGACGCCTCAACGCCTCAACGCCTCAACGCCTCAACGCCTCAACGCCTCAACGCCTCAACGCCTCAACGCCTCAACGCCACGCGTCGACGATGATGCGCTTCAGCACGTGCAGCTTGCGATGGAAGAAATGCTCGGCGCCGGGGATCACGACGACCGGCAGTTCCTGCGGCCGCGCCCAGTCGTAGACCGAGCCGATCGGCACCGTGTCGTCGGTTTCGCCGTGGATCACGAGCGTGTTCTCGGGTACGTCGGCCACCTGCCAGCGGCTCGCCGCCGTGCCGACGAACACCATCCGCTCGATCGTCCCACCCGCGTCGCGCAGCCGCTTCGCGACATGCGACAGCACGAAGGTGCCGAACGAGAAGCCCGCGAGCACGAGCGGCAGGTCCGCATACGCGGGCTGCGCGCGCATGTGCGCGAGCACCGCGAGCAGGTCGTCGGCCTCGCCGATGCCGTTGTCGTGCACGCCCTCGGTCGCACCGACGCCGCGGAAGTTGGACCGGTACACCACGTAGTTGAGCTGGACGAGCGTGCGCGCGAGCGTTTGCGCGACCTTGTTGTCCATGGTGCCGCCGAACAGCGGATGCGGGTGAGCGACAAGCGCGATCCCGCGCGGCGCGGCGCTGCCTTCGCGCACGGTATCCGGCAGGTCGACCGCGACTTCGATCTGCCCGACCGGGCCCGCGATCAGCGACTTCTGCGTATGAACGTTCATTCGGCCTGCCCGCTCAGATCTTCAGGCGGTCGACAACCTTGCCGTCGCGCAGGTGCGATTCGACGATCTCGTCGATGTCGGCCTGGTCGACGTAGGTGTACCACGTGCCTTCCGGATACACGACCATCACGGGCCCTTCCTCGCAGCGGTCGAGGCAGCCGGCCTTGTTGATGCGGACCTTGCCGGGCCCCGCGAGGCCGAGTTCCTTCACGCGCTTTTTCGCGTATTCCTGCATGGTCTGCGCATCGCATTGCGCGCAGCTCGGACGCTCGGCGCCCGGGTCGCGCTGGTTCAGGCAGAAGAAGACGTGGTGCTGGTAGTAGGAATCCATGATGGTGACGAGCGGCCCGGCGCGGTGCCGAGCGGAAAGAGGGGCGATCGCCGTTGCGTGCGGCAACGGATGTGCGGACGATTATAACGACCGGCGCGCGCGGCTGCCCGCGATCGACGGCCGGCCACCCTGCCCCGCGTGCCGCGTCAGCGCCGCAGCGCGGCCGGCAGCCACGCATGCTCGACCCGCTGGCCGAGCCAGATCAGCGCCGCGTAGGGCCAGATCCACGCGAGCCAGCGCGCGATGCTGTTGAAGTGCACGTAGCGGCCCTGCCGCCAGCCTGACAGCGTGAAGTCGAAGAACGGGTTGACGGGCAGCAAGTTGACGAGCGCCACGCCGGCCAGCAGCGCGACCGCCGCGAGCAGCGCGCGCCACGTGGCCGGCACGCGCAATGCGAGCAGTGCCGCCGCGAAGCCGAGCTCGATGCCGAGCCGCGCGCCGGGTGTCGCCCACACGACGACGAGGCCGGTGCTCGACTGCATGAAGGTCGCGGCCGCCTTCAGCGCGAGCGTCGCCGCGACGAATGCGATCAGGAGTCGCACGCGCGGCGCGCGCTCGCGCATCGCGAGCGACGCGATCGCCAGCGCGGCGAACAGCATCAGCCCGCCGAGCGCGGCTTCCCACGCGGAATCGGACAGCCAGCCGTCGACACGCTCGGGCCACTCGCTCACGCGCCACACGGCCGGCAGCCACGCGAGCAACGCGTCCTGCATCGAGCCGTCGGCGCGCTCCCACAGCGCGGCCGGCCAGTCGCCGATGCCGAACAGGAACGGCGACGGAAACAGGATCGCGAACGGCCACAGTCCGGCGAGCAGCAGCGGCGTTGCGCCGTCGGTCTCGAACCACGCGAAGCGCAGCCGGCGCAGCGCGCCGCGGTCGAGCAGTGCGCCGGTGGCCGGTGCAGCGAGCGCCGCGCCGAGCAGCGCGCCGAGCGCGTTGGCCGCGAGGTCGAGATTCGACGCGACGCGCATCGGCAGATAGGTCTGCAGCGCCTCCATCGATCCCGACAGCAGCACGCCGAGGCCGCCCATGACCAGCGTCGCGGCCACGCCGCGCCAGCGCGGGTGCAGCGCGAGCACGCCGAGTGTGCCGAACGGCAAGTAGCCGAGCACGTTGGTGACCACGTCGAACGCGGTCACATAGCGCTGCATCGGCGCGAACAGGAAGTCGAACGGCCCGATACCGAGCGACACCCAGCCATCGAACGGATACAGCGATGCATAGACGATGAGCGCCGCGTACGCGGCGAACGCCTGCCGCGCGAGCGCCGACGCGCGCGGCGTGCCCGGCGCGTTCATCGCGGCTGCGCGCTGCGCGTCACGGGTTGCCCGCGTACGCTTGCACGCCGCCGACCCACGCGGCGATCTGCGACACGAGCTCGTCGCTCGCGGCCGCGAGCGCACGCGCGCCGCCGGCCGCATCGGGCGTGCTCGACGGCGCGCGCGCGACGAACGTGCGCTGACCGAGCACCTTGCCGTCCTGCATCAGCGTCGCGCGCGCGGTGACCGCGCCGTAGCTCTGCGACTGCCCGTCGAACACCTGCTCGAATTCGTTCAGGTCGACCTTCAGCGTCGGTGCACGCACGCCGTCGGAGCCTTCGAGCACCGCGCCGCGCGACGACAGCGCGCCGCGCAGCCGCTGCGTGAGCAGTTGCGCGGGCGGCGCGCTCCAGCGGCTGTCGCGATAGACGGCCATGCGCTGCACATCCGCATACGCGAGGCGGTAGACGAACTTGTCCGTGTCGAGCGCGTCGGGCACCGCGATGTCGAGCACCTTCAACGCGGGGCCCGTGCCGGCCGTCACGACCGACGCGGCGGGCCCGAGATCGTAGCGGACGTTCGACAGTGCAGCGCTGTTGCCGGCGCAGCCGGCGGCGAGCACGAGCGTCAGCATCGCGAGCGCGGTCGCGGCCGGACGCAGCGCGCGATCAAGGATTCGTGGCATGGCATGTTCCTGCATGATGTTTTTCGGTTGCGATGGCGTCATTGCCCGGTCTCGTTCCGGGCCGGACGATCGATGCGCTGGCGCTGTGCTTCATTTCCCGGCCGCCGCACCGCCCCCCGGCCAGACGAAGCCGGCTTCGCCGGGGCCGGGCGCGGAGCCGGGCGAACCGAACAACAGACTGCTCGGGTTGCGGCCGAGTTCACCGGCGACGTCCTTCAATTGCCGCGACGCATCGCCGACGCTGCCGGCCAGCGCGTTGAAACGCGGCAGCGTGTCGTACTGGACCCGCGCGTTCAGGTCGTTCAGCGCGACGCCGACCTGCTCGGCGGCCGAGCCGGCCTTGTCCAGGTTCGACACGAGCGGCCCGTTCGGCTGCAGCAGCGTGTTCGCCGACGCCATCGCGCGATCGACCTGGTGCATCGTCTCCGGCAGCGCGGCCACCGCCGGCGCGAGCTGCTTCGACAGCGTCGCCGCCCCGTCCGCCGCGTGCTGCAGGCTTTCGGCCGTCGCGCGCAACTGCTCGCGCATCTCCGGCGACATCAGCGCGTTCGCGCTTTTCGCCGCCAGCTCGAGCTGGCGCAGCAGCACGTCGCCGCGCTCCTGGATCTGGTCGAACAGGCTCGGTCGCATCGGGATCTGCGCGATCGCCTTCGGCGACGACGGCAGCGGCGCCAGGTCGCGGCCCGTGTCCTCGAGCTGCACGAACGCGATACCCGTCACGCCCTGGAAGCCGAGGCTGCCGTAGGTCGACTGCGTGATCGGCGCGTCGTGGTCGACGAGAATCCGGATCCGGATCTGGCCCGGATGCGTGCGGTCGAAGCCGATCGACTGCACCTTGCCGACGTCGAGGCCGCGAAAGCGCACGGCCGCATCGGGGAACAGGCCCGTCACGTTGGTACGCGCGAGAAGGTCGTACGGCACGCGCACGGTACGGTCGACGTTGAACCAGAACACGGTGCCCGCGATCGCCAGCGTCAGCGCGATCGTGAACAGGCCGGCCCAGAACGCATGTGATTTGTTTTCCATTCGCGGGTTCCTTGCTTCTTGCCTTGCCCTAGGGTCTGTTACATATGGAACGCACATGCGTTGCCACGAGAACGGCCGCTCGCGAGGCGCGCGACGACCAACGGAAGTCCCCGTGGGACGCCGCGAATACTGACGTATTCGCAAGGAGCGCCACGCGGCGAGCGGCCGTTCTCGTGGCAACCCCAAATTAAAAAATTCATGTCACGGGAATGCCCGAAATCGCATGCGCGTTCCATATGTAACAGACCCTAGAGCTCGACGCTGGAAAGCGCCGGTTCGAGGGCCGCCTTCGGCAGCTTCGCGCGCCGCTCGGGCGGCAGCGCCTGCAGTGCGCGGCGCCCGCGCAGCCCCAGGAAATATTCGTGGATGAACGGATGGTCGACGTTCGCGGCCTCCTCGACCGGTGCCGCGACCAGCACCTTTCGGTCGGCCAGCACCGCGACGCGCGTCGACAGCGCGACCATCGTGTCGAGGTCGTGCGTCACCATCACGACCGTCAGCCCGAGCGTGCGGTGCAGCGTCGCGATCAGCTCGACGAATTCGTCGGACGCCTGCGGGTCGAGGCCGGCAGTCGGCTCGTCGAGGAACAGCAACTCGGGCTCGAGCGCGATCGCGCGCGCGATGCCGACCCGCTTCACCATCCCGCCCGACAGCGCGGCCGGCATCTTCGACGCATGCTTGCACGGCAGCCCGACCATCTCGAGCTTCAGCATCACGATGTCGTGCAGCAGATCGGGCGGCACGCGGCCGAGCTCGCGCAACGGCTGCGCGACGTTGTCGAACACCGTCATCGACGAGAACAGCGCGCCCTGCTGGAACAGCATCCCGGAGCGCGTGCGCATCATCCGCGCGCTCGCGTCGTCGATCTTCGAGGTATCTTCGCCGAACACCTTGATCGTGCCCGAGGTCGGCCGCTCGAGGCCGAGGATCTGCCGCACGAGCGTCGTCTTGCCCGAGCCGGAGCCGCCAACGATCGACACGATCTCGCCGCGCCGCACGTCGAAATCGAGCTTCTGGTGAACGATGTTGCGCCCGTAGCGCTTCGTCAGGTTGCGCACCTCGATCACGAGGTCGTCGCCGTGCGGTGCGGCAGCCGGCGGCATGCCGACCGAGCCCGCGCCGACTGCCGCGGCATGTGCGCTGGCGGCACCGGCCGCCGATTCGTTTGACGCGTTCACCCGAGCCCCACGTTCTGGAACAGGATCGCAAACACCGCATCGGCGAGGATCACCACCGTGATCGACGAGACGACCGACGTCGTCGTGCCTTCGCCGAGGCTCTGCGAGTTCGCCTTGATCCGGAAACCGAAATGACATGCGACCAGCGCGATCAGCATGCCGAACACGACGCCCTTGCCGATGCCGATGTACAGGTTCGCGATCGGCACGACGCCCGGCAGCGAGCGCACGAAATAGTTGACGTCGATCCCGAGCACGAGCTTCGCGGCGAGCGCGCCGCCCGTCAGTGCGATGATGTTGGTCCACATCACGAGCAGCGGCATCGCGACGCCGAGCGCGAGCACGCGCGGCAGGATCAGCCGCAGCCCGTGCGGGATGCCCATCACGCGCATCGCGTCGAGCTCCTCGGTCACGCGCATCACGCCGATCTGCGCGGTGATCGCCGAGCCCGAGCGGCCCGCGACGAGGATCGCCGACAGCACGGGCCCGAGCTCGCGGATCACCGACAGCCCGAGGATGTTCACGATGTAGCGGTTCGCACCGAACATCTGCAGCTGCTGCGCGGACAGGTAACTGAGCACGATGCCGATCAGGAACGCGACCAGCGCGGTGATCGGCAGCGCCTGCGCGCCGGCGCTATAGATGTTCGCCGAGGTTTCCTTCCACGGCATCGTCTGCGGACGGCGCAGCACCGACAGCGCATCAAGGATCACGAGGCCGAACATCGCGATGCCGCCCTGCAGGTGTTCGCCGAACGAGAAGATCGCCTGGCCGAGGCGCGTCACGGGATCGAACCGCACGACGCGCTCGGGCGCCTCGCGCTGGCTGTCGAGGCGTTCGATCCGCTCGAAGATCGTGCGCTGCGTGGCGCTCAGTGCGACGCCGGCCGGCAGCTTGCGGCCCCACACGCGCCACAGCGCCTGGCCGCCGACGTGGTCGAGCCGTTCGATGCCGGACAGATCCCATTCGCTCACGCGCCCGGACGCGATGCCCGCGACGCGGCGCGCGACCGCGCCACGATTGCGCGCGAGCGCGAGCGCGGTCCATTGGCCGTACAGACGCACCGTCTGACCCTGGCCGCCGGCGTCGACCGACAGGCCGGGAGGAGTCTCGAAGTCCAAGGGCGGGGTTGTTTGCAAAAGGATGACAGCGGCCATTGTAGCGAACCGCCCGGCGCGGCGACGTGAGGATTTCCGTGGGGGCGCCGAGCTGGGGGCGCCGAGCCAGGGCGGCTGGCGGGGGCGCCTGGCCGAGGCGCCAGCCTGCAGGTGCGTGGCCCGGACCGGCTTGCCGCGCGTGCGACCTTTCATTCCTCCGTCACGTTTCCTTTCGATACTCTCACGCGCCGCACGTCAGGCCGTCGGCACCCGCGCCGCCATCTCGTTGCGCACCTCTCGATTCATAGAACAGAACACCGAACAGGACAATCGATGCGTCTCCCCCCGCTTTCCCGCCGCCGCGTGACCGGCGCCGCCGCGCTTGCCGCCCTCGCCTTCGCTCTCGCCGGCTGCGGCGGCGACGACGTCACCACTCCGCCGTCGCAGACGCAAGCCCAGGCGCCCGCCGGCACGACCGCCACGCTCGCGCTGCTCGAAACGACCGACCTGCACACCAACGTGCTGTCGTACGACTATTTCAAGCTCGCCGCCGACAACTCGCTCGGCTTCGAGCGCGTGTCGACGCTGATCGCGCAGGCGCGCGCGCAGTACCCGAACACGCTGCTGCTCGACAACGGCGACACGATCCAGGGCACCGCGCTGGCCGACTACCAGGCGCTCGTGAAGCCGATCGGCTGCGACCAGACGCTCGCGATCTACAAGGCGATGAACGCCGCGAAGTTCGACGGCGGCGGGATCGGCAACCACGAGTTCAACTACGGGCTGCCGTACCTGTCGCAGGTGACCGGCAACACGTTCGACGTCGACGGGCTGCCGGCTCCCGCGCAGCAGAAGAAGTGCGCGGGCCCGAACTTCCCGCAGGTGCTCGCGAACGTGATCAGCGCGAAGACCAACGCGCCGCTGTTCACGCCGTACACGATCCTGACGCGCACGGTGACGGCGGTCACGCCCGACGGCAAGACGGTCAGCACGCCGGTGAAGATCGGCATCATCGGCTTCACGCCGCCCGCGATCATGAACTGGGACAAGCGCTGGCTCGACGGCAAGGTTTACACGACCGGCCTGATGGAAGCGGCCGAGAAGTACATTCCGGAGATGCGCGCGAAGGGCGCCGATCTCGTCGTCGCGATCTCGCACGGCGGCCTCGACAATTCCGCGTATTCGCCGACGATGGAGAACGGCAGCTGGTGGCTGTCCAGGGTGCCCGGCATCGACGCGATGCTGATCGGCCATTCGCACCAGGTGTTCCCGGACGCGAACAGCACCGTGCCGCAGTTCAACCTGCCGGGCGTCGACAAGGCGAAGGGCACCGTCAACGGCGTGCCGACCGTGATGGCCAACTACTGGGGCAAGCATCTCGGCGTGATCAAGCTCGGCCTGAAGTTCGACGGCAATACATGGCGCGTCGACAAGTCGCTGACGACCGTCGAGGCGCGGCCGATCCAGAACGCGGACAAGCGCTACGTCGCCGCCGACCCGTCGGTGTCCGCCGCGATCGCCGCCGAGCACCAGGCGACCATCGACTACGTGAAGACGCCGATCGGCTCGACCGACTACCGGATGAACTCGTACTTCGCGGACGTCGGCGATCCGGGCGCGATCCAGATCGTCAACGAGGCGCAGGCCGACTACGTGCGGACCTACGTGCAGGCGAACCTGCCGCAATACGCGTCGCTGCCGGTGCTGTCGGTCAGCGCGCCGTTCAAGAGCGGCTTCGGCGGCGGCAGCGACTACACCGACGTCGCGCCGGGCGCGCTCGCGATCAACAACGCGGCCGACCTGTACCTGTATCCGAACACCGTGTACGCGGTGAAGGTGAGCGGCAGCGACGTGAAGAACTGGCTCGAGACGGCCGCAAAGCGCTTCAACACGATCGACCCGACCAAGGCGACCGTGCAGCCGCTCGTCAGCAGCTTCCCCGGCTACAACTTCGACATGTTCACGTCCGCCGATCTCGCGTACGAGATCGACGTCACGCAGCCGGTCGGCAGCCGGATCAGGAACCTGACGTACAAGGGCGCGCCGATCGACCCGAACGCGCAGTTCATCGTCGCGACCAACAACTACCGCGCAAGCGGCGGCGGCAACTTCCCGGGCCTCGACGGCAGCAAGACGATCTTCGCGTCGCCCGACGCGAACCGCGACGTGCTGATCTCGTTCATCAAGAAGCGCGGCGCGATCACGCGCGCGGCGGACGGCGCGCAGCGCAGCTGGCGCTTCACCAAGCTCGCGAGTTCGTTCGCGCACGTGCAGTTCACGTCAGCGCCGAATCGCCTCGGCGACGCGGCGGCAGCCGGCCTGAACGGCCTCACGCAGGTCGCGGCCGACGACGGCTCGGGCAAGAACCTTGCCGTCTACGAGATCGACCTCACGCAATGACCATGAGACCCGCGATGCAACCGATCCGGACGATGCGGCCGGCCGAGGCCGGCGTCACCGCCGCCGCGCGGCGCCTGCTGCGCGCGAAACTCCCGCCAGCCGCGTTGCTCGCGGCCGCGGCCGTGACCGTCGCGGCCGTCGTCGCGGCGACCGGCTGGCGCGCCGCCGGCCCCGCGCCGAGCGCCGCGCAGCTCGACGAGTGGCAGGCGATGGTCGCGCAGGCCGCCGAGCCGCACGCGCTCGCGCAGTTGCGCACCCTCGCGCGCCGCGGCTCGGGCGACGCGCAGGCGGCGCTCGGCATCGCGCTCCTCGATGCGCGCGAGCCGGGGCTGCGCGACGAGGGGCGCGGCTGGCTGGAAACCGCCGTGGACGGCAAGGCCGACGGGCCGGCCGCGCGGCGCGCACAGCTCGCGCTCGGCAAGGCCCTGCTGCTCGGCAGCGGCGACATCCCGAAGGACTACGCTCGCGCCCGCGCGCTGCTCGGCGAAGCGGCCAGCCAGGGCGATCCGGCCGCGGCGTACTACCTCGGGCTGATCTATCGCAGCGGCTACGGCACCGCAGCCGACCCCGTGCAGGCCGCGCACTGGTTCGAGTTCGCATCGCACGCCGACATCCCGGCCGCGGACTTCATGCTCGCGAACGCGTACCGCGACGGCAGCGGCGTGCCGCGCAACGAAGCACGCGCGCTCGCGCTGTACCGGCGTGCGGCGGAACACGAACTGCCGGAAGCCGTGCAGACGCTCGCGATGGCGTATCGCAACGGCGAGCTGGGGCTCAAGCCTGATGCGGACGCCTTCCACACGCAGTGGATCGAGACCGCGCATGCGTTGAAGCATCCGGTGGTCGCGCCGTAACGGTGCGGTGGCGGGTGGCGGGTGACGCCGCGACAGGCGGCAGGCGGCGGGACGCAGGCGGCCAAACCGCGGCGGCCTGACGCGTATGGCATCCCGCGACCGCTCGCGGGATGCCGCACCCGGCACGCGATGACAGACCGATCCGCGCCGACGAGCGACGCGGCGCCGCCAGGCGCGGCGGCCGAAGCGCCGCTCGACACGCACCTGCGCCCCCTGTCGCTACAATAGGCGCCATGAACGCCCCCACCTCCTCCGACACGCCCGATTCCGGCGACGCGCACATCGCGCGCAACCGGCTCGAGGCGCACCTGGATGCCGCGCCGCGCGCGTGGCCGCTCGACATCGTCGCCGCCACCGGCTCGACCAACGCCGACGTTGCCGCCCGCCTGAAGGCGCTGCCGCGCACCGCGAACGCGTTGCCCGCGCCGCTCGTGCGCGTCGCGTTCGAGCAGACGGCCGGCCGCGGCCGGCAAGGCCGCCCGTGGTTCGCGCAGCCCGGCAACGCGCTGCTGTGCTCGGTCGGCTGCATCGTGCCGCGCCCCGTCGACGCACTCGGCGGCCTCAGCATCGCGATCGGCGTCGCGCTCGCGGAAGGGCTCGCCGCGCTGCCGCTCGATGCCCGCACGCGCGTCGCGCTGAAATGGCCGAACGACCTGCTGCTGACGGCCACGGACAACGGCACGCCGCACATCGTCGGCAAGCTTGCCGGGATCCTGATCGAAACCGTGTGGAGCACCGCCGACGCGACCGCCGTCGTGATCGGCTTCGGCATCAACGTGCGCGGCGCGGAAGCCGTCGCCGCGCAAGTCGACGCGCTGCGCGCGCGCGAAGCGACGCTCGCGAGCGGGCTGCCGCCCGCGGCACTGTCGGCCGCGTGCGCATCCGCCAACCTCACCGATACGCTCGCCGCCGCACTGAACGCGCTCACCCCTGCACTCGCGCGGTTCGGCACCGACGGACTCGCGCCGTTCCTGCCGCGCTGGCATGCGCTGCACGCGTACGCGGGATGTGAAGTCGTACTGCTCGAACAGGGCGTCGAACGCGTGCGCGGCATCGCGACGGGCATCGACGCGACCGGCCAGCTGCTGCTCGATACGCCCGATGGCATGCAGGCGATCGCGGCTGGCGACGTGTCGCTGCGCGAAGCGCAATGAGCGAACCGCATCTGCTGATCGACGCCGGCAACAGCCGGATCAAGTGGGCGCTCGCCGACGTGCGGCGAACGCTCGTCGAGACCGGCGCGTTCGGCCATACGCGCGACGGCGGCGCCGATCCCGACTGGTCTGCCCTGCCGCGCCCTCATGGCGCATGGATCTCGAACGTCGCGGGTGTCGACGTGGCCGCACGGCTCGACGCGCTGCTCGACGCCCGTTGGCCGGGCCTGCCGCGCACGACGATCCGCTCGCGGCCCGCGCAATGCGGCGTGACGAACGGCTACACGACGCCCGAGCAGCTCGGCAGCGATCGCTGGGCCGGCCTGATCGGCGCACGGGCGGCGTTTCCGGGCGAGCATCTGCTGATCGCGACATTCGGCACGGCGACGACGCTCGAAGCGCTGCGCGCGGACGGCCGTTTCACCGGCGGGCTGATCGCGCCGGGCTGGGCGCTGATGATGCGCGCACTCGGCACGCACACCGCGCAGCTGCCGACGCTGACCACCGACATCGCGAGCGGGCTGCTCGCGCTCGCGCAGGTCGAGCCGTTCCAGGTCGATACGCCGCGCTCGCTGTCGGCGGGCTGCCTGTATGCGCAGGCGGGGCTGATCGAGCGCGCATGGCGCGATCTCGGCGATGCGTGGCAGGCGCCCGTGCGGCTCGTGCTGGCGGGCGGGGCGGCGGACGACGTCGCGCGCGCGCTGACGCTGCCGCATACGCGGCACGACGCACTGATCCTGTCCGGGCTGGCGTTGATTGCCGCCGACGCGGCGGCGCAGGATTGACGGAAACCGGCCGGCATCGCGCCGGCCGCGTCGACGGATGCCCGGCTGCGGGCTTCGTCACGGGAAGGATGGAAAACGGGCGCCGCGGCTTGTGCCCACGCAGACAGCCGGCCGCACACGCGGCCCGGCCGTCCGCGAACGGTCGCCGGCTGCCACGACAACGTCCGCCATGCGGCCGGCCCGACTGAACGGCGGAACGACTGAACCACGACGAGGAGTGTCGACGATGCTGCGCTGGCTGATCGCTGTTCTCTTTCTCGCGAACCTGCTCGCGTTCGTGGCAGTGCGCGGCGTGTTCGGGCCGCTGCCGGCGGCCGGCCCGCGCGAGCCGGGCGTGCTGTCGCGGCAGGTGCGGCCCGATGCGCTGCATGCGATGCCGCTCGCGCAGGCGGCCGATCAGCCCGTGATCGGCGCTCCGATCGCCGCGCCGGCCGTCACGGCCGAGCCGCTCGCGGCATCCGCGCCCTGACGGCGCGGCACGCGCATCACGACTGCTGCGCGCGCACCTTCTTCAGCAGCGCGGTGGTCGAGCGGTCGTGCTCGAACGGGATCGCGAGCGCACGACCGCCCCAGCCGCGCACGATGGCCGATTCCGGCAGCACGTCCATGTCGTAGTCGCCCCCCTTCACGAGAATGTCCGGACGGACGGCCTCGATCAGCGATACCGGCGTCTGTTCCTCGAACTTCACGACCCAGTCGACGCTCTCCAGCGCCGCGAGCAGCGCCATCCGGTCGTCCTCGCGGTTGATCGGACGGTCGTCGCCCTTGCCGAGCATGCGCACCGACGCGTCGCTGTTCACGCCAACGATCAGGCACGCGCCGAGCGCCTTCGCATCGGCAAGATACGTGACGTGGCCACGGTGCAGGATGTCAAACACGCCGTTCGTGAACACGACGGGCGAAGGCAGCGAAGCGCGCAGGGCAACCAGGGCGTCGCGGGTGATCAGCTTGCGTTCGAAGGTAGCGGACATGATGGGGATCGGATGACGTGAGCGGCGCGACGGAACACGGCGGCGCCAGATAAAAAGCCCGCCGGGTCGCCGGGCGGGCTTCATGCAGGTTCACTGCGACGATCGCAACCGGCGGAGCGTCACGCCGGCTGCGCTGCCGCGCGGCCTCAGGCCGGTTGCGCGGCCGACGACGGTCCGCTTTCGGACTGCAGGCGGCCGCTGACTTCCTTGCGATAGCGATTCAGCTCCTGTGCGGTCGCGAACGTGCGTTCGAACAGGATCGACAGGTTGTGCAGGATCCGCTCGACGACCTTCTTTTCCCACTCGCCGTCAAAGCGGATCTGCTCGTCGAGCCAGCGCTCGAGCCATTCCGGATCGGGCAGGCGCGACTGCACGGTGTCGCGCGGGAACAGCGCCTGGTTCACGTGCAGGTTGGTCGGGTGCAGCGGCTTCTCGGTGCGGCGCGCCGACGCCATCAGTACGCCGATCTTCGCGAACGCCGCACGCGCGACGTCGCCGCAGTTGTTCAGCGCTTTCTTCATGTAGCGCAGGTAAGCGCCGCCATGACGCGCTTCGTCGCGCGAGATCGTTTCGTAGATCTGCTTGATGACCGGCTCCGTGTGCCAGTCGGCCGCGCAGCGATACCAGTGGTTCAGGCGGATCTCGCCGCAGAAGTGCAGCATCAGCGTCTCGAGCGGCGGCGCGGGATCGAACTGGAAGCGCACCGCGTGCAGCTCTTCCTCGGTCGGCACCATTTCCGGCCGGAAGCGGCGCAGGTATTCCATCAGCACGAGCGAATGCTTCTGCTCTTCGAAGAACCACACGCTCATGAACGCGGAAAAGTCGCTGTCGTGCTGGTTGTCGCGCAGGAACATTTCCGTCGCGGGCAGCGCCGACCATTCTGTGATCGCGTTCATCTTGATCGTCTTCGCCTGCTCGTCGGTGAGCAGCGAAGCGTCGAACTTGTCCCACGGAATGTCCTTCTCCATGTCCCAGCGGACAGCTTCGAGCGACCTGTAAAGTTCCGGATAAAGCATGGTGTTCATGATGGTCCCACCCCTGTTCTGCGCAATGCGACTTCTCTAAACGTGACTGTTGCCGCGTAGGCGCGCGAGCGCGCTTTTTGCAGCCAAGACTCTAATTTTACGCGTGAATCCAGCCCCCGGACGCAGATTCCTCGTCCGGCAGCCGGGCGGCCGCGCCGCCGCCTTGAAGCACGCCGCGGCCCCGCTCCGCTCGAACGGAACCGGCCGCGCGTGCCTGATGTGGGGGCCGGCGCAGGCCGGCTCGGTGGCGAGCCCGCCCGGCGCCGCGCGGTTCCCGGATGGGTCCCGTGCGGCAGCCGGACCGGCGGGCTGCTCGATATGGTGTATACGGCGGCGGCCATGATATCACGCGCGCATGACGGTTCCGAGACGCGGAGCCGGTCGCGCGCCGCCCACGACGGTGCGGCGATCGGTCGCGGGCGGCCGTCGCGAAAACGCAACCAATCTGTAAGCCGCCGCCGTCTCAGGGCTGCTTCGGGCGCGGCGGCCAGCGTCAGACCCGTATTTCGCCGGCCGCGCGGCCGCCATCCGGCGGCGTGCCGGCCGCCGTCGCGCTGCCGCCGTCGGCCCGCGCGATCCAGTCCGCCAGCGTGTCGCGCTGCGCGCGCCCGTCGCGATAGCCGAGTTCGATCAGTTCGCGCGTGAACGCTTCCTCGAACAGCAGGTAGCTCGCGAACGACGCGCCGGCCGGCTGGCTGCCGCCGATCGCGCCGAGCAGCCCGCGCATCGTCGCCGGCATCTGCTTCAGGTGTTTCGCGGCGATCAGCTCGATGCGCTCGGACGGCGCGATCGCGAGCACGTCGACGTGCCGCCAGCCGCTGTCCACTTCGACCTGGTGCGGCAAGTGCTCGATCATCCGGTTGATGTGCTCGATCCGCTCGATGTCCGCGCCGATCGAGTCGAGAAACACGCTCGCGAGCACCTGCTGGCCGATCTGCGCGAGCGTCGGATAACCGCGCGCGCGCCCCGACCCGTTCGCGGCGGGAATCTCGGGGCGCGGATCGGCCGCGCCGATCACGACGATCCGGTCCGCGCCGAAGTGGATCGCCGGCGACAGCGGCGCGACCTGCCGGATCGACCCGTCGCCGAAGTACTCGATCTGCCCGTCGAGCACGAGCGGCACGGCCGGGAACACGAACGGAATGGCCGACGATGCGAGCAGGTGCGACGCCGACAGGTCGACGAGCCGCGCGGTGCGCTGCGCGCGCCGCCAGGCCTGGATCGGTTCGGCGGCCTGGTAGAAGGTCAGGTGCCGGCCGCTCGAATAGCTGAGCGCCGTGATCGAGAGCGCGTGCAGCAGGCGGCTCTCGAGCATCTGCTCGATCCGGTGGAAGCTCAGCTCGCGCTGCAGCAGGTGCGCGAGCGGCGCGTTGTCGAGCAGCCCACGCGGCGAACGGCGCGCCGCCCAGCCGAAGCTCATCGTCGCGAGCCAGCGTGCGCCCGCCGCCGCGATGCCGAGCCAGTCGGTGCGATACACGTAGTCCGCGCGCAGCGGCTCCCAGAATTCGAGCAGACGCCGCACGCCGTGCGAAAAATCGTCCGCGTGGCTCGCGATCGACGTCGCATTGATCGCGCCGGCCGACGAGCCGCATACGACCGAAAACGGCACCGTATGCCGGTACGGATCGGCCTCGCGCGAGATCTCGGCCAGCGCCTTCAGCACGCCGACCTGGTAGGCGGCGCGTGCGCCGCCCCCCATCAGAACGAGCGCGAGCCGCATGATCGACCTGCTATCCGGTTCGCGTCACGTCGAGCGCTTCGGCGGACGCGTTTCGGGCGACGAAGCGGCTGCCGCACGCGCCGCGGCCGAACCGGCCGGCTTCGCACGCTTCGCGGCCGCCTTGCGCGGCGCGGCGGCCGCGGCTGCGGCCGGTGCGGGCTGTTCCGCTCGCGCCGGCGCGGCGGCCTGAGCGGGCGGCGCATCGCCCGGCGCCGCGGACTGCGCGCCCGGCTGCGTCATCGCAAGGCTCGCGAGCTGGTTGAACTGCGCCTGCAGCAGGCCCCACCAGCCGGCCGGGTCGAACGCCTGTTGCGCGGCGTCGCCTGCCGGCGGCGCGTCCGCTGCGGCAGCGGCTGCCGCGGCGTCCGGCGCTTGCCGCACGTCGGCGCGCGGCGCGGCAGCCGCTTGCGCGGCCGCGACCGCGGCTTCCTCGGCGGCCGACATCGAGCTCTGCGCGAACGCGCCGAACGCGCGCAGCGTCGCGAGCGTCGCGCGCTGCACCTCGAGCGCCTGGATCGCGGACTGCAGCATCCCGAGATTGAGCTTGAGCCACTGCTCGACCGCGCGCAGATCGGTGATCCGCTTGTCGAGCTCCTCGACGCTCGTGAGTGGCGCCATCATGTCGGACATGCTCGACAGCGACGGCGGCAGCCCCGACGCAGCGCCGGGAAACGACGCCATCCCGCCGAACGGCGACATCCGCATCATGTCCCACATCCGGTCGAGCATGTCGGCAGGTTTGAAACCGGCAAAGCCGGCGAAAGGATTGGAGCCGGAGGCATCGGTCGTCATACGGGCATCCTGGTTGACTGGGTGAGCGAAGCGGCCGGCGCGGGTCGCGCGGCCGCCTCTGGTTCGATCATAGCGCGCGTCAGAACGGTGCGTCGCCGGGGAAGTCGGGCGGGCGCCGCTCGCGCAGCGAGCGGATGCCTTCCTGCACATCGGGCCCCGAGAAGCCCATGAATTCGAGCGCGAGCGACGTATCGAACGTCGGCCCGGCGCTGCGCAGCCAGTTGTTCAGCGCGTACTTGGTCCAGCGGATCGCCGGCTGCGATCCGTGCGCGAGCCGCTCGGCCACTTCGTACGCCTTCGGCAGCAGGTCGGCCGGCTCGACCGCGAGCGACACGAGGCCGATCCGCTCGGCCTCCTCGCCGCTCACCGGTTCGCACAACAGCAGGTAGTACTTCGCCTTCGCCATCCCGCACAACAGCGGCCATACGATCGCCGCATGATCGCCGGCCGCGACGCCGAGCCGCGTATGGCCGTCGATGATGCGCGCATCCGTCGCGGCGATCGAGATGTCGGCGAGCAGCCCGGCGACGAGCCCCGCGCCGACGGCCGGGCCGTGCATCGCGGACACGATCGGCTTGCTGCAGTTGATCACGTTGTAGACGAGATCGCGCGCCTCGCGCCACACGCGGGCGCGCACGTCGAAATCGTTGGCCATCGCCTCGACGAGCGCGAGATCGCCGCCCGCCGAAAAGCCCCTGCCCTCGCCGCGGATCACCGCGACGCGCGTGTCGGGATCGCGATCGACGTCGCGCCAGATGTCGGCGAGCTCGCGATGCATGCGCTCGTTCGCGGTTGCAAGGCCGCTGCGGTTCGCGCCCTCGCCGCTCATCACGATGTCGAGCACGCCATGATCGCGGCGCGTCACCTTCAGTGCTTCGTAACCGCCGTATGCGGCGAGATCGGACATGCGCAGCTCCCGGGTTCCTGAAATGTTTGAATCGAGTGTAGCCAAGCCCGCGCTGGCAAACATCAGGCGAAACCCGGCGCGCGGGCCGGGACCGGGCTTCGCGCCGGGTTTCGCGGATGCGTCAGGCCGTGCCCTCGGGCGGCGCGACCGACTGCTCGATCGCACCGAAGATCGACTTGCCGGCCGCGTCGAACATCTCGATGCGCACGGTGTCGCCGTAGCGCATGAACTCGGTCTGCGGCGCGCCGTGCTCGATCGTCTCGAGGCAGCGCTTCTCGGCGATGCAGCAGTAGCCGCGCTTCGCATCCTTGTTCGACACGGTGCCCGAGCCGACGATCGCGCCGGCACGCAGGTTGCGCGTCTTCGCCGCATGCGCGATCAACTGGCCGAAGTGGAACACCATGTCGGTGCCCGCGTCGGGCTGGCCGACCTTCCTGCCGTTCCAGTGGACGATCATCGGCCGGTGCACGCGACCTTCGCGCCATTCGTCGCCGAGCTCGTCGAGCGTCACCGCGACCGGTGCGAACGCGGTGGCCGGCTTGCTCTGGAAGAAGCCGAAACCCTTCGCGAGCTCGGCCGGAATCAGGTTGCGCAACGACACGTCGTTCACGAGCGTGACGAGCCGCACGGCCTTCAGCGCGTCGTCGGGCGTTGCGCTCATCGGCACGTCGCCGGTGATCACCGCGACCTCGGCCTCGAAGTCGATGCCCCATTCCTCGGACGGGCACACGATGTCGTCGCGCGCGCCGAGGAAGTCGTCGCTGCCGCCCTGGTACATCAGCGGATCGGTCCAGAACTCCGGCGGCATCTCGGCGCCGCGCGCGCGGCGCACGAGCTCGACGTGATTCACGTACGCGGAGCCGTCGGCCCACTGGAACGCGCGCGGCAGCGGCGCCATGCAGTTCGCCGGATCGAACGCGAACGCGTTGCGCGCGCGGCCGTGGTTCAGCGCGTCGTACAGGTCGCGCAGTTGCGGCGCGTAGAACGCCCAGTCGTCGAGGACGCGCTGCAGCGTCGGCGCGATCGCATCGGCGATCGCCGCGGTGTGCAGGTCGCGCGACACGACGATCAGCTGGCCGTCGCGCGTGCCGTCCTTCAGCGATGCAAGTTTCATGGGGTATCTGCCGTTGTAGTGACGATGGAGGGAATCTATTTTACGATGGTGAATCCGTGCGGCGCGCCACGATCGTGCGTACCGTTTTCGTCCCGACCCTTGCCGCCTTGTCGCGCCCCGTTGCCCATGCCCGCCAGCCCGCTTCCCGACGACGATCTCGCTGATTCCGACACCGACGACACCGGCTCCGGCGAGCACGGCGAAGGCGGCGAGAAGCTGCGCTCCGGCATCCAGTCGATCGAGGTCGGCTTCCGCCTGCTCGACGTGCTGACGAGCGAGCCGCGCGCGATGATGCTGCGCGACCTCGCGCAGCGCGCGGGCATGAGCCCTGCGAAGGCGCACCGCTACCTGGTCAGCTTCTCGCGGCTCGGCGTCGTGTCGCAGGATCCCGTGTCGGGCCGCTACGAACTCGGCGGTTTCGCGCTGCAGATGGGGCTCGCGCGGCTCGCGCGCGTCGACGGCGTGAAGCTCGCGCGGATCGCGCTGACCGAGTTGCGCGACCGCCTCGACCAGACGGTCGGCATCGCGGTGTGGGGCAACCAGGGCCCGACGCTCGTGCACTGGATGGAATCGAGCCATCCGGCGAAGGCGTCGCTGAAGCTCGGCGACGTGATGCCGCTGCTCGGCTCCGCGACGGGCCTGCTGTTCGCCGCGTACCTGCCGCGCAGCAAGACCGCGGCGATGCTCGAACGCGAGCTCGCCGATACGCGCCGCTCGCCGCATCACGGCGGCCCGCGCACGCTCGACGAGGTCGATGCGGTGCTCGCCGACGTGCGCGCGCATCAGGCCGCGCGCGTCGAGGGGATGCTGCTGCCGACGATTCACGCGTTCTGCATGCCGGTGTTCGATGCGGTCGGCGAACTCGCGCTCGCGATCGTCGCGCTCGGCCAGGAAGGCATGTTCGACATCGCGTGGGGCGGCGAGATGGACACCGCGCTGCGTGCCTGCGCGCAGAAACTGTCTTACGAACTCGGCTATAGTCCGGACGCGCGCGACGCCTGACACGCAAGGCCCGCGATACCCCGTGCGACACCCGTGCAGAACCCGCGCGATGCACCGCGAACGCGCGGCGCAACCGGTGGTCCGATGGTTGTGACGTGCGTTGCGCACGACCCGCCACGACCGCCTCCAACCCTGTTCCGTTTCGCCGATGCCGCCTGCCGACACCCGTTCTCGTCACGCCCTGCCCCGCCATTGGCGGCGCGCGGGCGTCGCGCTCGTCGTCGTGCTGGTACTGCACGCGCTCGCGGCGTTGTGGCTGACGCGCAACCGCGAATCGTTCAAGCCGCCCCCGCCCGCCGAGATACCGGTGCAGATCGAGCTGCTGAAGCCGCAGCCGATCGAGCGCCAGCCCGCGCCGAAACCGGCCGAGCATCCGGCCGAGCCCGCGCCGGCGAAGCCGGCCCCAGCCGCACCGAAGCCAGCCCCAAAGCCCGCACCGAAGCCCGCGCCGTCGCCCGAGCCCGTCCTCACGTCGACGCAGACGGCCGAGCACGGCGAGCCGCCGCCGGCCGCGGCCTCGGCCGCGAGCGGCACGGCAGACGCATCGGGCGCGCACGCGGCATCGGCCGGCGGCGCCAGCGGTGCCGCGACGCCGGGCCCCGCGACGAGCGGCGTGAAGTTCGCGGCGCCGCCGTCCGGCGACCTGCAGTACGACACGTTCTACAACGGGATGCAGAACATGATCGGCACGATCCACTGGCGCACCGACGGACGCACCTACGACCTGTCGGTGTCGATGCCCGTGCCGTTCGTCGGCCCGTTCACGTACCGCAGCGAAGGCCGCATCGATGCATTCGGCGTCGCGCCCGACCGGTATGTGGAAAAGCGCGGCAAGCGCCCCGAGGACATCGCGATCTTCAACCGCGAGATCCGCCAGATCGTCTTCACGCGCACGCCGAACAATGCGCTGCTGCCCGACGGCGTACAGGATCGCTTCAGCATGCTGATGCAGTTGTCGGGGCTCTTGCGCGGCAATCCGTCCGCATACAAGCCGGGCGTCACGCAACAGTTCTTCGTGATCGACAACAACAGCGGCGAGACCTGGCCGATCACGGTGATCGGCGACGAGGACGTGCAAACGCAGGCCGGCATCGTCCGCGCACGCCATTTCATGCGGCTGCCGCGTCGCGACGGCGACACGCGCCGCATCGACATGTGGCTCGCGCCGTCGCTCGGCTGGCTGCCCGCGCGGCTCGTGCAGACGGAACCGAGCGGCGCGCAGATCGAGCTGCTGTGGCACGGCCGGCTCGCTCCGCCGAACGCACCGGCCGACGGCGCGACCGAAGGCGAAGGCGCAACCAACACGCCCGCCAGCGCGCCAGCTGCCGTCGCACCGGCCGCCGAGTCGGCACAACCGGCACAACCTGCACAACCGGCCGACGTGCAACCGTCCGTGCCCGCGGCTGCACCGCCGGCATCGTCGCCGTCCGCGCCGTGACGATCGGCAAATCGGCAATTTCGACCGATTAAAGCTTCTGCCAAAATGGCCGATGACACTCTTTAACAACTATTTTTAACAACTATTTCGGTACACCGGATCACAATAAGAAACGTTTGATAGACATCGGCTTCTAACCCGATACACCCCACGCAAACGGGAGAACGGGGTGTGCAGCGCAAGCCCCTTGAAACCGGCAAGGCCTGCCCCACCTACGGGACAACAAGGCCAGATGCCACTGCGAAGAGGAGTGCCGCCATGCAAATGATCTACAACAGCCCCAACTACTGCGTCGTCGAATTTGCGCCGCAGGCCGGCCACCATCTGATGAATGCCGGCGGATACGAAATCGTCGACAAGAACGCGCAGCGCGAGATCTTCATCGATGGCGAGCTCGCCGAGCGATTCCGTGCGCACGTGAAACAGCTGATCGAGGATGAACCGTCGCTCGACGAGGTGGATGAATTCCTCGGACAGTTCGACAGCCTGATGATGATGCCCGTCGTCCTGCACTGACGACGCCCGGCCCGGCGCATCGCCGGGCCATTCGCCGCGCGCTGGCGCGGCCCCGCGAGCACTCCGATCCAAGCCCCCGTCCGGTTCGCCGGGCGGGGGTTTTCGTTTGGTGCGGCCCGTGCACGGCCGGGCGCGCCTTCGTGGTGCGGACAACGCTCGCCCGCCCGCCTCGCGCCGGCACCGCTGCCCGCCCCGCGCGAGGCCGGGCGGCGCACCGGCGCACCGGCTACAATGGCGGTTTTCCCGTCTTCGCCGGTCTTCCGCCATGTCTGCGACTCCTCTCGCCGCTCCCGCCCCGCTCGACGCGTCCTACACGCGCGGCGCCGAACTGCCCGCGCTGCTGAAATCGCGCATCCTGATCCTCGATGGCGCGATGGGCACGATGATCCAGCGCTACAAGCTCGACGAGGCCGCGTATCGCGGCGAGCGCTTCAAGGACTTCCCGCGCGACATCAAGGGCAACAACGAGCTGCTGTCGCTCACGCAGCCGCAGATCATCAGCGAAATCCACGACCAGTACTTCGCGGCCGGCGCGGACATCGTCGAAACCAACACGTTCGGCGCGACGACGGTCGCGCAGGCCGACTACGGGATGGAAGACCTCGTCGTCGAGATGAACGTCGAATCGGCGCGGCTCGCGCGCGAATCGGCCGCCCGCTACGCGACGCCTGACAAACCGCGCTTCGTCGCGGGCGCGATCGGGCCGACGCCGAAGACGGCGAGCATCTCGCCGGACGTCAACGACCCGGGCGCGCGCAACGTCACGTTCGACGAGCTGCGCGACGCGTATTACCAGCAGGCGAAGGCGTTGCTCGACGGCGGCGTCGACCTGTTCCTCGTCGAGACGATCTTCGACACGCTGAACGCGAAGGCCGCGCTCTTCGCGCTCGACGAGCTGTTCGAGGACACCGGCGAGCGCCTGCCGATCATGATCTCGGGCACCGTGACCGACGCCTCGGGCCGCATCCTGTCGGGCCAGACGGTCGAGGCGTTCTGGAATTCGCTGCGCCACGCGAAGCCGCTCACGTTCGGCCTGAACTGCGCGCTCGGCGCGGCGCTGATGCGCCCGTACATCGCCGAGCTCGCGAAGCTGTGCGACACCTACGTGTCGTGCTACCCGAACGCGGGCCTGCCGAACCCGATGAGCGACACCGGTTTCGACGAGACGCCGGACGTCACGTCGGGCCTCTTGAAGGAATTCGCGCAAGCCGGGCTCGTGAACCTCGCGGGCGGCTGCTGCGGCACGACGCCCGAGCACATCGCCGAGATCGCGAAGGCGCTCGCCGACGTGAAACCGCGCCGCTGGCCGAGCCAGTACAGCGACGCCGCCTGACCGACCGCCCCAACGCCCGCCCTACCTCACACGAATTCGCACCGCCATGACCGATCACATGATGCGCCTTGCCGGCCTCGAGCCGTTCAACGTCACGTCCGGGACGCTCTTCATCAACGTCGGTGAACGCACCAACGTCACCGGCTCGAAGGCGTTCGCGCGGATGATCCTCAACGGCCAGTTCGACGAGGCGCTCGCCGTCGCGCGCCAGCAGGTCGAGAACGGCGCGCAGGTGATCGACATCAACATGGACGAGGCGATGCTCGATTCGAAGGCGGCGATGGTGCGCTTCCTGAACCTGATCGCCTCCGAGCCTGACATCGCGCGCGTGCCGATCATGATCGACTCGTCGAAGTGGGACGTGATCGAGGCCGGCCTCAAGTGCGTGCAGGGCAAGGCGATCGTGAACTCGATCTCGCTGAAGGAAGGCGAGGAAGCGTTCCGCCACCACGCGAACCTGATCCGCCGCTACGGCGCGGCCGCGGTCGTGATGGCGTTCGACGAGACGGGCCAGGCCGATACCTACGCGCGCAAGACCGAGATCTGCAAGCGCTCGTACGACTTCCTCGTGAACGAAGTCGGCTTCCCGCCGGAAGACATCATCTTCGACCCGAACATCTTCGCGGTCGCGACCGGCATCGAGGAGCACAACAACTACGCGGTCGACTTCATCGAGGCGACCCGCTGGATCAAGCAGAACCTGCCGTACGCGAAGGTGAGCGGCGGCGTGTCGAACGTATCGTTCTCGTTCCGCGGCAACGACCCGGTGCGCGAGGCGATCCACACCGTGTTCCTGTACCACGCGATCCAGGCGGGGATGGATATGGGCATCGTGAACGCGGGCCAGCTCGGCGTGTACGCCGACCTCGACGCGGAGCTGCGCGAGCGCGTCGAGGACGTGATCCTGAACCGCCGCGACGATTCCACCGACCGGCTCCTCGAAATCGCCGACAAGTTCAAGGCGGGTGGCGCGAAGAAGGAAGAGAACCTCGAGTGGCGCAACCAGCCGGTCGAGAAGCGGCTCTCGCACGCGCTCGTGCACGGCATCACGAACTTCATCGTCGAGGATACGGAAGAGGTGCGCGCGAAGATCGCCGCGGCCGGCGGCCGCCCGATCAACGTGATCGAAGGCCCGCTGATGGACGGGATGAACATCGTCGGCGACCTGTTCGGCCAGGGCAAGATGTTCCTGCCGCAGGTCGTGAAGTCGGCGCGCGTGATGAAGCAGGCGGTCGCGCACCTGATCCCGTTCATCGAGGAAGAAAAGCGCCTGCTCGCGGAAGCGGGCGGCGACGTGCGCGCGAAGGGCAAGATCGTCATCGCGACCGTGAAGGGCGACGTGCACGACATCGGCAAGAACATCGTGTCGGTCGTGCTCCAGTGCAACAACTTCGAAGTGGTCAACATGGGCGTGATGGTCCCGTGCAACGAGATCCTCGCGAAGGCGAAGGTCGAGGGCGCGGACATCATCGGGCTGTCGGGCCTCATTACGCCGAGCCTCGAGGAAATGGCGTACGTCGCGTCCGAAATGCAGCGCGACGACTACTTCCGCGTGAAGAAGATCCCGCTCCTGATCGGCGGCGCGACGACCTCGCGCGTGCACACGGCCGTGAAGATCGCACCGCACTACGAAGGCCCGGTCGTCTACGTGCCGGACGCATCGCGCTCGGTGTCGGTCGCATCGAACCTGCTGTCTGACGAAGGCGCGGCGAAGTACCTCGACGAGCTGAAGTCCGATTACGAACGGATCCGCGACCAGCACGCGAACCGCAAGGCGCAGCCGATGGTCACGCTCGCCGAGGCGCGTGCGAACAAGACGAAGGTCGACTGGGCGAGCTACCAGCCCGTGAAGCCGAAGTTCATCGGCCGCCGCGTGTTCAAGAACTACGACCTGAACGAGCTCGCGAACTACATCGACTGGGGCCCGTTCTTCCAGACCTGGGATCTCGCGGGTCCGTACCCGGCGATCCTGAACGACGAGATCGTCGGCGAATCGGCGCGGCGCGTGTTCTCCGACGCGAAGTCGATGCTCGCGCGCCTGATCCAGGGCCGCTGGCTGACCGCGAACGGCGTGATTTCGCTGCTGCCGGCGAACACGGTCAACGACGACGACATCGAGATCTACACCGACGACTCTCGCTCGGAAGTGCTGCTCACGTGGCGCAATCTGCGCCAGCAGAGCGTGCGCCCGGTGGTCGACGGCGTGATGCGCCCGAACCGCTCGCTCGCCGACTTCATCGCACCAAAGGAATCGGGCATCGCCGACTACATCGGGATGTTCGCGGTCACGGCCGGCTTGGGCGTCGACGTGAAGGAAAAACAGTTCGAAGCCGACCACGACGACTACAGCGCGATCATGCTGAAGGCGCTCGCGGACCGCTTCGCGGAAGCGTTCGCCGAAGCGATGCACGCGCGCGTGCGGCGCGAGCTGTGGGGCTACGCGAGCGGCGAGACGCTCGACAACGATGCGCTGATCGCGGAAAAGTACGCGGGCATCCGCCCGGCGCCCGGCTACCCGGCCTGCCCCGACCACCTGGTGAAGCGCGACATGTTCGATGCGCTGCACGCGGACGAGATCGGGATGAGCGTAACCGATTCGCTGGCGATGCTGCCGGCCGCGAGCGTGTCGGGCTTCTATCTCGCGCATCCGGACAGCCGGTATTTCTCGGTCGGCAAAATCGGGCAGGATCAGCTCGAGGACTATGCGCAGCGGATGGCGCTGTCGCTCGACGACGCGCGCCGCGCGCTCGCACCGCAACTCTGATCCCGGAGCTGCGGCCTGCCGCCTTTTTGATCAGACAAAATAAAAAAGCCCGCATCGAGCGGGCTTTTTCGTTTGCCTTTGCAAGCTTGCGATCTGCGTCGGCCGGGCAACGAAGCTCAGAACCCCCAGTGCACGTCGGCCTCGCCGGCCTTCGCTTCGCGCAGCATCGTGAGGAAGGGTGCGACGCGCTGCGCCAGGCTCGGCGGCACTTCGTGGTGCGCGTGTTCGGCGTCATCCTCGTGGAAATGGCCGGCGTGCTCGGCACGCTCCTGCTTCGCCTGCGCGACGGCGCCTTCCAGCTTCGCGATCGCGTGGTCCAGTTCGTCGTGCGTAATGACACCGCGCTCGCCCAGCTGCTTGCCGACGAGGCCCAGCACGTATACGGCGAAATCCTTCAGCACGTCGAGATCCTGTGCCGCCTTGCTCTTGAACGTAATCATGACAATTCCCTTTTCATCTTGTTGTGCCTGCGCGGCGCGGTTGGGGGACGCCGGCAGACCGGCGTCCGGCCTCGCGGACGCGGGGCGCCTGAGCGGCATATTAGCACCTGTTAAAATTCTGCGATCCCTGAAACGCGCGCTTAAAAAGCGCGCCGGCCGGCCGGCGTTTCCGGCCGCCACCAACGAAGCCTTCTACCAGCATGCTGCCAGCACACAAACAGACCCTCGAAGCCCTGCTCGCGGATAGCGTCACGCAGGTCGCACACGCGCTGAAAGGCGCCGACGCAGCGTTCGTCGCCCCGGCCATCACGCTGGAGCGCCCGAAGGTCGCCGCGCACGGCGACGTCGCGTGCAACGTCGCGATGCAGCTCGCCAAGCCGCTCGGCGCGAACCCGCGCCAGCTCGCCGAGAAGATCGTCGCCGCCCTCACGGCCCAGCCGGCCGCGCAAGGCCTCGTTGACGCGGCCGAAATCGCCGGCCCCGGCTTCATCAACCTGCGCCTGACGGCCGCCGCGAAGCAGGCGGTGATCGCCGCCGTGTTCGACCAGGGCCGCGCGTTCGGCACGTCGGATCGCGAAAAGGGCAAGCAGGTGCTGCTCGAATTCGTGTCGGCCAACCCGACCGGCCCGCTGCACGTCGGCCACGGCCGCCAGGCGGCGCTCGGCGACGTGCTCGCGAACGTGATCGCGAGCCAGGGCTACGCGGTGCATCGCGAGTTCTACTACAACGACGCGGGCGTGCAGATCGGCAACCTCGCGATCTCGACGCAGGCGCGCGCGCGCGGCCTGAAGCCGGGCGACGCGGGCTGGCCGGAAGCCGCATACAACGGCGAATACATCGCCGACATCGCACGCGACTACCTGAACCGCGAAACGGTGGCGGCCAAGGACGGCGAGCCGGTCACCGGCGCGGGCGACATCGAGGATCTCGATGCGATCCGCAAGTTCGCGGTCGCGTACCTGCGTCACGAGCAGGACATGGACCTGCAGGCGTTCGGCGTGAAATTCGACCAGTACTACCTCGAGTCGTCGCTGTACAGCGAAGGCCGGGTCGAGAAGACTGTCGACGCGCTGATCAAGGCCGGCATGACCTACGAGCAGGACGGCGCGCTGTGGCTGCGCACGACCGACGAAGGCGACGACAAGGATCGCGTGATGCGCAAGTCGGACGGCACGTACACGTACTTCGTGCCGGACGTCGCGTATCACGTGACGAAATGGGAGCGCGGCTTCACGCAGGTGATCAACATCCAGGGCTCGGACCACCACGGCACGATCGCGCGCGTGCGCGCGGGCCTGCAGGGCCTGCACATCGGCATCCCGAAGGGCTATCCCGACTACGTGCTGCACAAGATGGTCACCGTGATGCGCGACGGCCAGGAAGTGAAGCTGTCGAAGCGCGCAGGCAGCTACGTGACGGTGCGCGACCTGATCGAATGGTCGGGCGGCGCGGTGCCGGGCCAGGAAGCGGCCCCCGACCTGATCGACGAGGCGACCATCACGCGCGGCCGCGACGCGGTCCGGTTCTTCCTGATCTCCCGCAAGGCCGACACCGAATTCGTGTTCGACATCGACCTCGCGCTGAAACAGAACGACGAGAACCCGGTCTATTACGTACAGTACGCGCATGCACGGATCTGCTCGGTGCTCAACGAACTGAAGTCGCGCTACAACGTCGAGGCCGCGCAGCTGCCGGGTGCCGACCTGTCGCAGCTCACGAGCCCGCAGGCCGTGTCGCTGATGCAGAAGCTCGCCGAGTATCCGGACATGCTCACGCACGCGGCGAACGAACTCGCGCCGCACGCGGTTGCGTTCTACCTGCGCGATCTCGCTGGTGAATTCCACTCGTTCTACAATGCGGAGCGCGTGCTGGTCGACGACGAAGCGCCGCGCAATGCGCGCGCCGCGCTCCTCGCCGCGACCCGGCAGGTGCTCGAGAATGGTCTGGCGGTGCTCGGGGTGTCCGCGCCCGCCAAGATGTAAGCGGCCCGGACCGGGCAACGAATGGCCGCGGCAGGCGCGCCTGCCTTCGGGTGCCCGCCGCCGGATGCCCGTCGCGGCCTTTTCACGATTCTTTTTGCAGGTGACTCAAGCAATGGCACAACCACGCCGAACTTCGAAGCAATCGAAACAAGCCGGAGGGACATTTCTTGGAATCGTGCTGGGCCTGATCGTCGGCCTCGCGATCGCGGTGGTGGTGGCGCTCTACATCACGCGTTCGCCGTCGCCGTTCGTGTCGAAGGTCGCGCCGCCGCCGGCCGACAACGGCGCGAGCCAGCCGCAGCAGTTCGACCCGAACCGTGCGCTGCAGGGCAAGACGCCCGGCCAGCCGGTGCCGCAGGCCGCGCAGCCCGCGCCGCCCAATACCGCGCCCGGCCAGGCCGCGAACCAGACCCAGGGCGGCCTGCTGCCCGAACCGCAGATCGTCGAAGTGCCGCCGTCGGGCAACGCGAACGGCTCCAGCGGCTCGAGCAACACCACCGCATCGAACAATGCGTCGTCGGGCAACGGCGTCGCCGTCGCGCCGAAGCCGGCCGACAACACGCCGCCGCCGAAGAAGACGCAACAGGCGCAGCAACAGCAGCAAGGCGGCGAGGACGACCTCGCGCGCTTCGCCGCGCAGAAGCAGGCGCAGCAGGCTGCCGCGCAGAAACAGCAGCAACAGCAACTGGCCATGAACACGCCGAAGCAGTCGCCGTCCGCGACGTCCGCCGCGGCAGCGAAGCCGCCGACCGCGAACGATGCGAACACCGGCTACTTCCTGCAGGTCGGCGCGTACAAAACGGAAGGCGACGCCGAGCAGCAGCGCGCGCGCCTCGGCTTCCAGGGCTTCGAGTCGAAGGTGTCGAAGCGCGATGTCAGCGGTGTGACCTATTTCCGCGTGCGCGTCGGCCCGTTCTCGAAATTCGAGGATATGAACTCGGCCCGTCAGCGCCTGTCCGATGCAGGTGTCGACACGGCGGTGATCCGTTTCACGAAGCAGTAAGCAACCGGCCGCGCCCACGCAGAACCCGTTACGTTTCGTAACCCGAGCAACTGATTCGACGTCTACAACATGAAAAAACTGCTTAGCACGCTCCTTCTGTCCCTGGGCCTGGCCGCTGCCGGCTTCGCCCAGGCGTCGCCTGCCGCACCGGTGTCCGGCAAGGACTTCGAGGTGATGAAGTCGCCGCAGCCGGTGTCCGCGCCGGCCGGCAAGGTCGAGGTCATCGAATTCTTCTGGTACGGCTGCCCGCACTGCTACGAATTCGAGCCGACGATCGAGGCCTGGGTGAAGAAGCAGGGCAACAACATCGACTTCAAGCGCGTGCCGGTCGCCTTCCGCGATGATTTCATCCCGCACTCGAAGCTGTACTACGCAGTGTCCGCGCTCGGCATCTCGGAGAAGGTCACGCCGGCGATCTTCAACGCGATCCACAAGCAGAAGAACTACCTGCTGACGCCGCAGGCGCAGGCCGACTTCCTGGCGACGCAGGGCGTCGACAAGAAGCAGTTCATGGACGCGTACAACTCGTTCAGCGTTCAGGGCCAGGTGAAGCAATCGGCCGAGCTGCTGAAGAACTACGCGATCGACGGCGTGCCGACGGTCATCGTCCAGGGCAAGTACAAGACGGGCCCGGCTTACACGAACAGCATCGCGGGCACCGCTCAGGTGCTCGACTACCTCGTGAAGCAGGTTCAGGACAAGAAGCTCTGACCCCCGCCCCCGCGCCGGCATGACTACTCCGCTGAAGGTCTTCATCACCGGCGCGTCGAGCGGCCTCGGCCTCGCGATGGCCGAGGAATACGCCCGCCAGGGCGCCACGCTCGCCCTCGTCGCGCGCCGCACCGATGCGCTCGATGCGTTCGCGCGGCGCTTCCCCAAGCTGTCCATCTCCATCTATTCCGCCGACGTGCGCGACGCCGATGCGCTGGCCACAGCCGCCGCGTCGTTCATCGCCGCGCACGGCTGCCCCGACGTCGTGATCGCGAACGCGGGCATCAGCCAGGGCGCCGTCACGGGCCAGGGTGATCTCGCCACGTTCCGTGACGTGATGGACATCAACTACTACGGGATGGTCGCGACATTCGAGCCGTTCGTCGGCCCGATGACGGCCGCGCGCCACGGCACGCTGGTCGGCGTCGCGAGCGTCGCCGGCGTGCGCGGGCTGCCCGGTTCCGGCGCGTACAGCGCGTCGAAATCGGCCGCGATCAAGTATCTCGAGGCGCTGCGCGTCGAACTGCGCCCGGCCGGCGTCGGCGTCGTGACGATCGCGCCCGGCTACATCCGCACGCCGATGACCGCGCACAACCCGTACCGGATGCCGTTCCTGATGGACGCCGACCGCTTCGCGGCCCGCGCCGCGCGTGCGATTGCGCGGCAGCACGCGTTCCGCGTGATTCCGTGGCAGATGGGCGTCGTCGCGAAGGTGCTGCACGTGCTGCCGCGCTGGCTCTACGACCGCCTGTTCGAGAAGGCGCCGCGCAAGCCGAAGGCCGGCGCGCACTGAGTTCGCCGGGCGTCCGGCGCGCTTCTCGCGCCGGGCCCGTGCTTCATCCGCGTCGCAGCCGCACGGTTTTCTTCGTTTCAGCCGCCCCCTCGCCCCTCGCCACTCGCCCCTCGCCACTCGCCGCGCGTCGCTGTTGCGGCTGCCCTGCCAAGCCATCGCGCCCGCCGATGCGCGTTGCCCCCGCTGCCTTCACAACCGCCCGCCGTCCGACCTCCGTCGCCGCCGTCCCTCGCGCCACTGCCGCCCCAGCACGCATTCCGTCGCGAACGCAGCCGTTTATCGCTCAATTCACTGTGTTCCGGCGCCTTTTTCCACGTGCCGCTCGCTTTGACGGTATCCTATTCGCCAGCCGCGCCTGCCCCGTCCCCTACCGGGCCGCGCCCGCACCCGACACCCGGCATAAATCACAAGTCAGTGGGAGAACCCATGCACGTCAAGCTGTTCGCCGCGGCTGCGCTCGCCGCCGCCCTCGCCGCTCCCGGCCTCGTCGTCGCCAAGCCGCTCACCGTCTGCACGGAATCGAGCCCGGACGGCTTCGACGTCGTGCAGTACAACTCGCTGGTCACCACCAACGCATCGGCCGACGTGATCTTCAACACGCTCGTGTCGTACGACGAAGCCGCGAAGAAGGTCGTGCCCGCGCTCGCCGACAAATGGGAGGCAAGCGCCGACGGCCTCACGTACACGTTCCACCTGCGCCCGAACGTCGCGTTCCAGACCACCGACTACTTCAAGCCGGGCCGCTCGCTGAACGCGGACGACGTCGTGTTCACGTTCTCGCGGATGCTCGACGATGCGAACCCGTGGCACAAGGTGGCCGGCGCGAGCGGCTTTCCGCACGCGCAGTCGATGGGCCTCGTGAAGCTGGTGAAGTCGGTCACGAAAGTCGACGACAACACGGTGAAGTTCGTGCTGAACGAGCCGAACGCGACGTTCGTGCCGATCCTGACGATGGGCTTCGCGTCGATCTACTCGGCCGAATACGCGGACCAGCTGCTGAAGGCCGGCAAGCAGGTCGACCTGAACGCGAAGCCGATCGGCACCGGCCCGTTCGTGCTGAAGAGCTACACGAAGGACGCGCTGATCCGCTACGACGTGAACCCGACCTACTGGGGCACGAAGCCGAAGGTCGACCGGCTGATCTACGCGATCACGCCCGACCCGTCGGTGCGCATGCAGAAGGTAAAGGCCGGCGAATGCCAGATCGCGCTGTCGCCGAAGCCGCAGGACGTGCTCGCCGCGAAGGGCGAAAGCGCGCTGAAGGTCGTGCAGACGCCCGCGTTCATGACCGCATTCGTCGCGCTGAACACGCAGAAGAAACCGCTCGACAACGAGAAGGTGCGCGAGGCGCTGAACTTCGCGTTCGATCGCGCGACCTACCTGAAGGTCGTGTTCGACAACACGGCGACGGCCGCGAACAACCCGTATCCGCCGAACACGTGGAGCTACGCGAAGGATATCGCGCCGTATGCGTACGATCCCGCGAAGGCGAAGCAACTGCTCGCGCAGGCCGGTTTCCCGAACGGCTTCTCGACGACGATCTGGACGCGCCCGACGGGCAGCGTGCTGAACCCGAACCCGAAGGCCGGCGCGGAACTGCTGCAGGCCGACCTCGCGAAGATCGGCGTGAAGGCCGAGGTGAAGGTGATCGAATGGGGCGAGCTGATCAAGCAGGCGAAGCTCGGCCAGCATGACATGCTGTTCATGGGCTGGGCCGGCGACAACGGTGATCCGGATAACTACCTGTCGCCGCTGTTCAGCTGCAACGCGGTGAAGTCGGGCATCAACTTCGCGCGCTTTTGCGACGCGCAGCTCGACAAGCTGATCGCCGACGGCAAGTCGACCGCCGACCAGGGCAAGCGCGCGAAGCTGTATGAATCGGCACAGAAGATCATCCATGATCAGGCGCTGTGGATTCCGCTCGGCTACCCGACCGCGGCGGCGCTCACGCGAGCGAACGTGAGCGGCTATCGCGTCAGCCCGTTCGGCCGCCAGAACTTCACGGCCGTCTCCGTGCAGTAACCGCGCATGGCGCGCAAGCGACGGCACGCTCGCCCGTCGCTTGCGGCCCGCGCGTCGCGCTGCATCACGTTTCCCAAAGGCAGCGCGACGGGTGGCGTGACGAACCCGTCGCGTGATTGGCGCTTACGATCGCTCCTCCGTTCGCGCGCCGCCCGAATCGACGAATTGCTGCCTGAAGAGCCGCGCCGCTTCCCGCAAGCCTTCATCCGTCAGGATGATGGATTTCGTCTTGTTGATCGGGTCGCCGATCAGACCGCGCTGGTGCAACCGATTCAGCACGTCCCAATCAAAGCTTTTCCATGCGCGATTGCCGTCATGCAGCGTCAAATGCAAGAGCGCGAGCACGGCATCGTCGACTGCCTGCAGATCGATATGCATTTCCATGCCCCCTCTCCTTGTCAGCCGGATCACGCGCGGAGCTTCTCGAGCAGCTTGATGAAATTGCGCTTCGCACGGTAGGTCTTGCGAATCTCTTCGAGTTCGACGTCGAATACCGCCTGCTGGCGATGCGCAGCCCGCAGCGCGCAAATTTCGCGCACGACGCCGAACGCCTCGTCGTATCGCGCACTACCCGCGCCATGGCCGAGCGCGAACGGCAGATATCGGTGATACAGCGCGATCGCGTCCTCAGGATGCGTCCTCGCCCGCGTAGCGGCCACCGTCGGCCACACGAGGGTTTCGACCGGGCCGCCCTGAAACGCGTCCCACGCTGCGTCGTCGTCCCGCTCCGCGAGCAAGAGTTTCACCAACTCGGTGCGCGGCGACGGCTCCCAGCGCCGCGCACCGGTGCCGGCCTCCCCCGGCGCTTCGCGCTTGCGGGCAAGAGACTGCAGATGGGAAATCGCGCATGCCTTCACGGTAGCGTCTCGTTTCGTCCGCTTTGCAACCTTCATCAATGCATGGAATGCGTCGGCCGTCGGATGAACCGCGAAGCGCTCCCATGCGAGTGCGTCCGCCCGATCGAACGCGCGCCGCCGCAAATGCTCGTCGATGCAGAAGCCCATCAGCCGATCGTCGTGCCGGTCCTTCATCTCGCGCATTCCGCGTTCGGCCCACGCCAGCCCTTCGTCGAAACGTCCGTGCTCCGCGCACAGTTCCGCGATCTGCGCATACCGGTACGACGCCGATAAGTCCCGTGACCAGATGTGTATCAGCGCGTCGACGTCGCCGTCGTGTTTCGCGAGCGCCTCCATCGCATGCTCGAGATTGTGGCGCACCATGTTATGCGCGTACTCGTCGCGCTTGTTCAGCGGCCGCGCGGGCAGCACGGCCCAACTTTCCTCGACGCGCTCCCGATAGCGGCCCAATCCCGCGTCGCCCAGCACCTCCGTGTAGGCCGGCAGTACATCGCTGAACGTATCCCACTGGCCGGCGGTCTGCAGGCGAAACAGTCGGTCCGCCAGCTTCACCGGATCCGGCCGTGTCTGAAGGCATGCATCGAGGTGCAGCGCAGCCAATTCGCCGATTCCAGGTGCAACGCTGCCGTCCGAGTCATCGATCTGTTCGAGGCTCGCTTCCGCGTCGGCAATCGCGAGTTCGGCCAGTTCGACGACCCGCGCGGCATGGGGACCGGCCAGCTGCTGCCGCAGCATGTCCGCGAGCTCGAACAGCTGTTCTCCAAACACGTGCGCCTCGCTCCAGCCGAGCGGCCGCGACACGCGGGCCATTTGCCGGACGGCGGCGCGCAGACTCGTGATGTCACCGGCCTGCGCCGCACGCGCGTCGAACAGCAGCCTGTCGCGCAACGATCGGTCGCGCGCGGCCACGTCGAGCAGCCAGCGGCGCAGCGCCTGCTCGTCGAGCGTCTCCAGGTGGTCGCGAATCAACTCCGCGTGCGTCTTGCGCTTGCGCTTGCGCCGCGGCCGCGCGGGCTCGCGTTCCTCGTCGTGGAAAACCTCGTCGCCGCTGTTCTCCAGCCATGACAACGCAACCGCCACCGCATGCTTGCAAAACGCTCCGTCGTCACCGACCGGGCAATTGCATGCATAGTGCAGCATATCGTCGTTGCCGACCGCGAATTCGACGTGATAGCGATACGTGCCGCGCACGGCCGCCGACAGCTCGCCGTCGCGCTCGATCAGCCGCGAAACCGCGCCATCGCGCCATCGCGATAGTAGGCTCGACCGCGCTCGAAGGATTTCGCGTCGGTCAGCGCCCGGATCGCCGAGAGCGTGATGAGGTCGGAGAGACTGACATTGCGTGGCATGAATCGTGGCGTACGGGGTGATTGAAACGGAAACGACGGCGATGCTCCGTCGCGCACTCGGCGGCTGGAGCGGTCAGGCCCGCGCGTAGCGAATCACGCCGTCGTCGCCCTGCTCGCGCACGAGCTCGCCCGCCAGCCACAGCAGGTTCAGGTGGGCGAGCGCCTCGCCGAGCGCGAACGTCATCTGATGGATGTCGAGCTCGCGGCGGCGGAACATGATCGGCACGATGTCGGCCGCGCTGGCCGGCTTTTCCGCGCACGCGGTACGCACTTCGTCGAGCCGCGCGTCGTGGTGCGCGCGCAGTTGCGCGATGCGCGTGCGCACGCCGCGGAACGGCTTGCCGTGCGACGGCAGCACGAGCGTGTCGGGCGCCATCGTCTCGTAGCGGCCGAGCGATTCCAGGTACAGCGCGAGCGGGTTCGCCTCCGGTTCGAGATCGAATACGGATACGTTGGTCGAGATGCGCGGCAGCACCATGTCGCCGGAGATCAGCACGCCGTCCGCTTCGCTGTAGAGCGCGCAATGCTCAGGCGAATGGCCGTAGCCGGTGACGACGCGCCACGTGCGCGCGCCGATCGTCACCGCGTCGCCTTCGCGCAGGCGCCGGTAGCGCGGCGGCACGGCCGGCACGAGATCCGAGTAGTAGCTGCGGCGGCTGCGCAGCTTGTCGAGCGCGACCGGGTCGGTCAGGCCGTGGCGCGCGAAGTGATCGGCCGCGGCCGCGCCGCCGGCGTTCGAGCCGTTGCCGGCCGCCATCAGGCAGCCGAACATGTATTCGCCGAGCGTCATCCACAGCCGCACGTTCCAGCGGCCCTGGTCGCCGCCTTCGCACAGCCAGTTCGCCAAGCCGAAGTGATCGGGGTGGCAGTGCGTGACGAGCACGCGCAGCACCGGCAGCCCGTCGAGATGCCGGTCGAAGATCTGTTCCCAGTGCGTACGGATTGCGTCCGACGAGATCCCGCAGTCGACGATCGTCCAGCCGGCCTGTCCGTCGATCTCGTCGCGCAGCAGCCAGAGGTTGATGTGATCGAGCGAAAACGGCAGCGGCATGCGCAGCCAGCGCACGCCGGGCGCGACCTCGAACGTGTCGCCCGCGGCGGGCAGCGTGTCGGCGAAGGGATAGTCGAGTTGGTGTTCCAGTGCGTTCATCGGTGGGGTGTCTCGTCGTTATCGGTGCAAATGCCGGTGCAAATGCGGGCGCGCGTGCGGATGCGCAAGCGCGCGGGCGGCAGGCCGCGGCGGGCATCGCGTCGATTCTATCGCCGTCGCGCGAAGCGCGTGCCCGGCAGGCATCGGTCGGTCAAAAAAAGTTCGTGTCAGAATCGGTTCCGTACCCATATCTTTACGCGAAGATGCACCGAACGGCATGCAACGGTGAACAACCCGCGCATTGACGGCACTCGGTGCCAAACCCCGAAAGTCATTGAAACGCCGACTTGGGCGCTAGAATGGCGAGTGCTTACAGTCCCTCTCGAACGAGCCTGCACGCGATGAATCACTTCCCCAAACTGCTGTCGTCACAGATCGGTTTCGACGTCGCGCAGACGATGCTCGAATACTTCGACCGCCACTACCGGATCTTCCGGGAAGCCGCGGTCGAGGCGAAGACGCTATACGAGCGCACCGACTGGCACGGGTTGCAGCGGCTGGCGCGCGAGCGGATCACGTCGTACGACGATCGCGTGCAGGAATGCGTCGAGGTGCTGGAGGACGAATACGACGCGGAGAACATCGACGACGAGGTGTGGCAGCAGATCAAGCTGCATTACATCGGCCTGCTCACGTCGCACCGCCAGCCCGAGTGCGCGGAAACGTTCTTCAATTCGGTGTGCTGCAAGATCCTGCACCGCTCGTATTTCAGCAACGATTTCATCTTCGTGCGGCCCGCGATCTCGACCGAATACCTCGAGAACGACGAGCCGGCGGCGAAGCCGACCTATCGCGCGTACTATCCGGGCACCGACGGGCTCGCGGCCACGCTCGAGCGCATCGTCACGAACTTCCAGCTCGAGCCGCCGTTCGAGGACCTCACGCGCGACACCGGCTGCGTGATGCAGGCGATCACGGACGAATTCGGCCAGTTCGAAGAAGCGCCGAATTTCCAGATCCATGTGCTCTCGTCGCTGTTCTTCCGCAACAAGAGCGCGTACATCGTCGGCCGCATCATCAACGCCGATCGCGTGCTGCCGTTCGCGGTGCCGATCCGGCACGTGCGCCCCGGCCTGCTCGCGCTCGACACGGTGCTGCTGCGCCGCGACCTGCTGCAGATCATCTTCAGCTTCTCGCACTCGTACTTCCTCGTCGACATGGGCGTGCCGTCCGCGTATGTGGACTTCCTCTGCACGATCATGCCGGGCAAGCCGAAAGCCGAGATCTAC